>DKBG01000015.1 GCA_002451155.1 Ignavibacteria bacterium UBA6906
TCCAGTGATGCGGATCGCCGCGGGCACAGTTGATACGCAGGACTGACACCCCCGCCCTCAGCAGTTCTCGGATGAGTATCCGGTCGTCCGCTGACTGCTCCGGCGCTGTCACCATGACCCGGGTCCGACATCGACCACGGCGCGGACCGAGGAGTGTTGCGGCGCGCCGCGAAAGTATCCTGCCCGCATCCTGACGAGAAAGATGCAGCAGCCGCTTGCCCGGCGGCAGGGCGCGCGGAAATCCCCCGGATATCCCGGCGAGGTCCCGGACGACGCTCAGCGGCTCGTCAGACAGCGCAAGGCCGCCATCCCAGAGCCGCGCCCGAAGACGGGGGGAGCAGGAACGCTCGAACGCGAGGTAGTGGAGCAAATTGGACCCGCTCGCGCGAGCTGCCGCAGGAATCTCGGAGGCGGAAGGCTCATTGTTCTCTCCTTCCGCGAGGATTTTCTCCAGGCAGTCCGTTGCCTCACGTTCGAGCAGAGCGCGCCAGGTCAGAGGCCGGGCTCCCATCAGAGAGTGATGCAGTGTGTGGATTCAGAGGGGCCGGGCATGGTCCCAAGTGTAATGATCACGTCGGTTGTGACGTTGGCCCGCAGCCGATCGGGACCCGGGAACGAAGATGCCGGCCGGTGATCTTCACGAATGGGTTCAGTCACGTCGGCTCCGCGTGGATCTTCCCCACGGACCCCGGCCCCGTTCCTTCCCGGCCGAGCATTCCCCTGCGAGGGCCATAACGCTTGACGACCCCCCGCTCCTGCGGAGCTGCCAAGGCTATCGAGAACTGAACGGGCTGGCAGCTTCATTGACGGCGATCCGGTCATTGGTGTGTCCTGGTCACCTTGAGGGTGTTGAGGTCATCGGGCTCGATGTGCACGAGGACATCCGCCACGTTCGGATGGGCATGTTGAATCTCATCCTTCACATCGTGGCCGATGAGGTGACCGTCGCGGACGCTGGTGCCGCCGTCAATCACGACGTGCAGGTCTACATAGTACTCCAATCCCATTTTCCGCACGGTAGTCTTGTCAAGCTGGATGACGCCGGGAACGCGAAGCGCGCTCTGCCGGATGCTCTCCACGACGCTGGCCGGCGGAGCGGCATCCATAATCTCCTTCACCGCTCCGCGCAGTAGCCGGAAACCGTTATACCCGATCAGCGTGGAGGCAAACAGGGCCGCGTAGTCGTCGGCGCTCTCGTACCCCGGGCCGCCGATCAACGCGACGGAGATACCAACAAACGCAGCCGCGGAGGTAATGGCGTCACTTCGGTGATGCCAGGCATCGGTTTTGACGGCAGTGCTGTCCGCGCGCGTCCCCTGCCGGAAGACGAACCGGAACAGGGTTTCCTTCGTCAAGACAACGGCAACGAGGACGATCAGCGTGAACGGGGCGGGAGCATGATGCGGCAATATGATTTCTCGAAAACTCTCGATCGCAATCCCCACCGCGGCCGTGCAGAGCACCGCGGCAACCAGCATCGCGGCGAGTGGCTCCGCCTTCCCGTGTCCGTACGGATGATCCTCATCGGCGGGCAGCGAGGCAATCTTGATGCCCCCGAGGACGACCATGGAGCTGGCGACATCCGAAGCGGACTCGATCGCATCCGCGATGAGCGCGTAAGAGTTGCCTAGAACACCGGCGATCGCCTTGATAGCCGCAAGAATGATGTTTGCTGCTATTCCAACAATCGTCGAGCGAATACCGAGAGATGCCGCGTAGGTCCGGTGACGTCTGGTCATAAGGAAGGGTATATGAAGCCTGTTGATTCTGCAATATAGGAAAAAGAATCCGATTTCGCATCGACCGATACCTCCGGAACATCGGGAAACCATCACAAGCCCGGTTGGGGGGAGAATATCAGCGTGTGAGAACGCGCACAGGGAGCTGAGGCCGGTTGCTTTCCCAGGCCATTTTTGGTACTATGCGTGGTGAGGTGGTTCTTTCTTTGCCGCCGCACTCCGGCTCCCCCGCCCTTTTCAAGTCACTCCGTTCTTTTTGAGCTCCCGAGACACTGAAGGAGGTTCCGCAGGTCATGAGCATCAGCCAGCTGGCCCGCTCCATCGCCGAATCCCCGACCCTCAGCCTGAATGAGCAGGCCCGTCTCCTTCGAGAACGCGGCGAAGCGGTCATTCACCTGGGGATCGGTGAACCCAAAAATAAGGCCCCGATCGCCGCAATTCTCAGTTCCGCAGCGAAACTGACATCCGGTGATATCAAGTACACGCCGATCGACGGCATCCCGTCGCTTAAAAAAGCGATCATCAGGTACACGGAGGAAAATTACGACCGTGTCGTCGCGCCCGAGAACGTGATCGTTTCCGGCGGGGCGAAGCAGGCACTCTACAACCTGCTGTTCACCCTGCTCAATCCGCAGGATGAAGTGGTGCTGCTCGCTCCCTACTGGGTCAGTTATCCGGAAATGATAAAAATGGTCTACGGGATTCCGGTCATTGTTACTCCGGAAGACGGGAGATTCGTTCCGCGGATGGAGGAGATCGAACGGTCGGTCAGTTCGTACACAAAGGCGATCATCGTCAACAGCCCGAACAACCCGTCGGGCGTCATGTATCCCGAGTCTCTCCTTTCGCAGATCGTCGACTTCTGCGAGCAGAAGGGGATCTACTGCATCATGGATGATATCTACCACAAGCTCATCTTCGACGGTAGGACGCAGAGCTCCCCGTTCCGGTTCACGAAAAAAGACACTGAGTCGACGAAGGTCATCGTCATCAACGGTATATCCAAACTGTACGGGATGACCGGCTTCCGTATCGGGTGGGCAATCGCCCCCAGGGCGCTCGTTCAGGTCATGACAAATGTCCAGGCCCAGACGACTTCCTGCACATCGCTCGTGCTCCAGGCAGCAGCGGAAGGCGCGTTGACAGGAATTCAGAGTCACGTCGACACGCTCCGGCTGGTTTTACAGAACAATCGGGACGTGATCCTCCAGGAGCTCAACTCGTTCACCGGAGTCACGACGGTCAGGCCTGACGGCACATACTACTGTCTTCCGGACTTCCGCGCCTACAACGGCAATTCCGTCGAGCTGAGCCAGTTCCTCCTGAAGAAGGCGCTCGTGGTCACCGTGCCTGGAAGGGAATTCGGAATGGAGGGGCATTTGCGGCTCAGCTACGCAACAACGGTGAAGGATGTGAAGCAGGGCGTGGAGCGGATCAAGTGGGCGCTTGATCCGAACGCTCCCCAGGAGATCTACATCGGAGACAGAAAACTCGTGCGAGACTGGCTATGAACAACCTTCTGGATATCAGAACCCCCGCGCAGAGCGAGGCACAGGCGCTGAAGAGCGACTACGGAATCGAGAACCATGGGCTCTCGAACGTCCGCATGGCATACTGGAACCTTCCCACCGAAGCGCTCTACGAAGAGATCACCTTCCGCCGCGAGGCGCGTATCACGCAGATGGGCCCGATCGTGGCCTTCACGGGGAAACACACGGCCCGCTCGGCGAGCGATAAATTCGTTGTCCGGGAATCCACCACCGAGGAGAAGATCTGGTGGGGCGAATACAACCGTCCGTTCAGCACGGAGAAGTTCAACGAGTTGTTCGGCCGTCTGCAGGGATTCCTGCAGGGACGGGATCTGTTCGTGCAGGACTGTTTCGCGGGGGCGGATCAGAAATATCGAATGCCGATCAGGATCGTCACCGAGCTCGCCTGGCACGCCCATTTCGCGCGTAACATGTTCCTGCTTCCGCCCACGGCCGACGCATACCGTCGCCACGTCCCGGAATTCACGGTGGTCTGCGTCCCTTCGTTCAAGGGTGTGCCGCAGATCGACGGGACTCCGTCGGGCACATTTATCGTCCTGAACTTCGAGCAGAAACTCTGCATTATCGGAAACACGGCGTATGCGGGCGAGATCAAGAAATCCGTCTTCACCATTCTGAATTATCTCCTCCCGCTCGAAGGCGTTATGCCCATGCACTGTTCCGCCAACATGGGGACGGAGGGAGACGTTGCGGTCTTCTTCGGGCTTTCCGGGACCGGCAAGACAACGCTCTCCGCCGATCCGGCACGACGGTTGATAGGCGACGACGAGCATGGCTGGAGCGATGACGGCGTGTTCAACTTCGAGGCGGGATGCTACGCGAAGGTAATCCAGCTCTCGCCGACAGCGGAACCGCAGATTTACGACTGTACCCGGAGGTTCGGCACCATTCTGGAGAACGTCGTGTTCGACCCGGTCAGCCGGCTAATCGACCTGGATGACGAGTCGATCACAGAAAACACGCGGGCCTCCTATCCGCTCGGGTACATCGCAAACTCTGTTCCCGAGATGCTGGGAGGACAGCCGCAAAACATCATCCTCCTCACCTGTGATGCCTCTGGAGTGATGCCGCCAATCGCACGGCTCACTCCTGACCAGGCACTCTACCAGTTCATGTCGGGATATACGTCGAAGATCGCCGGGACGGAGGTAGGTCTCGGAAAGGAGCCGGAAATGACATTCAGCACCTGCTTCGGCGCCCCGTTTATGGTCCATCATCCATCTTTCTACGCCGACCTGCTCAAACGGAAAATCCTGCGATATGGCGTACACTGCTGGCTGGTAAACACCGGCTGGATCGGTGGGCCCTACGGCGTCGGGAAGCGAATCAGCATACGATACACGCGAGCACTGCTGGATGCTGCGCTGAGCGGAAAGCTGTTGACTGTCAAGTACGCGAAAGACCCTGTCTTCGGCTTTGCGGTCCCCACAACCTGCGAGGGGGTGCCGGAACACGTCCTCAACCCGGCCGGATCCTGGCCGGACCCGAAGGCATATATGCAACGCTACCGGGAGCTGGCCTCGCGGTTCGTGGAGAATTTCAAGAAGTATGAGGCGCAATCGCCGAAGGAGGTCCTTGAGGCGGGTCCTCTCCGGAGCTAACGAATCTTCGGGTGCCGGATCGCAGCGCCACGAATCGACGCTGGAGGCCGGCGCAGGGAAACCGGACACGTCTTTTGCGCGGACACACGCTGTGAAAAACGCCACCGCCGTCCAGAGGGACGGCGGTGGCGTTCTATTGAGGCAGGAATGGTCAGAACCAGATTGAAAAACCGGCGACGGCGGCCAGGCGATTATACCCGTACCTCCCGGACGCCCCTGATGGAGAGAGATCGACCTGTCTGTATTCGGCACCGAGGTTAAGTAGGGCACCAGGCGTCAGTGCAACTTTGATGCCGCCTCTGCCGCCCCAGGAGAACCCGCCGTTGCTCGAGGTTGAATTCGTCACAGTGACCATGGTATATCCAGCAAGCCCCTCAAGATAGGGAAAGATTTTCGAGGGGGTTTTGAAATTGTAGGCGACTGAACCGTACAAGTCAAGGGCGGTCACCGTCGTGTTCCCGGAGCTGAGAACAGTGACTCCCAGCGGGTTGGCGCCCACCTCGAGTCCGTCGATCACAAAATACCCGACGTATGGCTCCGCGGTAAAGGTGATTACCGGATCGTTCTCGACTGTTCCCCCCGAGACCCCCCAGGTACTGCTGAAACTGATTGACCCTCCCACCTCCACAGTTCCCTGAGAAGCAAACGTCTTTCTCCCCTCCTGTGCGGAGAGTTCTGCTGTGGCGACAATGAGCGTCGTCACGCAGCAGAGCAGTGCAATCACTGTACGCCGAATCATCGTTACCTCCTTCTGGAGAGTGTACCAAACATGCCGCGGACAAGCTCCCGTGCAAGGGCGCTCCCCGCAGACCGCAAAACGCTCTTTGCCGTCGCCTCAAACATCGTATCCGACCGCCTGCCCGCCGGAGCCCGCGGCGGCGCCTGGGGGGGAGGCACAGACGCGAGCTTTGCGGATCGCGCGAGGAGCAGCTCGTATGCCGATTCGCGATCCACAACCTGCTCGTAGTGCCCGCCCACCAGGGAATCCGCAACAAGGGCACGGTGCTGATCGGGACTGATTGGCCCGATCTGGCTATGGGGAGGGAGCACAAGCGCCCGCTCAACGACGGTGGGCGCCCCCTTTTCATTCAAGAACGACACGAGCGCTTCCCCCACCCCGAGTTCCGTAATGACCTTTTCGACATTGAGTGCCGGGTTCTGTCTGAAGGTACCGGCAGCAGCGTCCACTGCTTTCTGATCTCTCGGCGTGAATGCTCGCAGGGCATGCTGCACCCTGTTGCCGAGTTGACCGAGAATGACATCAGGGACGTCCAGCGGGTTCTGCGTTATGAAATACACACCGACCCCTTTCGACCTGATCAGCCGGACGACTTGCTCGACTTTCTCAAGCAGCGGCTTCGGCGCGTCGTCAAAGAGAAGATGGGCCTCGTCGAAGAAGAAGACGAGCCTCGGTTTTTCCGGGTCGCCTGCCTCAGGAAGCCGTTCATAGAGCTCCGAAAGCATCCAGAGCAGAAACGTCGCATACACTTTTGGCGAGAGGAGGAGCTTGTCAGCGGCAAGAATATTCACGATCCCCCTCCCTTCCCGATCCGTCTGGAGCAGATCATCCAGGTCCAGAGCCGGCTCGCCGAAGAATTTTGCGCCGCCCTCCTGCTCCAGGGCGAGAAGCCCCCGCTGAATCGCGCCGACGCTGGCCGACGAGATGTTCCCATATTCGGTTTTGAACGTTGCTGCGTTCTGGCCGACGTGATTGAGCATGGCCCGAAGGTCTTTCAGGTCGAGCAACATCAAACTCTGATCGTCAGCGATCTTGAACACCGCGGTCAAAACGCCGGACTGCGTTTCGTTCAGGTTCAGAAGACGCCCAAGCAGGAGCGGACCCATTTCCGAAATCGTCGTGCGTACGGGATGTCCCTGCTCGCCAAACACGTCCCAGAACGCAACAGGGGAACCATGGAAGCCGTATTCGCCCAGCTTCAGCGTCCTGATCCGTTCTTCAATTTTCGGCTTCGGCGTGCCGGGCTGGCTGATGCCGGAGAGATCCCCCTTTACGTCCGCCATAAAAACCGGGACACCGATAGCGCTGAATCGTTCTGCCAGAACCTGCAGCGTGACGGTTTTGCCCGTTCCTGTCGCCCCTGCGACGAGCCCGTGCCGGTTCGCCATACCCGGGAGAATTCCGAGTTCCCGATCACTTTTCGCGACCACAAGTGGTTCCATGATCCATCCTCGCAAGTTCGATGCCTGAACGATTTTCGCAGAATATAGTCAGAGGAGCCCGAAATTCCAATTACTCGAAGGGGGAGACAAGCGGAATGTAGAAAGCGGCAGGAGGGGTGGGGTCAGATCCCGGCCGATTCAGATTTGAACCGAGTCGGCCCGAGACACCGCAGGGCTGGTGCCCGGACAACTTCACACCTGAGAAGAGTGAAGGAACCTCGTCAGTATCTTCACGGCGAGAACGCCGGCCCGATGAACGCACTGAGCGCAACGCCGTCAATCGTGTCTCATTTCTTTGCGCGCTTTGCAGACTCCTGGCGCCCTTGCGTTCAGCCTCTCTCAGGCAAAGAGGCAACGGGATCGCACGGAGTGCAGTGAGGCGGAGCATTCAACCGCCCTCGACCAGAATCGTGACAGGAATCCCGTCGGGGTCAGCGATGGTTACCGACCGGTCGCCATCAGGCGCAGCGGGAATCCCGTTTTCCGCTGCCCTGTCCCGCACCTCATGAACAGCAGAGAGGGATGGAACAGCGAGACGAAATCCTCTCAGTCCTGCCGCGTTTGCCGGAGCCGGCGGCTTGCCGCGTGACCGCCAGACATTGATGCCAAGATGGTGATGATAGCCGCCTGCCGAGAGGAAGAGCGCTCCGGGGAATGAGCGTTGGGTGACTTCGAATCCGATTACCGTCTGATAGAACTTGCCGGATCGCTCAAGATTTGAAACCTGCAGGTGGATATGGCCAATCCTGCTCCCGGCGTCCCTGGGACGCAGTTCCGCTCCGGCCCGAAGGATCGGCTCGAGATCAAGGTACTCCGTTCCCATCTGAAGTTCGCCCTCCTTCTGCGGCCATTCTTCACGCGGACGGTCGATGTAAAGCTCCAGGCCATTCTCCTCCGGATCCCGCAGATAGACTGCCTGACTGACCAGATGGTCAGCCGCTCCATCCAGCGGATATCCTTCTGCGATGAGTCGGCGCAGGGTCCGGCCGAGCGCGGCGGCGTCTGGATAGAGTATGGCCAGGTGAAACAGGCCGGGCGCTGATGGTGAGCGGTGGACCGAGCGAGGATCCGATTCAACGAGTATCCGCGAGGCCAGGTCGGGCGAAAGCAAGAAGGCTGTTGCTCCCGACTGTTCCGGAATTTCCTCAAAGCCCAGAACCCCGCCGTAGAACTCCCGCATCGACGCGGCATCCCTGCTTGTGAGCGAGACGGACGCGGGGCGCGTGGACGGCGGCAGGTGACTCATCGGCATTTTGCTCATACCCGTTGTACCTTTCCTCTGCGTTGAGCGGCATGCGCCACCTCGTGTTCACTGGCACTCACGTCCTGTCACGCGCGGCGAACCCGGCAGACGGGACGGATACACCCGTCTGCCGACTGCCGCTCGAACCCTAAGAATCTTCCTTCGTCAACTGAATTACCAGCGTGATTTCGACATTCTCGCTCACAACGGTGCCGCCGCTATCCAGTGATTTGTTCCATCTGACACCGTAGTCCATCCGGTTTATCTCGGCTGTCGCTTTGAATCCGACCCTTGTGTTTCCCCATGCGTCTTTGGTCGTGCCGAGGTATTTTGCGTCGAGGACGATCGGCCTGGTTACATCACGGATCGTGAGGTCGCCGGCGATACGATAGGCGTTGTCTCCGCTTTTCTCGAATGAGGTGCTTTTGAAGACCATCTCCGGGTATTTTTCGGCGTTGAAGAAATCGTCCGCCCGGAGGTGGGCGTCCCGCTTCTCGTTGTCAGTGTTCACGCTTGCGACCTTGATTCGTGCCCTCACGGCGCTGCCCGAGAAATCCTCGCCGCCCTGCGTGAATTCCACGTCGTACGCGGAAAACCGTCCTGTGACCTCGGAGAGCATCAGGTATGTAACTGCGAACTCGACCTTGCTGTGTGCCGGATCGACCTTCCAGCTCTGTGCGACGGCGAGCGACGCCACAAGAACGAGCAGAGCGGCTCCCAGAATGAGCTTTCTCATTGAACGTACCTCCTTCAATTGCGGGTGTGTGAGATGCATTTACGTATGACGTTCCTCTATGGCCCGGAACTATGGCTTCGCGATTGCCGTTCCCAATTTCTTGAGCAGCGTACCCAGGTTCTTCTGTTCTGCATGGGTGAGGATGGATGCAAGGTCCGCCACAAATTCCGCGTGTGCCGGGAATATCCGTCGAAACAGTTTCCGTCCATCGGGAGTGAGATGGATGACAATCGAGCGCCTGTCCGTGGCGCTCCGGCGCCGCTCGACCAGTCCATCCCGCTCCAGGTGATCCACCACCACGGTGATATTTCCCCCGCTGACCAGCTGCTTCCCGCAGAGGTCCCCCGGCGTCATCGGGCCCTTGTGGCCGAGCGCCTCCAGCACGCCGAACTGGGCCTGCGTGAGGCCGAAGGAGCGGATATGTTCGCCGGTCCTCCTGCTGAACACCGAGAAGGCGCGGGCAAGTTTCACCCAGGTGGAGAGGGCCGTGTCGGCCTTCCTTCCGTATCGCGCTGTCGTTGTCATTAGTTTAAACTCAAAATATTTGAACTTAATATATTAACGCACGGCGCTCCTGATTGGTTCCCGCCACCGCGGGCACAGGCTGCGCAGATGCCCCGCCCCCGGACAATGCAAAAGGGCCCTTCAGGGCCCTCGTGAGCAATTCTCCCCCCATCTCTCGCCAGACGGGTTACCTCCGGCCGAGCCGGAGCTCCAGGGTCGTCTTCACCTCCGGCCACTCGTTGTCGAGAATCGAAAAGTAGACCGAATCACGGATCCTCCCGCTCGTTGTCCTCATGTGCTTCCGCAGCACTCCTTCCTCTTTCGCCCCGAGCCGCAGGAGCGCTCGCTTCGACAGCGCATTCAGAACATCGGTCTTGAATTCGACACGCGTGACGCCCCATTGTTCGAATGCGTGACGCAGCATCAGGTATTTGGCCTCGGTATTCACGGCCGTCCTTTGCCACGGCCGCGCGATCCAGGTCCAGCCGATTTCCACTCTGCCGTTCTCCCGGTCGATATTTCCAAACCTTGTGGAGCCGATTGGCATCCCGGATTCTTGCAGGATTGTGGCAAACGGGATCGCAGACCCGTTGCGCTGCAACGTGAGCGCGTTGTCAACGTACGCAATCATCGCCCGGGGGGAATCAACCTGTGCGGGGCTCCAGGTCCAGAGGTCGGGATCGAGTCCGATGAGACAGAGCCCCTCGACGTGCCGTCGTTCCAGCGGTTCGAGGCGGATCACCCTTCCTTCCAGTGTCACGGGGACGAACGGCGTTCTCATGAATCAGCCTCTGAGCTCAATGGAGACGGTTTTGTCGATCGTGATGACCGCGTGCGACCCAGTTCCTGCCGGTCCGCAGTTGACCATCAGTGTCTGTCCCAGACGACCTGTGCCGCGCGATTCATGAATGTGCCCGCAGATGAGAAGGTCCGGCGACCGGCGCTCTACAAACTCTCGCACGGCTGAACTGCCGACGTGTCGGCCGCCCCGGATCATGTCGAGTGATGTCTCCTTCGGGGGAGCATGCGGGACAAACACTTTCCAGCGCGCTCCGGAGACCTGCGTCCATCCCTGTTCTGCCCGGCGGAGAATTTCCGCCTCGGTGATCTCATAGGGCGTCTGGAGGGGCGATACGGGCGAGGCGGACACGCCGAAGAATCCGGTGTCTCCGATACAGGTACCCGTCCCGTTCACGGAGACGCCGAGGCGCAGGAACGTTTCTTCAAGTCGCGGCGGG
>DKBG01000292.1 GCA_002451155.1 Ignavibacteria bacterium UBA6906
CCGTACATCATCGTGGCCGTCGTGCGGTACCCGATTTTGTGCGCCTCCCGCATGACGTTGAGCCAGTCAGCACTCGTTCCTTTCAGGTGGGAGATCTTCTTCTTCACACGATCAGACAGGATCTCCGCCCCGCCGCCCGGGATCGTCCGGAGCCCCGCATCCCAGAGCTTCCGGAGCACCTCCGGAACCGTGAGGCCTGACACGGTCGCCATTCCGAGAATTTCTGAGGTGGAAAAGAAATGCGGGTGGATTTCGGGAACCTCCGCCACCGTGCGGCGGACGAGGTCACAATAATACTCCAGGGGCAACGCGGGATTGACACCCCCCTGAAGCAGAACGGTCGTCACACCTTCCGCGGCGGACTCTCGAAATTTCTCTATCATTTGGTCGACTGAGTGGGTGTATTCGCCCTCGTCGCCAGGATGACGGTAAAACGCGCAGAAGATGCAGTCGATGGTGCAGACGTTTGTGTAATTCGGGTTCGTATCGACGACAAACGTCACCCGCGGATCCGGATTCTTTTGAAACCGGATCTCATTCGCCAGCTCCGCAAGGTCGAGAAGCTCCGCCTCGCGAAGCAGCCTGAGGCCCGTTTCCTGCGTGAGACGCCTCCCCTGACGGATATCCCGATACATCTCCGATAGCTCCACGCCTTAGTCCCTCTCTACTCTGACTTCCTCTGTTTCCTTCAATAGCCGGTCAAACAGCCGAATCGCCTCCCGCTCTCGCTCTCCCAGGCGGTAATTGAATCCTTCCAGGTATTCCTGTGTCTCCGCGTCCGACAGACCCAGGGCCCTGCCGTAGAGGCCCGCCGAAGCGACAAAATCCGGTTCCGATGCCTCTATCGATCTGGCAATCGCCTGCTTGAGTCCTTCTTTGTCATGCACGGCCAGGTGTGGTGCGGCCGCCCATACGGCAAACACGAACGGAAGTTTCTGCCATTCATACCATTCACGGGCAAGGTCATACACGAGTTCAAAGCCGTCCAGGCCGGTTTTGTTTCGCTTCAGCGCCTCGTCTCCGATCAGGAGGATTGCGTCGTACGGAGAGCAATCATTCACTCCCGCGTGCATCCGCGCAAAGCGCGCCCGGACACCATGTTTCTTCCTGAGCAGGACATTCAAGAGCTTGACGGACGTTGCGGTGTCGTCGGTGATGCCGATGGTTTTCCCCTCGAGGCCTGCCCATCCTTCTTTCGAGAAGAGCATCACACTTTTCACCTGGTCGCGCGTCGCGATGCACCATCCAAGGAGGTCAAGCGGCGGTTCACTGGTCAGGTAATCCATGAGGGAGAAGAGTCCCGCGTCGATCTTCCCGGTCCGGTTCAGCAGCCCCATCCGTCGCGGGGCAACCGGGAGAATTCTGAACGGTCCCGTGTCAAGCATCGCGTAGAACGGAACCGAATTCAGATACGGAATCTTTCCTATGATCCTGTCCGCGTGGACCTGCAGCGGGTTGTAAAACACATCCCGTTCAACCGGGATCTTTCCCGCGTCCCGGATGATCCGAATGAGCTGGTCCTTGGCAAGCGTCATCGGGGTTACGGCACCCGCGTCATGCGCGATCTTCTCTCCCCCTACGGTACCATCAATATCGTCCGCCCCAAAGTTGAGCGCAACGGATGCCACTTCCTCGGTCAACATCACCCAGTATGCTTTAACGTGAGGGATATTGTCGAGCATCAATCGCGAGACGGCGATTGTCTTCAGATCATCGATGGCGGATGTGAACTGGTCTCTCGGCTTGATCCCTGTCTCTCCGGGCTGAAAGGCAAGAGGAAT
The DNA here is from genome assembly GCA_002451155.1 of Ignavibacteria bacterium UBA6906. Taxonomy (GTDB): domain Bacteria; phylum Bacteroidota; class Ignavibacteria; order UBA10030; family UBA6906; genus UBA6906. The sequence continues at coordinate 1,782 of DKBG01000292.1, forward strand.
GAAAGTGAGGAACCCGCCCGTCTCGTCCTGCAGATCCCTCAGCTTCATCATATGCGTCACTCGCTCTTCCAGCGTCTCGATATGACCATACAGCATCGTGCTGTTCGACGGGATTCCAAGGCGATGTGCGGTTCTGTGAACATCCAGCCATCCCCTGGCGCCGATCTTCTGATTAAACAGCTGCCGTCGGACACGCTCCGAAAAAATTTCCGCCCCTCCGCCCGGCATGGTTTTGAGTCCTGCCGCCTTGAGCTGCCGGAGCACCTCCTCAATGCTCATCTTGAACTTCTTGTGGAAGAAGTCGATCTCGACCGCAGTGAATGCCTTGATATCCGCGTTCGGAAGCTGGTCGTGGATTGCCTGTACGATGCCCAGATATCTCTCCCACGGCCAGTCGGGCGGCATCCCGCCGGTGATATGCACCTCCTGGATTTCGGGCGTGAGCATGGAAAGGATTTCTGCCCTGGTCATTTCGTAGGCGCGCGCCTCCCCTTTCCGGGCCGCGAAGTCGCAGAACCGGCAGGAAAGCACGCACACGTTCGTATGCTCAATTTTCTGATTCAGGACAAAGTACACCGCGTCCCCGCTCATCCTCTGCTGGACATGGTGCGCCATCTTGCCGAGGGTGATGACGTCTCGCGTCCTGAAAAGCAAAAGCCCATCCTCGAGCGTCAGCCGTTCTCCGCCCTGCACTTTGTCCCAGACTGCCGCGAGATTCCGGTCCCGGAATCGCGTCGCCTCGATCATATACTCATCCCTTCCGGTTCATCATGTCTTACGGTTGCCAGTACGATTCCCAGCGCTGATCTACCCGCGCAACGACGTCATCCGGCATACTGAGCGCTTTCGGATATCCCCGTTTCCAGGTTGCGTCAATCCCCATGACGCCAGTGTACACAGGGCTGATCCCGATGAGCCGCTGACCGGTAAAGCACACGTCACGCTCACAGTCAAATCGCGTAAAGACTCCCCATAGGTAGTTTTCCCTCTCCCGGATGTCCACGTCTTCACTGACCGCCGCCACGATCGCTACCCCTTGAAGTTCCGCCCGCGCGATGAGTTTCCGGACAACCGGCATCCCCTCACCCCGCACCTTCACCAGGAGCATGGTGTCGTGCGCAAAAGACGCGTCAACGATCCTCCGGTCAAGATTCCGCAGTGCGCGGAGCGCCCGCGCACCCAGCCCGCGGACCTTCCGCCGTGTCTCCGGACGATCCGGACGGGTTTTTCGGGTTGCGTCAAGGATCATCTTGCTGCCGAGATTCATGGTGTGACTGGTGAAATCCAGGGTATCGAGAGGAACCCGGGGAATCATCACAAAATCGAAGTGGGGATCGAAATGGTCACGTATTTCTCTGGCGACTTCATCAAAGTTCCTGACGTTCACGCCCTGAGAAACCAGAACGATGCACTTGGTGAGCGACAACTGCGACATCCCCATAAGTCCAAGCGCGGTTTTCATTGACTCCTTCGCGTATCGCTGGTCAACTGCGACGACAAGAAGGTTGTGAAAACCCGCCTCGTAGTAGGCCCACATGTCAGTGATCTCGGCATGAATGAGCCGCACAAGCGGCCCGAGAATGTTCTGTGTCGCATCGCCGAGAAACTTGTCTTCCATGGGAGGGATGCCCACGACCGTTGCCGGGTACACCGGGTCCCTCCTGTGGGTGAGTGTCTGAATGTGAAAGACGGGGAACTCCGCGGCGTGAGAGTAATGGCCGAAATGATCCCCGAAGGGACCCTCCAGCCGCCGTTCGCCCGGGTGAACGACTCCCTCCAGTATGAATTCCGCGTGCGCAGGGACATCAATCGGAATGGTCGCCCCGCGCATGAATTCCATCCGCGAACCCCTGAGGAATCCGGCAAACATCGCCTCATCAATGTTTTCCGGGAGCGCGGCGATCGTTGCGAAGAGCAGGGCCGGATCCGTGCCCAGCGCGACGGCCAGCGGAAACGGCTGGCCCAATTTCTCCGCCTGGAAAAAGTGAAACCCGCCGCCCTTCTGGATCTGCCAGTGCATCCCCGTTGTCTCGCGGTCGAATACATGCATCCGGTACATTCCCATGTTCCGTTTGCCGCTGAGCGGGTCGTATGTCACGACCTGAGGAAGCGTGATGAACCGGCCGCCGTCTTCGGGCCAGCAGGTCAGGACGGGGAGCGAATCGAGATCCGGCGTCTCTCGGACCTCCCTCCCCCGGCCGGATCGGACGGACCGGACCGGTGTGGCAAGGAGACGGCGCATGAACCCGCGATGATGCAGCATCCTTCGCGGTGACGGAGGCGTCATATCGCCGATGAAGCGGATCAGTTCCTCTCCCAGACGGGCAGGATGGCGCTGCAGCGCCAGCTCGCACCGCAGATCGCTCGCAAAGGCGTTGATGACCAGAGGGTATCGGGAGCCCTTAACGCGTTCGAACCAGATCGCCTGTTTCCGTTCCCGTATCGCCCGCCGGGCGATCTCCGTGATCTCAAGGTACGGATCCACCTCGACCGTGACGCGATGCAACTCGCCTACCTGTTCGAGATAGCGAGCAAAATCTTTGAATGTCCGGAAGTCCGTCTTCATTCGCGCGTTCGAATTGAATTCGTCACGTAAACTCCTCTCCCCGCCACCCTTTCCCCCCCGGCACACCAAGTTGGCCCAGAACCTTCGACGTGAACGCCCCCACGTACTCATCAACAGATTTCGGCACAAAGTAGAGCGGCGGAGATATCGGCATGACTACGGCCCCGTACCCCGAGAGACGCGCACACTGTTCGAGCGTCAGGGTGGACAGAGGTGTCTCCCGCACACACAACACAATCTTTATCCGCTCCTTGAGGCACACCTGCGCCGTCCGTGTGATCAGTGTTTCGCCGATGCCGGACGCGACCTTGCCAATAGTCGACGTTGAGGCTGGAATCAGGACGAACGCATCGAAGTGGTTCGATCCCGATGCCATCGGAGCGGTCAGGTCATCGTCGGAGAAGATCCGCTCGACATAGGGTTTCAGGTCTTTTTCACCTATGCCCAGTTCGTCCCGGAGAAGGACTTTTCCCCACGCACTCACGACGAGATATTTTCTCCCGGGACATTTTTTGAGGAAATCGAGGGCGTAGACTGCCCCGGAGGAGCCGGTTATGCCGACAACGGTTTTCACGCGTAGACTCCAATAACGACCATGAGCAGCACGACGACTCCCGCCACGGCATTAATGCGGAAGAACGCAAGTTCGACGTTGTTCGCGTATTGCTGCTCGAGATACAGCAATACACCCGTGCCTGCCAGAAGCGGGAGGGCGAACACTGATAGAGTGGCATACACAAACAGCACGGTCAGGCACAGAAACGACGCAGCGTGCAGGTATCCTGAGTACCTCAACGCGCGGACGCGTCCGAACCGGACGGGGAACGAGTAGAGCATCTCCTTCCTGTCGAATTCCTCATCGAGCGTGGCATAGATGATGTCAAAACCCGCCACCCAGAGGAGGGTGAACAGGGAGAGGATCAACGGAATAACCAGGCCGTCGAGGGACGGAGAGATGGCAAACCAACCCCCGAGCGGTCCCATCGCGAGGCCCAGACCCACCCCGAAATGTGCCAGCGGCGTGTATCGTTTCATCGTCGGATACACAATGAAGACAATGAGCGGAATCGGCGACAGTGCGAAACAGAACTCAGAAATCAAGTAGGCCGAGCCGAAGTAAAGCGCCGCCCCGGAGACCGCCACCCAGCCCGCTTCCCACATCGACATCCGTCCGCTCGGAAGATCCCTGGAGGCCGTCCGGGGATTTCTGGCATCAATCCTCCGGTCGACAATCCGATTGAGCGCGAAGGCAACAGTCCTTGCCCCTGTGGCCGCCGTCAGTACAAGTAGAAACAGTCTCATGGGCGGGACCGTTCCCCGAGCCCCGAGCAACAGGCCGGAGTAAATGAGGGGTAGCGAGAAGAGCGTATGCTCGATCTTGATGAAGGAGAGATATTTCTTCATGGAGTGTGTAGAACATCGGCCGCCCACAGGCGAACATGGGTGGCGTGGAACAGCCTATCCCGATTCGTGAGAGTCCGCAATCACAGGTTCCCTTGTATAGAATGATACGGCGCACGGACAACTCATCAACTCCACGCGCCTCACCCCTGACCGTCCGAACGACGGCACCTTGCAGTGCACGACGGAGCGTTCACGGGCGGTCAAAGGACTTCTTCGCAAAGAGGTAGTCAAGGACCGAGAGCTTCTCAATCACCTCATAGCCCTTTTGTGAAAGGAAGGATCCCAATCGTTCAATATTTCGACATTCGATTACCATGTACTTGAAACTGTACTTGTCGAAATCCACTCCTTTGAGAACATCGAGCTCTGCACCTTCGACGTCAAGAGACAGCAAGTCGATCTGTTTCGGCGCATTACTCTCATCTAAGATTGTCGACAAGGTCTTTGCAGGAGCCCCGAACCGAAGTGATCTTTGATTGACCTCCAGATCTTCCTTGCCGGAATCCCGAAAGCCTTCTCGATCTTCTATATCCAGATCTAAATCTTCGGAAAACGACATCGTGTGTGCATACTCGATATCCACATACTTGTCAGCATATCCAAATGGCACACACGCATTGCAGTAGATACTGTTCCCATTTCTATTTCTGAAGTGCAGACAAGTCAGGAAACGGTGAGGAGAGGGCTCTACCAGAACCCCACGCCACCCCTTGAACAATTCAAAATAGAGAGTATTAGATTGAGTAAATCCGTCGTACGCACCCAGTTCGACGAAGAAACCGTTCTCGTAATTGATGTATTTTTTCAGCTTCTTGTCTAAATCGTCTAGCGCAAAATGGCCCCCACGGAAAATTCTCAACCTCCAGTATCGGAGATGATCCCTGAGCGCCTGTGGCAGATGTTTTCTGAGAAATCTCTTTATCACCGCGACTTCACTTACCTCTCTCAGAGCTCCCTTCAGAGCCCAGCCTGACAGCCAGACCCTCCGCTGTCTTCAGTGCACCCGTGCGTTTCATGAAAAACCGCCCGGCGGCCAAAACAATCCGTACGGAGACCAGCGCAGAAAATCGCACCTGTGGAGAAATGCCCTGCACATCCAGTGTGGATGACGATGCCTGAAACACGATGCGAACGTGTGGATCGTGACAAAACGATACGTTTAGCAGCGTACAAAGGAAGGACTACTCCCATTCAATTGTCGCCGGAGGCTTCGAGCTGATGTCGTACACCACGCGGTTGA
>DKBG01000091.1 GCA_002451155.1 Ignavibacteria bacterium UBA6906
TTCAACTCCCGAATCGGCGGGGATCGGGAATTTCGGCATATGCATCTTCTTCAGGTCGAGCTGGAGATTGCACTTTTCCGCAATCTCGAGGGTCGAGGAAATGGCTTCCGGGTATTCTCGAAATAACTCGGCCATCTCCGCACTTGATTTGAAGTAAGCCTGATCGGTCTGATATCGAAGCTTTGAATAATCCGGCGTATTCGTGCTGCTTGCGTCCGGGATGAGCAGCATGATGTTATGAGGGACTGCGTGCTCGTGTTTGAGGTAGTGGACATCATTGGTGGCCACGAGCTTGAGGCCGAGCTCTCTGGCCAGCCGCGGCGCCTTCTGGCGGATCAGATCCTCCCGTTCGATGCCATGGTTCTGGATCTCGATGTAGAAATCCTCGCCGAAAATGTCCTTGTAAATTTCCGCCGCCGCATACGCTTCCGTGTCGTTTCCGGCCGCCAGGTGCGCGGAGACCACGCCTCCGGCACAGGCCGATGTGGCCAGGAGCCCGTCCCGGTGCTTCCGGAGGATTTCGGTGTCAAGCCGGGGTTTGTAGTAATACCCTTCAATATGGCCAAGGGAACTCAGCTTGATGAGATTGCGGTAGCCAGTCTCGTCCCTGGCAAGCAGCAGGAGATGGTGGTAGGCAGCCCTTCGTCCCCCGGACTCGACGGTCTGACTGCTCCGGTCGAACCGGCTTCCCCTGGTCACAATATAGGCTTCCATTCCCACGATCGGCTTAACGCCTGCTTTTTGCGCCTTCTTGTAGAATTCGATCGCCCCGAACATAACCCCGTGATCGGTCAGGGCAACCGCAGGCATCCCGTTGTCAACCGCGGCCTGGATGAGGTCATCGATCCGGCAGGCGCCGTCCAGGAGACTGTAGTGAGAGTGATTGTGGATGTGGACGAACTGAGGCATGGAAAATTCTAGCCAGGCGCTTCCCGAAAAGCAAGAGCAAGCGCGGGGGATTTTTCAACATTCTTTGCAGAGACCGAGGTGGAAATCTTCGGACTCACTTCACACCGGGTTGCGCCCGGCCGTGTCAACCTCTTGCTGCCATGTCGACAATGCGCTGAACGCTCAGGATTATTCTCTGGCGCTCTCGAGAATATTCAGGCCGAGGAGTTTCATCTCCGTCATTTCTTCGATGGCATAGAGAATACCCTCTCGGCCAAAGCCAGAATCTTTCACTCCTCCGTACGGCATATGGTCAATGCGGTAGGTGGGGACATCATTAATCATCACTCCACCCACTTCGAGGCGCTCAAACGCATACATCGCGTTGGCGAGCGAGTTTGTAAATACTCCGGCTTGCAGGCCAAATCGAGAATCATTGACCTTCGCGACCGCCTCCTGGAACGTCACAAAGGGCTCAAGGCTGACCAGAGGGGCAAAAACTTCCTGTGCACAGACACTCATTTGAGCGCGCACATCCACCAGAACCGTCGGCTCCAGAAACGCCCCCGTCCTCTTCCCCCCGCACAGAATTCTTGCGCCTTCCCCCTCAGCATCGCGTATCCAGCCCTCCACCTGCCGCGCGGCCTGCTCCGAGATCATCGGTCCGACGACCGTCTTGTCATTGGAAGGGTCCCCTGTGACAACCGAGCGTGAGAGACTGACGAATGCGTCCTGAAATTTGCCAAAGACCGATTCATGGATGAAGATCCGTTGGACCGATATGCAGGACTGTCCTGCTATTCCGTAGGCACCTGTCAGAATCCTGGGGAGGGCGTACGAGAGGTCGGCGTCCCTGTCAATTATTACTCCGGCATTGCCGCCAAGTTCGAGCACGACCTTCTTTTTTCCCGCCCGCTTTTTTAAGTCCCAGCCGACCGGGGGACTACCTGTGAAGCTTATAAGCTTAATTCGTTCATCTTCAACGAGTTGACTGGATTCTCCTGAGAGACAGGGTACGACGTTGAACGCTCCCTTGGGAAGGTCCGTCTTGTCGATAATCTCAGCCAGGGCGAGTGCGATCAGCGGAGCATTGGATGAGGGCTTCAGAATCAGCGTGTTACCCGCCGCTATAGCCGGTGCTACTTTGTGCGCGACCAGGTTCAGCGGAAAATTGAACGGAGTAATCGCGGAGACGGGGCCGAGGGGGAATCGGCGCACTATTCCGATCCTCTTTCCGGCGTTTGGGGCCAGGTCCAGCGGGATGATATCGCCGCCAATCCGCTTGGCCTCTTCCCCCGCCGTCAGAAATGTGAACACGCACCGTTCAACTTCAAGCCGGGCTGCCTGAATCGGTTTCCCGATTTCAGTGGAAATCAACCGGCCCAGTATCTCCTTCCGTGCGGCGACCTCGCGGCTGATCGAGAAGAGGATCTCAGATCGTTGCAGCGAAGAGAGGCTTCTGGTGAATTCGAATGCATCCGTCGCCGCCGTGATCGCATCGTTGATGACTGCAGGAGAGGCCTGGTATACTTCCCCAATCGTCTTCCCCGAGAACGGATTTGTGACCGGCCTCGAAACAGACGACACATGCCATTGGCCGTTCACATAGAATTTCGAGACTTCTACCATGGGTGTCTTACACGAGTAGTTGCTGTATTTTTCCGATCGCCGATTCCAGCTCCACCAGAGTTCGATCCCCCGTCCTCCGCTCCTTGATTTCGATCTTCCCGGCTGCCAGATTCTTCTCCCCGACGATCACCTGGAACGGCATCCCGAGCAGATCGGCATCCTTGAACTTGAATCCCGGGCTGATGTCCTTTCGATCATCAAAGAGGACTTCAACTCCATCCTCTACAAGCAGACTATACAGCCGTTCGGCAGTGTCCACTACCTCTTTGCTGCGAGAGCCGACCGTTATCAGATGGATCTGGAAGGGCGCGATGGCCTTGTCCCAGATGATGCCGTCCCCGTCATGGTTCTGCTCGATATGACAGGCAACGATGCGCTCGATGCCGATGCCGTAGCTTCCCATGATGACCGGCAGCTCTTTGCCGTTTTCGTCCAGAAATCTTGCCCCCAACGCATCCGAGTACTTTGTGCCGAGTTTGAAGATGTGTCCAAGCTCAACCCCTTTTACAATCTTCAACCTGCTTGTCCCGTTCGGGCTCGTCTCGCCCTCCCGAACTGTCCGGAGATCATGATATCCCTCAATTGCGCAATCTCTCGCGAGGTCGATATGCATCAGGTGGTAATCGTTCTTGTTTGCTCCGCTGATGAGTTCATTGGCTCCTTCAAGTCTCTTATCGGCGAGTATTCTGAATCCGCGAAGCCCGACCGGACCAATTGACCCCGTGTCCGCCCCTGTCAGTTGCAGGAGCCGTTCCGGTTCGATCGGCCGGACCTCAGCCCCCATGACCGACATGAGCTTCGACTCGTTCAGTTCATCGTTCCCCATCATCAGAACAAGAACCGGCTCTTCCCCGGCCCAGTATACGACTGACTTTGCCAGCCTGGATTCATCCACTGAAAGGAACGCAGCGAGCTGGTCAATTGTCTTCACGTTTGGCGTGTGGATCTCGGCACAGGCCTCGGCGTTGGGAGAGCGTTTCGCTTGGTCCACGAGTGATGTCGCAACCTCCAGATTCGCCGCATAGCTCCCATCCTCAGCAAGAGCCACGACATCCTCGCCCGCGTCAGATTCGATCATGAACTCCTGTGAAGCAGATCCTCCCATGGCACCGCTCGACGCTCCAACAACGAAGAAGTTGAGCCCACATCTCGAAAAAATGTTCCTGTACGCCTGCGCGTGGAGGTCGTATCCCCTGTCCAGACCTTCCCATGTGGCATCAAGCGTGTAGCTGTCTTTCATGATAAACTGTCGACCCCTGAGCACACCCGAGCGGGGCCGGGGCTCATTCCGGAATTTCGTCTGAATCTGGTACCAGATCTGGGGCAGGTCCTTGTAGGAGGCGATATGGTTTTTCGCCAGCCAGGCCACCACCTCCTCGTGCGTGGGCGCGAGGACGAGAGGTCGGTTCTTGAGATGAAAGAGATTGTCCCCGAATGCCTTCACGCGCCCGGTTTCCTCCCAGAGTTCCACCGGGTTCAGGGCTGGATAATAGAACTCCTGCCCCCCGATGCGATCCATTTCCTCCCGCACGACCTGCATGACTTTCAGCATGACCCTCTGCCCGAGAGGGAGCCAGCAGTAGATCCCGGACGATAATCCACGAATCATGCCCGCTCGCACCATCAGCTGGTGGCTTGCAATGACTGCATCATTTGGGGTTTCTTTGACCGTGGGGACAAAATAGCTGCTGAGTCGCATGGGGCAGAAGGCTCTTTCGGTGTGGAATGGGTGGAAAACCTCTCCAAATTAGCGAATTTCGGGGAGAGAATCCACTCACCCCCCGAACCGCTCCGGCCAATTCAGCCGGTCAGGAGGAGCCGAGACATGGACTCCAGATTCTTCTCATTGACGATTGACTTCCCCGAGGGTGAGTGGAGATGCTCCAGTCGATCCCTGTATGTTGTCTCGATCCGTCCCCGGACGACTTTCAGGGTGCTGTTCAGGAGTCGGTTCTGTTCTGTGAACGGCTCGTCGAGAACTCCGATCGCCGCCGGCAACCACCTTTCAGGAAACAGCCCGGACCGCTCTCCTCCCGGCCGATATTCGTCGACTTCCGTCTCGAGCAGGAAGAGCAGGTCCCGGTGAGTTTGGGCATCATTCATCCCCCGGCCATTCTCTGCTGCCCACTGGCGGAGGCCTTCGCGGTTCGGAACCAGAAGGGCCACCGTGTAGGGAGACTGGCTGTTGTGGAGAACCATCTGGTCTATATAGGCGGACCCGTCGATGATGGTCTCTTCGATCCCCTCCGGGGAGTATTTCTCGCCATCGTGGCCGATGAGAAGACTCTTCTCCCGTCCGAGCACATAGAGATACCCTTCTGCGTCGAGGTATCCCAGGTCACCTGTATACAGCCAGCCATTACGGACCGCGACAGCGGTCGCCGTTTCGTTCTTCCAGTACCCGGCCATGACATTTTCCCCCCGCACGACGATCTCGCCTCCTCTCCCCGGCGGCAACGCGTTCCCCGATTCATCGCAGATCTTCACCTCAAGGTCCGGGACTATCCTGCCGGACGAGCCGAGCTTGTGATGGCGCGGTGTATTCGCGGAGATCACCGGCGCCGCTTCGGTCAAGCCGTACCCCTGGTACATTGGGATTCCGATCGCATAGAAAAACCGCTGCAGGTCGATATCGAGGAGTGCGCCTCCGCCGATGAAGTACTCAAGCCGGCCTCCGAAATTCTCCCGGATCTTCTTGAACAGAATATGATCGAACAGGGTCAGCACCGGTTTCAGAAGAGCTTTCCACCCGTTCCCCCGGTTCCATCCGTCGGCGTTGTAGATCATCTGGACTCGCAATCCCCACCGGAACAGCGTCGCCGGGAGCCGTCCCTTGTTCCTGATCGCGCCCTCGATCCCCTTTTTGAAATTCTTCGCCAGGGCGGGAACACTGAGCAAGAGTGTCGGTCTCACTTCGCGAATGTTGGCGGGCACGTTTCTCAGCGTCTCGAGCGGGGATTTCCCCTGCTGGACGCAGGCAAAGGCGCCGCCCGTGCTCGACAGCGCATAGATCCCGCACGTATGCGCGAACGCGTGGTCCCACGGGAGAAGGAGCAGCGTAACCGCCGTCGGGGGGAGCGGGTACATTGCCGTGCTCTGCGCAATGTTTGCGGTGTAATTGCGGTGTGTCAGGACAATCCCCTTCGGATCAGCCACGGTTCCGGAGGTGTAGCAGATGTTTGCGGGATCACTTTCCGTCACTGTGCGCCATCGCTGTGCAAACAGGTCACGGTTCGCCTTGAGCCATGCTACGCCTTCGCGCATGATGGATTCAACGCTACGTTCCCCCGGCATTTCTCCCACCTCTGCATCAAAGAGAATGAGGTGCTTCACGAGGGGGAGCCGGGACTTCAAGGCCCGGATCGTAGACAGGCGGACACGCGAGACGATGACCGCGCTGCACTCCGCATGACTGAGCCGGAACTCGAGATCCGCGGGCTCCTCAATTTTGATCGACAAAGGAACATTGATCGCTCCGCAGTAAAGAATTCCCAGCTCCGCAATCACCCATTCTTTCCGGCCTTCTGAGATTAACGCGACCCGGTCACCCCGGGCAATACCGAGTTCCATAAGTCCAGCTGCGAATGCGTGAACGGATTTCCTCACGTCCTCGTAGGTCGAGCCGATGTAGGAACCCTCCTGTTTTTCCCAGATCTGAACATTGTCGCTGAACTTCCGCACGCTTTCCTCAAACAGCCAGGGTATTGTCCGCGATGAGAGATGGTGTGCCATGAAGGATCGTCCGGGCGGTTGGCAGGTTAGGGGGACAGAAAACGAGAAAGGCCGCTCCATCCGTGCCTGTGAATCAGGGAGGCGGAGAGGCCCTCTCAAAGACCGAAACTGAGACAAAATACCTCAGACTCTGACGACAGTCAATAGACGACTTCCTGGAGAATTACGGCAACTTCCCTATGGGTTGATGAGCTCCTTCTGGAACTCCGCCCATGCCGCGAGCTTCTTCCTTGCCGCTGAATCCAGGGNNACGATGGAGGAGGAGATATTGCGGAAGGGGCATATCACCTCCCGACACTTCGTCCGCAATATCAGTAAGCGCAATGAGCTGCCTCGACGGGGCATATTTCCCCCAGAGAGAAAAATTCAGATGCCGTCTCCCCTGTTTCACATCGTTAGCGACGAGCCATGATGCTGGGGCGATCTGACTGTACCATGGCCACGTAGTCTTATGTGAGTGGCAATCCAGACACGAACGGGTGATGATCGCGGCAATATCGGAAGGGACAGCGAGGTGGTTGACATAGAACAGCGATTCGTCGCTCGCAGGATTCTCCATTGAGGGACGAATGAACTGTGCCCCGGCAAACAATACCAGCAGGACAATTCCGGCCCACTTGAAAATCTTCTTCATGATACTCCCTGTTGTTGGCAGTGAAAATCAATGTATAAAAAGATCAGTCGGTTTCAAATCGGTCTTCTTCCCGATCGATTCTCGGTACGCAATCGGACGTTCACATCAGGGATTGGAGATCAGTAATCAGCTATCGGTGGTCAGCAGCCGGCCGTACGGGAGGTGCCCGTTCGGCGGCGACGCGGCCAATTGACAACAGACAATCGACGATGGACAACCGAACGGCAATAGAGCGGAGGCCCAGGGGACGAAAGACGTATCTCTTTAGCCCACGGGGCCGACCTTCAAGAACGGGACGACGACTGGGCAGAAGCATTCAGAAGTGAACAGAGTTAAGATTCAGGGTACGTAGAGAACTTTGAGTGCCTTCCGGCTTCGCAGCAATTCGACTCCTTCAGCGTATCGCTCAAGGGGCAACGTTGCCGAGATAAGAGGCGACAGGCGGAGTTTTCCTTCCAGGATCAGGCGGTATGCCGTTACAGCCGCCGACCTCGTATGCNNTGCGTACCCGAGCAGGCCAAATCCACCCCACCACTGTTCCGGCCCGAACTGGACAGGGGACCTGAGGACGCCGAAGACCGCCACGGTTCTGCGTGTAGAAGCCATCAGGGCTTCGATGGCCACGGGGAGCCCGGTCGTGTCGACTGCTGAGTCAAACGCGTCGTCGGAGAACCGGTCGCGCGGCCACTGGTATTGACCGGGATCCCGGACGTCGTCTGCGCCGAGCTCAAGCGCCATGCGGCGACGTTCAGAAAGAATGTCGAATCCGATGATTGACTTCGCCCCGTGCGCCCGCGCAAGCTGAACTGCGATGAGTCCTGACGGACCCAGACCGCTGACCGCGATCTTCATCCCTTCCACTCCTCCCCGCTCGATGAGTTGCTCGAACGATCCCTGGACACACATCGCAAGTTCAAGAGAGGCAATCTCTTCCGGCTTCAATCCGGGATCAATCTGCAGGAGATCTTCCGCTCTGATCGGAACGTATTCGGCGTAACATCCCATACTCCTGTTTCCCGGATCGCGCCATGCTGCCACCTTCATGCCGGGACTGAACCCCTTCACGTCCGCCGACAGAGATACGATCTTACCCATCGCCTCATGACCGGGTTGTCCAGGCACGAGCGGGTAATTGAGCGGGGTGCCCGGAAACATTGGCTCGCCATCCATCATATGAAGGTCCCAGTGCGGGCAGGTCGTTACCCCCTCGACCTTGAGCAGAACTTCTCCCGCTTTCAGAGCAGGAAGTTCCATCGTTGTCCATAGAGGCCTGCCGGGGGCTTCAACGTGCAGAAATTTCGTCATCGTCGGCTGCGTTGCCATGATCTCACCACTCCAGAATGACTCCAAGGACATGATTCTCTTTTGACTCAATCAGGCTCCAGGCCTTTGCGGCCTCATCGACAGGAAACCGGTGGGTGATCAGCGGAATCGTCTCAAGAGATCCGCCGGCGATATACCGGAGCGTGTCGTCCATTCGATCGCGGGTCCAGCCTGAGATCAGGTCAATCGTATGCTCGCCGTACCGGGGAGGCTGCAGTGAGAGCCGATCCTCCGTGCCGTAGAAGCCGGCTGAAACAAGGTGTCCGAATCTTCGCATGAACGGAAGGACGGAGTCGAAGATCGCAGTGCGACCGATTGTGTCAACCGCAACCTGGAGCCGCCTGTCTCCGAATGTACCCTGCAGAAACTCTGTCCAATCCTGCCGCCGGCTGTTTACCGCATGCCGGAACGGAGGGCGTGAGAAAAGCCTCAGACGTTCATCATGCCGGCCGACGAGGATGACCTCCGCGCCGCGTAATGCGAGCGTCTGCGCCGTCCACTGCCCCACCATCCCATCTCCAAAGACAATCGCAACATCTCCCGCCTCCAGACGCGGCCGCGACCCGGCGTTGTATCCGACCTGCGTCAGCACCATCCCCGCGAATGCAAGCGGGTCCACTCCGGCCGGCAACTTCCAGACCTCTGATCCGGGGCACACGGACGGCGAGACGTGTCCCGCGTACCAGTGATGCATTCCCTCAACTTTTCCGATTGTCGCAAACACCGTCTCGCCGACCGAGAACCCGCGAACATTCTCCCCGATCCATTCCACCACCCCGATCTTCTGATAGCCCGCAATCACCGGGAAGGGAGACTTATCCCC
>DKBG01000291.1 GCA_002451155.1 Ignavibacteria bacterium UBA6906
ATATCCATCAGAGAATACCAGCCTGTTGTCAGTTGTCAGTAGAGACAGCGGAGGCCAGGGTCAGGAAATTCCGCAGAAGGTGCATGCCGGGGAATTGTGACTTTTCCGGATGAAACTGCACGCCCAGGATATTGCCCGATTGAACGGCCGAAGCGAACCGCACGCCATATTCCGTGTGCGCAATTGCATGCCTGCAATCAGGCACATAGAACGAGTGCACAAAGTAGAAGCACTCCCCCGTTCTCACTCCGGAGAACAGCGGACTCGATCCCACAGGGATCACGTCGTTCCATCCGATGTGCGGGACCTTCACTCCGCCGCCAAACCTCATGACCCCGCCTGACAGCAGACCGAGCCCCTTCACCCCGACGGACTCTTCACTCCGTTCAAACAATAGTTGCATGCCGAGACAGACCCCCAGCACCGGCTTGCCCGTCTTTGCAGACCGCTCGATCGGTGCACGGAGTCCGAGCCCATCAATCCTCCTGACCGCTTCCCCGAACGCACCGACGCCTGGCAGGATCAGCACATTGGCATTCTNNAGACGAACCGCCTCCCGCAGCGCCCGGCCGAACGACTTGAATATCGCCTCCGCCTGGTGATGAGCGTTCTTCCCGTACAGAAGGGCGATATGCAGATTCATCCTGCCTTCGTTGGCTATAGCCTGGAAGAATTCACTCACCATCTCAAGCGCGAAGCCGTTTATCGACTCGCGCGAGAATTCCGCGTGAAACACAAAGTGACTCCGCCCGCTCAGGTCGATAAGAGTCCGGGCCATGGCCTCATCCATTGTGATGTAGGCGGTCCCGAACCGTTCAATCCCCCGTTTCTCACCTACCGCCTTCAAAAGAGCCTGCCCGAGCACAATGCCGATATCCTCGACGAGATGGTGTTCGTCCACGTGGAGGTCGCCAGTTGCCGTCACCCTGAGGTCACACCCTCCGTGTTTGGCAATATGCGAGAGCATGTGGTCGAAGAAGCCAATGCCGCTCGTCCCTTCGAATTTGCCTGTGCCGTCCAGGCATATGACACACTCAATCTGCGTTTCCGTCGTGCGGCGGACGATCTGCGCCGTGCGGGTCATAGCACCTCCGCGAGGTTCTTGAGAAATTCGTCGTTCTCCTCCGGCGTTCCCACGGTGACCCTCAGACCTTGCGCCAATCCGGGATAGGCAGAGACATCACGAATGAGAATCCCCCGCTCCGCCAATGCTTTGAAGACTTCGCCGGGACGCTTTTCCAGCGTTTCAAACAGAAGAAAGTTCGCCCCTGAAGTGTGCGCGCGAATTCCCCGCATTCCGGCTAAAGCATCCCGGACGCGCTCCCGTTCTTCGATTAGGCGCCCGATCCACCACTCAATGTCCGGCCAGCGGTCAATCAGTGTCATGACAGCCATGAGTGTGAAGATGTTGAGGTTGTATGGAAGCTTCATCTTGTCAAGCTGTGCCATCAGCGCAGGCGGTCCGAGGCCGTACCCGAACCGGAGACCGGCGGCGGCCATCGCCTTTGAAAAGGTCTGAAGGATGATCAGACGATCATACCGGTTGAGGAGATCCACCCGCGTCTCGCCGGAAAACTGAACGTACGCCTCGTCGAGGACCACCAGACCCTCAGTTCCGTTCAGAATCTTCTCCACCTCGTCTCGAGTCAGGCAGGTTCCCGTCGGGTTGTTGGGCGAGCAGAGCACGATCAGCGAAGCCCTGGTCCCGTTCGCCGTGCGGATGATTCTCTCGACGTCGAATTCGAATCCCCCGGTCATCGGCACTTCAGCGATCCTCGCACCGAGACCGCGCGCGAGGATTTGATAGAGCGTGAACGTAGGCTGGCTGATCACCACAGTCTTCCCGCGCTCGAGCACGGACGTGAACACACACTGCAGTATTTCGTTCGAGCCGTTTCCCAGGAGTGTCCCATCCGGTTTCCATCCCGCAAAGGCCGCGATTCGCTCGATCTCCGAGTGCGGGACGAAGGCCGGATAGCGTGACCAGCGTGCCGCCGCGAGTCTTCCGGCAATCTCCTCTTTGATCTCCGCGGGCAGCTCGTAGGGGTTCTCGTTCTGGTTGAGCTTGATCCTGAACGGGTACTGCGTCAGGCGATATTCTGCCAGCTCTGCAATTTCCGGGCGGAGGAGCGTCTTCATGCAGATTCTCTCCTCGCCCGGGCAGAGGCCGCATGGCCGTCGAGACCCTCCGCGGCAGCCAGCACTTCCACATGCCGGCTCATTGCCTGTGCCCCTCCCCTGCGTATCTCAATGATGTTTGTGAACCGGAGGAAATCGGCAACGCTGAGTGCTGAGCTGAATCGTGCAGTCCCGAGAGTCGGGAGGGTGTGGTTCGGTCCGGCCAGATAATCCCCGAATGCCTCAGAGGACCAGGAGCCAACGAAAATAGCGCCTGCGGTGCGCACCTTCGCGACAAACCTGCGAGGGTTCCTGACCATCACTTCGAGGTGTTCAGGAGCGATTGAGTTTACAATTTCGGCTGCCTGGGCGAGGTTCTTCACAAGCATAAATGCCCCCCGCTCCTTCAACGAGCGGGAAGCAATCGCTCGCCTGGGAGCGGTCAAGATCCTCCGGTCGAGAGCTGCTTGAACCGGACCGACGAGCCCTTCATCCGGCGTGAGACAAATCGCCTGCGCCTCCTCATCATGCTCCGCCTGGGCAATCAGATCGGCAGCAATAAAGTCGGGGTTTGCCGACCGGTCCGCGACCACGACCACCTCCGTCGGTCCCGCAATCATGTCAATACCGACCTGGCCAAAAACCTGCCGTTTCGCTTCCGCGACATACGCGTTCCCCGGGCCTGTTATCTTGTCGACAGGACATATCGTCCCGGTCCCGTATGCCAGAGCGGCAATTGCCTGGGCACCGCCTACCCGGTAGATCTCGCGGACCCCGCAGAGACGTGCGGCCGCAAGCACCTCGGGACGGATCGTGCCGTCTCTCCCGCAGGGCGTGACCATCACGATTTCCTTCACTCCCGCAAGGGCGGCGGGGATCGCATTCATCAGGACGGTTGAAGGATACGCCGCCTTTCCTCCAGGGACATAGATTCCGACTCGACGGAGAGGGAAGAATTTCTGCTCCAGGAGCATATCGCTTCCGCGAAGGACCCAGGATTTCTGNNCCTTTGATCTTCATTGCGGTCCGGTTGACGATGATTTTTGAGCTCACCTGTGCGACATCTTCAACGATCACCATATGGTTCTCTTTCAGGGTCCGTCCGGTTTCGACAAGATCCACGATGGCGTCGGCGAGACCAAGGAGCGGGGCGATTTCAACGCTGCCGTCGAGCCTCACTATGTGCACGTGGATATTCCGGGACCGGAAGTGCCGGTCGGCCGTCCGGGGATATTTTGTCGCGATCTTCAGGTGCTCGCTGAAATCCAGCGCTGCATCCGCCGCGGCGGCAACCACAAGCCGGCATTTCCCGATTTGCAGATCGAGCGGTTCATAGACGTCGCTGTCGATCTCCCGGAGGATGTCGGTTCCCACCACCCCAACATCCACGGCACCTGACTCGACATACACGGGGATATCCACCGGCTTGAGGCTGACGAACTCGAATCTCTTCTGATCATCGGAGAATGTCAGGCGGCGTGACGAGTCTTCCCGATTGTGCGTCGTGATCCCTGCCCTGGCGAGAAGATCCAGGGAGGATTCAAACAGCCGTCCTTTCGGCAATGCGCAGAGAAGTTTCCCGTTCATGTCAACTCCATCAGAGCATCGAGGGAGCAGGAAAACCCGACGGCGGGCAAGTCAGCCCCGAACTCGCGGACGAGCCCGTCATAGCGTCCTCCCCGCCCCAGCTCGGTTGTGAGTCCGGGGTGGACTATCGTGAACATCACGCCGGTATAGTATTCCATCTCATCGATCTCTGTCAGGTCAAAGAGGACAGCGTCCTGCCGGGGACCGAGGCGTTTCGCTATCTGCGCGAGATCTTCGATTGAGCGGCTGGCCAGCGGCTGCGTCACCGCTGTTCGTGCCCGCTCAAGGATGTCCGCACCGCCGGTGCACCGGGCCAGCGCGGCAAGCTGGTCGTGCACCTGATCGGCCACACCGAGCAATTCGAGCTGGGCCGTGAGGTCCCGCGCGTCCTTTCGATCGATCGCGGATTTCACGAGCTTCAGGGATTTCCTGTCCAGGCGAAGATCTTCAACAATCCCTCGAAATACGCCTGCATGATTCAGGTGGAGGGTGGCACCGTGTATCCCAAGGACGTCAAGCACTTCAAGTGCCATCGAAATGATCTCGACGTCGCGGTCCGTCGTGGCATCTCCCAACAGCTCGGCGCCTACCTGGCCGAATTCACAGTAACGTCCCCGCCGGGATTCGACCTTCCGGAAGACGTTTCCGCTGTACCAGATCCTGATTGGCGACGGCAAGCCCGACAGCCTGCTGGAGACAAGTCGTGCGATTGCGGGCGTAAAATCGGCACGGAGAGCGAGCAGGTGGTCCTCACGATCAAGAAATTTGACCGTCCGTTCAGCCACAGCCTGGTTGCCCCGCGCGTAAAGGTCCTGGTACTCAACGAGGGAGGGCATGACCTCAGAGTATCCTTTCTCCTGAAACGCGGAGGCAAGGCGGTATTCAATTGTCCTGCGTTTGGCCGCCTCATCGAAGAGGAGGTCGCGATATCCAGCCGGAAGGCCGATATGTGTTCGCTTCATAATGCTTCCCCAAAAACGAAAAACCCTTCCCGGGTTTCAGGAAGGGTCTGCAGTGTCGATTGGTATCCGAGTTCAGCCGTTCTTCCGTCCGCCGGGTCGTGAGGGTGCACCGTGATGGTGATGAGCTCGGTGATGGCATGTCCGGAAGGTCCGTTTCATACATCAATCATAATCAATAGTCTTGTTAAACACAAGAAGCCCCATTTAAGGTAACAGCTTCCGGACCTCGCTGATAAGGAAGTAGAAAAAGGCCCCAACGAGACCTGAAAAGGGAATAGTGAGAATCCACGCCCAGACGATCCTGCCGGCAACCCCCCACCTCACGGCGGACAGCCTGCGCGTCGCACCCACCCCCATAATGGCACCGGCAATCGTATGCGTCGTGCTGACCGGGATGCCCGCGGCGGCAGTCCCGAGCAACACCACGGCACTGGCGGTCTCTGCCGAGAATCCCCCCACCGGTTTCAGATGCGTGAGTTTCATCCCCATCGTTTTGACGACACGCCACCCACCTGTGTAAGTGCCAAGCGCGATGGCAAGATAGGCAGCAATGATCACCGGGACCGGAACATAGAAACTCTCCAGGTAGCCAGAGGTATAGAGCACGAGCGCGATGATACCCATGGTCTTCTGGGCATCATTTGTCCCGTGTCCGAGGCTGTATGCCGCAGACGAGACCAGCTGGCCGACACGAAACAGGCGGTCGACCCGATTGGGGGTCTTCTTCCTCACAAGCCATGCCACCAGAACCATGAACAGGTACCCGAGCAGCATCCCGATCAGCGGCGAAAGGAAGATGAAGGCTACGACCTTGATAAGCCCGGCTGGGACCAGGGCGCCCAGTCCGCCTTTCATGATGCCGGTCCCGGCGAGGCCACCGATCAAGGAATGGGAGACACTAATCGGCAGGCCGAAGTGGGTACATCCGTGGGCCCAGACGATCGCCCCGATGAGAGCCGAAAGGATCAGCCATTCATCCACAATCGAAATCTCGACGATCCCCTTCCCGATCGTCGTGGCAACGTGCACCCCAAACCCGAACGCAGCAGCGAAATTGAAAAACGCGGCCCACAGCACCGCCAGCCGCGGGGAAAGCACTCGCGTCGACACAACCGTCGCGATGGAGTTTGCCGCATCGTTCATCCCGTTTACGAAATCAAACAGGAGCGCGAGGACAACGATGAGAATAACGAGAAGTAGCATGATTCAGGCGTTTTTGACCAGGATGCTCTCAAGCACGTTCGCGGCATCCTCGCACTGGTCCGTGGCTGTTTCAAGGCTGACAAGGAGTTCCTTCGTCTTGATCAGCAGAATGGGATCCTTGCATGTGTCAAACAAGTTGGCGATTGCACGCTCGAAAAGATCATCCGCCTCGTTCTCAATGCTGTTGATCCGGACCAGGGACTCGCGAAAGTTCTCACCCTTCGTATGGTCGTGAAGATTGGTGACGACAGTGTGGAGTTCCTGAACCTGGTCGTAGATCATGCGTGCGAGTTTCTCCTGTTCCGGAGAAATCGTCTCGACCCGGTAAAGGACGATTCTTCCTGCCGCGCCATGGATATAGTCGAGTATGTCATCGAGTTTTGAGGCGAGCGCGTGGATATCTTCCCGGTCCAGAGGAGTAATGAATGTTGTCCCCAGTTCGGAAAAGATCTGATGGGTGATCTCGTCACCGTGGTGCTCGAATTCCTCGATCTTGCGGATTTTTTGAGCACGCTCTTCTTTAGTGATCGCGTTCGACATGAGATCGCGAAAAACGGCCGCCGCCGCGCGCAGATTTTCAACGTCTCGTCCGAAATACTTGAAGAACTTGTCGTCCTTCGGCATAAGCGATCGGAGAAGGAAATCCAGTTTCATATGGGCCCTGACACTTTGAGGAGTTGTGCGTGGCTGTTCAGCGAGAGACTACGTCGGTGTGCGGCCAACAAGGCCGCATAAATATAGGGGATGTTTTGCTGGCATTCAAGAACCCACGAGCCCCTGCCGGAAAATCCGGGATCGGGTCTGCAGGCCCGATATTCTGCTAAAATTCTGCGCTCACACCGATTGACGGGAGGATGCCGATTCCGCTTTCGTCCTGAATTGACTGCCCTGTCCTTGGATCCCATCGAGGGGTGCTTGCGTATTTCAGATTGTAAACGTTCTGGATATCCAGGTACACAATGAGGTTCCACTGGTCGAAATTCCATCGCCGGTCCACCCGCACGTCCCATGAGTGAAACGGCCTCAAACGCTCGGAATTCAGCCGGGAGATATCCTGTGACCCATCCGCGTTGAACGGAGTATAGGGTCGACCGGTGCCGTATCGGAAGCGAGTGCTGGCTTCCCATCGCTCATCGAACCTGTACCCGGCACTGAGGTTAGCCAGCACGCGCTGGTCGTACCGGCCGGGCCGCTCCACGCCGTCCAGCGGAGTGAACTGCGCCCGTGAGAGCGTAAGGCTGATAATGCCGTACAGGGGAACTTCCGACATCTTCTTCTGGATCAATAGGTCCACTCCGTACGCGTTCCCGGTCCCCTCACTGATCAGCCAGTCCAGCCCGAAGGAGGCAAAGTTATCTTCCGAGCCGCCAAATCCGCCACCGGTGTTCGCCATGACAAGGTAGGGACGCGTCACGCTCGCCGGATAGTCCCGATAGTCTTTGTAAAAGCCCTCAAGCCGGACCTTCAGATCCTCCCGGAGAAGATGCTCGACGCCGAGAATGTACTGGTCAACCCTCGCAGCCGTCATTGCGCGGTTTCGAGCGTCTGCGACAAACCAGACGTACGACGGGAACTGGCGGTACATCCCTGCGGCAAGAGAGACCGAGGTCAGGGGAGAGAACTCCCATTCCAGCGATGCCCGCGGTGAGAAGTAGAACTGACGCTCGATTCGATCAAAGTAATCGACCCGCCCACCCACGACAAGCTGAAATCCATGTGGGAAGTGATGCAGAGCCTGCAGATAGGCTGAGCCTTTTGTGCCGATCTCCATAAAATCCGCTACAGAAACGTCGAGCGTGTCCCCGAAACTGGTCTCGAATCCGGGAAGGGCCAGCGTCGTTGCGAAGTTGACCCTCTTGACCTGGATTCCGAACGATACCTCGTTGGTGCCATCCTCTGTGGTCTTGAAGACCGCATCAGCCCGGAGGCTCGTCTCTGCTTCCTTTGACTGATTCTGGAATATCGGCCGGAGCAGTGAATCGTTTTGCACTCCGTTGTACCGTACATAGGACCGTCCCAGCGTCGTGGTAATGTACCCGTTGCCAAAGAGGTGCTCCCAGTTCACGCCGCTTGCGTACTGAGTCTGCGCGGTTCCGAGGATTCGCGAGTTGTCGTACCGCTGGTCAGGCGTATCATTGAAGAAGGCCACATCGTCGAGTGCGCCCACCGCAAAGAAACTCAATTGATTCTTCGTATCAGGTTTGTACTGGACCCGTCCGAGAATATCCCAGTACTCGGGAACGAAACCGAATCCTGCGGCCTTGAAGATGAAATCCAGATAGCTGCGCCGCGCGGAAAATACGAACGTCGCTTGCTCAGACATCGGCCCCTCAAGATTGAGCCCGAACTGCGTCGCGGAAATTGTCCCCTTCCCGCCGATTCGATCTTTGCGGCCTTCCCGCAAGTCGAGAGTGAGAACCGAGGACATCCTGTCACCGTACTTCACGCCAAAACCGCCGGTGGCAAAGCCGGTCTCACGAATGAAATCTAGGTTGATGTAACTAAGAGGACCCCCGGCCGCCCCCTGAGTCCCAAAGTGGTTGATGTTGGGAACCTCGACGTTATCAAGAACATAGAGGTTTTCGGACGGTGCACCTCCGCGAATGACCAGGTCGTTTCGCCCCGGCTCAGCCTGGGCCACGCCCGGAAGGACGGAAATCGCACGGAGTACGTCCTCAAACCCGCCCGGCGAACGTCGTATCTCTTCGGCGGAAAGTCGCTGCGCGCTGACAGGTGCATCCGGATCTTTTGAAAAATACTGGGCTGTCACTTCGACTGTACCAATCCCGATCGGGACCTGGTCGAGCTTGACCATGAGGCTGGTCTCTTTTCCGGACGCGACGACAACATCGCTCAGAATGATTGNNGCCGGTTTGGGCTATGACAGATGTCGCCAACAAGCCCTGGAGCCCGACAAAGAGAATGAAGCTATAGTGCTGTAGTTTTGTCATTGCGATCGAGTTCTGAAACGTCTGGTTCTCTGCCTTACGTCCTCTGTTACTCCTGAACGCCTCTGGATTCACTCCTGACGCCGCTGGCGCAAAGATTGCCGGATGACGCCACGGGCTCAAGAATTGCAGATGAATCCACAATATTTGAACCGCCCGCCAGGGCCGATTGCCACCCAGAAGGCATTGGGGTTCGAAAGGTCCGATAGTGGTTCCCAGAGATAAAACACGACTCTCCAGGGAGGGGTTCCGCCAGCGCCAGAGAGAATGATCAGAGGGGTGATTACCCGGCAATATCAGTCCTGAATATCACCTACTGTTCGGTCCTTCTTTTTCCTGCTCTGGAGGGATTTTGCCTTCCGCCGCCGCGCCTTCGACGCGGATGTCGGTTTGGTGGGAACTCTTGGTACGTGCGGTTTGAGCGCAGCGCGCAAAATCCTGACGAAGCGGCTGAGGACTTCCTCCCTGTTCTGCCACTGGCTCCTCGCCGCGCTCGCGCTGAGGCGGAGTGTCCCCGCCCGGTCCAGCCGCCCCTGAAGTGCCGTCCTGAGCCGCTCTTTTTGAGAGGCGGACAGAGTAGTGGATTTTTGGATGCTAAAGAGAAGATCGACCCGCGTCGAGACCTTATTGACATGCTGTCCCCCAGGCCCACCCCCCCTGCTGAATTCGAAACGGAGCTCTGCCAGCGGAATTGAGAGCCGATCGGTGACGCGCACGCCATCGTGAAGATTTGATAATCTCATATGATCTGCGTAGCTTTGTGGCCAAGCGGTCCACTGCAATATCAGAAATTTCCATGAAAATTCCTGCCGGCAAGAACTTCCTGATCGAGATCGATACCGTCGATGGAGGGGGCTATCCCCGCGTCGTACGCCTGTACAAAAAGAGATTCCTCCACCGCCGGCTCATCAGTTCAGACTGGTTCCTGGACGACCAGCAAGCCCGACGTTTCGCCGATGACCTCGCAGCCTCCCTTCAGAACGACTCCGGGCTCGCAGCGGTCCGGTCCAGACCCCCCGGCTGGCGCCTGAAGCAATCGGTCCGATACCCCCACGCCGAATGACAGACTCCCCGCGCCGCAGCACTCTCCGCACGTTCCCACCTGTATTCTGGGTGGCGAATGTCATGGAGCTCTTTGAGCGCGCGGCCTACTACGGCCTGCAATCCGTGATGGCGATATACCTGACCATTTCCGTGGCCGAGGGAGGGTTGGGATTTTCCGAGCAATCGGTCGGATTCCTTCAGGGCGTCATTTATGCCCTCACATACATTCTCCCGATCCTGGGCGGCGCACTGGCGGACCGGTACGGGTATCGCAAGACGCTCCTTGTTGCCCTCAGTCTTCTGACGATAGGCTACCTTGCCAGCGGGCAGATGAACACATACGCCGCAGTTTTTGCCACGCTTATGATCATGG
The DNA here is from genome assembly GCA_002451155.1 of Ignavibacteria bacterium UBA6906. Lineage (GTDB taxonomy): Bacteria > Bacteroidota > Ignavibacteria > UBA10030 > UBA6906 > UBA6906. Next base: position 10,236 of record DKBG01000291.1, read on the forward strand.
CAACCGGCGCAGGGTTGTTCAAGCCAATCATTTCAGGCACGATTGCGCGCTCGACGACCGAAGAGAATTCCGGCTTCGGCTTCGGCGTGTACTACTGGATGATCAACCTGGGGGCATTCCTGGCGCCGCTGGCGGTCAGCCAGCTGAAAGGGATTTCGTGGAATCTAGTGTTCATTGCTTCAGCCCTCTATGTCGCCGCCATGCTGCTCCCCGCACTGTTCATCTACAAAGACCCGCCGAAGCCGGAGAACACGCGGAGCGTTCGCGAGGTGTTGCACGGCGCCGCGACAGTGCTCGGCGACGCCAGATTCATGCTGCTGATATTCGTCTATTCCGGATTCTGGATCCTGTACTTTCAGAATTTTGGTTCCGTGCTCTGGTTCCTCAGGGACTTCATCGATGCGTCTCCCGTTAACGCCCTCTTCGTG
>DKBG01000314.1 GCA_002451155.1 Ignavibacteria bacterium UBA6906
GCAAGGGCATCTCCACCATCGCCGGAGTTCAAGCGATTTCTTGAGCGCTACGCCCTCAAGGATCGCAACCGCCGCTACCCCCTTTCCACAGTCGGTCTCCCCAGGTCCACCCACCAATCGACCCATCACTCAAGCCTGAACGCATCCTCTCCATTCAGACCGACCGCGATGTCAGACGGGACTACACCGTCACTCTCGGTGCCACCCACATGCAGCCCCTGAAAGGGCCGTGTGTCTTGACTCGCCCCGAACAGCATTGCCCGGACTGTTTCACACTCGGCGTTGGTCGGTCGATCATTGTTGATCGCCTCTCAAGAGTCTGCAGAATTGTTGATCGGCCGTTTGCTTCTTCTCCGTTTTTTCGCTATTGGTGTGCGGCGGGAGGGACGCGCGAGGAGGGTTCTATTCTCGAAATTTCGGTTCGAAATCTGTTTCGTTCTTTGCACACCAGGGAGGAGAGATTCGATATGAAACGCGCGCTCAAAATCGCCGGAGCCGTTCTTGCACTTGCTGTTGTCCTGCTGCTCCTCTTTTCGGGGTATGTCCTCTTGGTCTGGGACCGACCGGTAGACCGTCCGGTGATAGCCATGACGGCACGCAGAGATTCTGCAACCGTCGCGCGCGGTGAGTACCTCTTCAAAACTACCTGGCAATGCTGGGGCTGCCACCAGGCAGAGTCACGCGGTTCAAATCTGCCTCCGAGCGGCGCCGGTGTATTCGATCTTCGGACCACGGGACCAGGTTTTGGCGTATTCTACAGCGCAAATATATCTCCCGACTCGGCGACAGGTATAGGAGGCTGGTCCGATGGCGAAATTGTCCGGGCTATTCGTGAGGGCGTTCGCAGAGACGGCCGGGTCCTCTTCCCGATCATGCCTGTCGATTGGCTCCACGGTCTTTCGGACGAAGACGCGCTGGCACTCGTCTCCTACCTACGGAGTATTCCAGCTGTCCGCAACAGCGTGCCGGCAAACGAGCCGTCCTTTTTTGCAGAGACCCTTCTTGCACTGAACGTCATCTCTCCGCCTCCTCCGATCGAAAATCCTGTCGTGGCTCCTCCTGCGACGTCGACCCTCGAATACGGCCGCTACCTGGCTACATCGGCGGCAGGATGCGCTGACTGTCACACTCCCCGCAATCTCCAGAATGGTGAATTCTATCTGGATAGTCTCTTTACCGGCAGCTCGATACTTTTCGGTGAGGCGGAGGGAGAGCCGCTTCTCTCCTATGCCCGCAATATCCGGCCCGATTCAGCCACCGGAATCGGGCATTGGGGTGAGGAAGATTTCATCAGAGCTGTTACCGCAGGATATCGGCCTGACGGCACGGCGCTGGATCCTCACATGCCGTATCCACAGTACAAGAATATAAACCCGGCTGACCTGCATGCGATCTATCTCTATCTCCGATCGCTGCCCCCCATTTCACGGACCATGCCTCGGCCGAAATATTCTTCTGCTGTCGCGGCTTCCGCGGCCGGGGTCGACCGGGGCCGGTTGCTCTTTGATGCAAGATGCCGAGCCTGCCATGGTGATCGGGGAACTGCCTCTGATGTTACCTCGGTCCGGCTTGCAGAGGCCACGCCTCTCTACACTGATGACGACCTCAGAAATTTCGTGGGAGAAGGCCAGATTGAACTGAAAATGCCGGGGTTTAGCAGGACGCTATCGCCCTCCGACCTCAATGACATCATAGCCTATATTCGAACCTGGGAGCGTCAATGAGCGTACGGGATCATTCGGGATGAAGAGGGAAATCTGACTGATGGCTAATCGCCTGCTTAATGAAAAGAGCCCCTACCTTCAGCAGCATGCGCACAATCCCGTAGACTGGTATCCCTGGGGAGAGGGGGCGTTTGCGAAAGCGCGGTCCGAACAGAAACCCATATTCCTCTCCGTCGGGTATTCGACATGTCACTGGTGCCATGTCATGGAGAAGGAATCGTTTGAGAACGAGACGATCGCGGGGCTCCTGAACGAGCATTTCGTCCCGGTCAAGGTGGATAGGGAGGAACGCCCGGATGTGGACCGTATCTATATGTCGTCGCTTCAGGCGATGGGGCAGGACGGAGGTTGGCCGATGTCGATATTTCTCACCCCGGAGCTGAAACCCTTCTGGGGTGGAACATACTTTCCTCCTGAGAGCCGGCACGGAAGGACAGGCTTTCCGGATATTCTTCGAAGGATTCATGATGTCTGGAGTAGCGAGCGGAGCCGTGCGCTTGAGGCAGGGGAATCTCTCACCGGCTATCTGGGCGACATTTCGCGGGCGAAGCTGGCAGACCGTGATCCTTCCAGCGGGGTAATTGCTCTCTGTTTCGAGCAGCTCGAGAAAACCTATGATCCCGAGTGTGGAGGGTTTGGGCGCGGGCCGAAGTTTCCCCGACCGGCCAGTCTGGATTTCCTGCTCCGATACAGTTCCCGGACCGGCTCCGGGCGGGCGGGCGAGATGGTGCGCCGGACCCTTTCGTCGATGGCCGGCGGCGGAATGTACGACCAGATCGGCGGGGGGTTCCATCGGTATTCCGTGGACCGGGAATGGCGCCTCCCACATTTTGAAAAAATGCTCTATGACCAGGCACAGTTGCTTTCACTCTACAGTTCAGCGTACCGACATTCGGGCCACCCGGAAGATCTGAGGATCGTCCGGGAAACAGCGGACTATGTGCTGCGGGAGCTGACATCGCCCGACGGAGGCTTCTATTCGGCGGAGGATGCCGATAGTCCTAGGCCGGAGAACCCGGACGAATCGGGTGAGGGTGCCTGCTATCTCTGGACCCTGGCGGAGATCAAAGCCGCGCTGGAAGACGATGCGCCGGTCTTTGTCGCGGCATACGGGATCCTGGCGGAGGGGAACGCCCCATTTGACCCGCAACGGGAATTCGTCGGGAGAAACATCCCCTATTGCGCCGCGACGCACGAGTCAGTTGCGGAGAAGCTCCGCCTGGATCCGAGCGCTGTCCGGTCGACTCTGGAGCGTGCGCGAGGTGTGCTTCTAAAGATCCGGGAATTTCGCCCGCGCCCGCAACGGGATGACAAGATCCTGACCTCTTGGAACGGCTTGATGATCAGCGGGTTCACGGATGCCTATGCAGTGCTGGAGGATGGCATCTACAGGCGGACTGCCGAGCGCGCGGCTGAATTCGTGCTGCGCCATCTCCGGGATCGCTCCACCGGATTGTTGATGCGTCGATACAGAAACTCCGAGGTACGCCAGGAAGGGTTCCTTGACGATTACGCGTTTGTTGTCAAGGGGCTCATTGACCTGTACGAAATAACAGGGACGTGGGCCTGGCTCCGTGACGCTCTAACGCTGACGGAGATGCAGATACGCCTGTTCCGGGATGAGTCAGGGGGCGGGTTTTTCGATACGACGGGAACTGACCAGTCCATCCTGGTCCGGATGAAGGAACAGCATGATGGTGCTGAACCGGCAGGGAATTCGATTACGGCGTGTAATCTCATTCGGCTTGGCCGGGCTACAGGCAGGGCGGAGTGGGTTGCGCTGGCACGGGATATATTCCGGTCGTTCCGTCCGATGCTTGAGAAACAACCTGTTGCCCTCCCGGCGATGATTACAGCGCTTGATTTCTCCACTTCCGCGGCGGCTCAGGTCGTTCTCGCAGGAAACGTAGAGGATCCTGCGTCGCATGAGCTTCGCAGGCAGATTACCGCGCGGTATCTTCCGCATCTCTCCATTTTGTATGCGGACGGGGGGGAGGGGCAGGCATTTCTCTCGGCGGGTATCCCTGCACTTGGGGGGATGAGCACCATAGACGGAAAACCGGCCGCCTACGTATGCAGGGATTTTGTATGTGCGCTGCCGACCGGGGACCCGGCACACCTGTCGGCGCTCCTTGACGCCCTATAAATAGAGCCGCCGGCGGTATTTTCGCCGGCGTCGTCTATATGCCCGTCACAATTCCATCAATGCTCGACGACCTCCGAGGTGGCAAAGTCTGTGGTGAAAGTCTTTCCGTTGACGACGATCTCTGCCAGACCGTTTCCACTGAATCGCACTTCCGCGTTGAGTGAAAACTTCGTGCCTCCACTCGCTTCACCGTTCAGCATCACCGTCATGGTGCCTCCGGTTATGCGATGTGTAGCCTTGGCCACGGTGACATCGCCAAGAGTAGAGGTCATCCGGGTCTGAACCCGCCAATTCTCTCTCGTTTTGAAGTCCTCCGTTCCCAATCGAAGGTAGGTGCCGTTGAATCTCAGTGTCTGCGTTGTGAGATCACTGACGACGAGCGCTGCGTGGGCACTGTCATCAGAGGACAGTCGCGGAGTCTCATAGATCCCGCGCATATCCCAGGTGAGGGCGAGCGTGTTGGTGGTGACGAGGTCAAACACGAGATGGAACGTATACGCATAGCTGTAGTTCCCCGTGCGGGTCCGGGTCACGATCGTGTCGAGGATGATCAGCATTGGCGATGATGTTCCGCCTGTTTTCGGAAGTGAACCGCCCGCCAAAACAATTGCCGCATCTTCAATCTGACTTGTCAATCCCGCAGTCGATGTGCCAGACCCGATTGCCGCAGCCACAAGAGAAGCAACATCTTCGTCTGCAATCCCATTACTCGCCGTGACGGCGTCGTCCTTGCAGCCGACGCCTGTGAGGAGCGTAGCTCCGAGAATGATGATTGCCATGGTATATGGTGAAATATCTGTTTTTCGCATCGCAGTGTCCTCCTGACTCCCGCATTCGTTGCCGTTTTCGAGACCACGGCACAGGTATCCTTGGTGGCAAGACGCAAATCACATGCCACCTGGAAGTGTCACAAAACGGAGGAAATTGTGGAATGATTTCATGCATCCGGATGAAGAATCCACATTCCTCGAGACTTGTTATGAATGGAAGAAGATCGCCAACCAGACGGTTGAGCAGATAAACCGTCCCGCGCGGTGAGGAGAATTCCGAGGCTGAATCGCCCCGATGGGGCTCTTTTCTTCTTTGCTCTTGCACTAAACCCACGGCTCCTCATGGGAACTTCAATTCAGTCGCCGTGGGCTAGTAGAAGAATCGCCCCTACGGGGCTCCAACCGATTGACAATGGACGA
>DKBG01000226.1 GCA_002451155.1 Ignavibacteria bacterium UBA6906
CAACCGTGTTTGAAGACGGCGTGATCTGGGGAGGATTTCATAAAGGGAGACTTATCCCGAAATGCGGTGGAGTGGCGAATTTCGATGTTGGTCTTCAAGCCGGACGTATCCTTATCCCGGGGGACTCGACGAATGATCCGATTGCGGCTGATCCTTCTCTACCGTCCTACCGGATTTATCGTGTACGCCCGGACATAAATCCGTCGTCTCCATTTGACGAGCACATTGAAGCCCAGCTCGACTCAGAGGAAGTATTCCCTGTCAGACGATATGAAAGTGTGACAGCACGGAGCCTGTATGATCAGTATCTCATCGACTGGAATGAATGGCCGGCGGCCGATGGTGCCCCCTTTGATGATGTAAATGGCAATCACACCTATGAGCCAGGGATCGATATTCCCGGGGTCAAAGGTGCGGACCAGACACTCTGGTATGTCGCAAACGACATGGATTCGATCCGCACTACCGATATGGCCGGTTCGCCACCGATCGGAATTGAAATGCAGAGAACCATCTGGGGCTACCGCCGTTCGGGCGCATTGGGCAATACCCTGTTTGTGCGAACAAAAGTGATTAATAAGAGCGGGTTTTCAGTTGATAGCATGTATATCGGCCTGTGGTGTGACGGGGAAATAGGAGAGTCAAGTAATGATCTTGTTGGCTGTGATTCACTCCTTGATCTGGGCTATACGTATAATTCCGCAGGATATGATGATGTTTTTGGTTATTCTCCTCCGGCAATGGGGTACGTTCTGCTCACGGGTCCGGTAGTCCCCGGTAGCGCATCGGACAGTGCCATCATTGATCTTAACTTCCGCAAGGGCGTGCGATCGCTTCGACTCTCCTCGTTTACAAAAATCAATCATGCGGGATCTGGTATCTATGCTGATCCTCATGGAGGCCCAGGAGGGGACATCCAGTTCTACTGCCTCCTTCAGTCTCGCTCTGCCCTGGCCTGTGAGCCCTATATCGATCCGACAACCGGTTTGCCATCTGTGTTCTTTGGAAATGGAGACCCTGTAAGTGAAGCCGGTTGGATTGACACGGATAGGCCTGCCGATCGTCGAATGCTCCTGTCGAGCGGTCCTTTCACAATGGCGTCCGGGGACACACAGGAGATTGTGTTCGCCCACCTGGCTGCACAGGGCAATAATTGCCTTTCCAGCGTCCGCCAGTTGAAAGGTGATGCACGACAGATCAGAGAAGCATATTCCTCCCTCCTGCAGCCCCGACCAGATCTCACCGTATCGGTTGTGTATCCGTCCTCCTCAATCGCGCGGATGTCTATTCATCTCGATTGCCGCCGGCTAAGCTCGAAATCGGCTTCCGCGGTAATCAAGAAGAGAGATGGCTCCTTCCTACAGGAAACTCAGCTCTTTGATGACGGGCTCCACGCCGATGGTACAGCGGGTGATTTCATCTTTGCCGGGACCTCAGAGCTGGATGTCACTCGGGAACCGGTGAGTGTGGNNGGCGAGAACATCCGGTTCGGAGTTGATCTCTCCAATCAAACGGAGTTCACACTATCAGATCTCAGGATCTTGCTGCCGAACAGTGGAGGCACCAATGCAATCAGCCTGAGTTCGATCAAATCAGGCGACGTGTGGCAGAGTGCTTACGACTCCGGAAATTGGCAGTCCTTTACTGCAATTGACGTACCGAAGAGAGTGGAGGGAACTCGACTTGGCCTGCCGTGGCAGATTGTTGATGGTTCGGGAAATTCCTGGCAGGACACATTGCACTTTCCTGTATCTCCTTCACGGTATCTGCCGGAACAGGATCGGGCGATCCATATTGCAGGGAAAGCAGACGGAGATTTCGGGATCGTGACAATTGACCGGAGAAGCGTTCGAAATCATACATATCTGGTCCGCACGTACAGTCCTGATAGTGTCGGACAGGCAATTACGATTACAATCGAGGATTCCACAGATGGCCGTCTCCTCCTCGACCGGCACGAGTTGCCCGATTCACTGGGACACAATATGCCACTGACGGACGGCTTCAAGATTGTGCGCGGTGACCTGGTGGTGGGGGGTGGAACGATGAAGGAGTTCTCACCGTTTTCACCAATCTTCTGGTCATACATGACAACTACAGGTATTGGACTTGAAGGATTTGATAGAAAAATAGGAAATGCGTACCAGCATTGGCCGTCAGGAGGAGCCCCGTTCGGTCGGCAAAAGAGTGTCCTTATTCGCTTTGCAGCTACGGATACGGGTGGCGTCGTATTCAACCCATCTTCCGAAAATGCATCACATGCGTACAGGTATCTGCAGAATGCCGACCAGCCGGCAGCGGACCCGTCATTCGCACCGTTTATTGTGAATCCGGGAACGGGATATGCATACCAGGATTATTCAACCCTGATGCCGTTTGCGGCGTTCAATGAGGATACCATTCCACCACGACGACTCATGGTAGGGTATCTCGAGAACAACGTCCCTGGAGGCTCCGTCAATGGCCGCTACTGGCCTCCGCGCGTAAAGACGGCACCTTATCCGGACAATACGTCTCCTGAAGCACCTCGAGANNCAGGTTGACATCCTCAATACATGGACACCGATAATGTGGTTTGGCGTTCCCTGCAGAAGGAACGATCATGCAATGTCCGTGGAGAATGAAGAGTTTCACATCATTGCCTGGCACGGTGCCGAAACTGGGGATGTCTGGAGCTTCAATCCGGTGGCAATGATCGGCGGGCTGGACAACACAGTTCCATCGGTGTTTGAAGTGCTGCCGAATTACCCGAATCCGTTCAATGCAGGCACGACGATTAAGTACGCACTTCCATACGATTCGCGGGTCACATTGCGGGTCTACAATATCCTTGGCCAGCAGGTGAGGCTTGTAGAAGATGGGACCGAGTTGGAAGGATACCGTACGGTACATTGGGACGGAAGGAACGACCGTGGTGTACCGCTTGGGAGCGGAGTCTACATCTATCGACTTGAGGCGACTACGTCAGGAGAGAATCCCCAGACACTCGCACGAACCGGCAAAATGGTGATGGTAAAGTGAGAGGTCGTCGATACCTGCTATTCAAACAGACGAGAAGTATCGGAAAGGCATCTACATCTTTCGATTCCAGGCAGGGGCATTCGTGTGGACACGCAAGTTACTCGTGTTAAGATGAATTGTCGTTCCTCAGCTGGCGCCTCATCTACATCGATAATATGTCTTTCTGATTTGCTGATGAAATAGGGACTAAAGACCCTCATGGAAAGGCGTGCATGCTCTTTATGCATAATCAGCGTCTTCTGGTTATGCGGTTGTATAGACCCTCTAGGACCGGCTCAGCAACAATCTATGGAGTGGAAAGTTGTTCGAATGGGGGGCACTGGATATTTCCAGGGTTTGTCGTTCGTCGACATGGAAAACGGATGGGCTGTTGGTGATTCAGGAAGGATTATTCATACCGGAGATGGTGGGGAAACATGGGAAATTCAAGAGGGCGGAACGATCGTGCCTCTAAAGTGCGTGGCTTTTTCTAGCCCGCAGATGGGATGGATCGGCGCCGGGGATAACTCTATCGGCAGAACCACCGATGGCGGCGTCTCATGGACCTGGGTACACCCCGTTGGTGAAGAGCGACGAACGTTTATGGCGGTGTCTTTTTTTGATAACCGTACGGGGTG
>DKBG01000037.1 GCA_002451155.1 Ignavibacteria bacterium UBA6906
GGCAGCGACCAGCTCTCGTACTGGGCGGCAAGAATCAGGAAGACAAAGACCAGTGCAAACAGGAATACCACGGCCCCGGTTCCCGCTGCGCTTTTCTCCTGGTATGACATATTCGACCAGTCGTAACTCCAGCCCGGGGGAAGTGTCTGCTGTGCCACCTGTTCGAGCGCCGCAATAGCCTGTGCGGAGCTGTAGCCGGGCGCGGGCACGCCGGTGATCTCCGCGGACCGGAAGAGATTGAACCGGTTCGTGAATTCGGGGCCGCTCATCGGCTTCATGGAGACGAGTGCGGACATCGGGACCATCTGGCCGTTTCCGTTTCGGACTGAAAACTGGGAGAGATCCCACGGTTCGTCGCGGTACTCCGCTTCGGCGGAGAGATAGACCTTGTACACCCGGCCAAAGCGATTAAAATCATTTACGTAATTCGCCCCGAGCAGTGACCCGAGGGTCATGTTCACATCGGAGAGCGGGATTCCCTGCTTGAGAACCTTGTCCCGGTCCACCGCGGCAAATATCTGTGGGACATTTGCCCGGTAGAACGTGTTGATACTTCCGATCTCCGGACGCTTTCTCGCCTCTGCGATAAATTGCCCCGCACGCACGCCAAGGTCTTCAGGGGTGTTCCCGCTTCTGTCCTGAAGCAAGAGTGTGAATCCCGCGCCGGTTCCCAGTCCCTGAATTGCGGGGGGCCCGAACGCGTAGACGATTGCCTCCGGGATATCCTGGGCAAAGCGCGCATTCAGTGCCCGGATCAGTTCGAATGACCGCTCCTGTGTCCTTGTCCGCTCGCCCCAGGGTTTCAGAGATACAAAGAACGATCCGACATTCGAGCCAGCGATCTGGCTGACGAGGCTGTAGCCGGAAACGGTGGTGAAGTTGTCAATCCCGGCGGTTTGGCCGAGTATTGCCTCAACTTTTCGGCACACTTCGTCTGTCCGCTGGAGCGAACTGGCATCAGGCAACTGGACCTGAACCATCATATATCCATTGTCCTCTTCCGGAACAAATCCGCCCGGGACAGCCCGAAAGAGCAGGAGGATGAACAGGATGACCACACCCACAAAGGCAACGCTCCGAATCGCCTTTCGGATAAGAATGGAGGTGAAGGAGAGGTATCCCCCCGTGAACTTCTCAAAGACGGCATTGAACCAACGGTAGAATCTATCCAGGGGAGACTTCTTCAGGCCCTTCGGCTTCAGAAGCAGGGAAGAGAGGGCAGGACTGAGCGTCAGGGCGTTAAAGGCCGAAAAGAGTACGGAGATTGCTATCGTGACGGCAAACTGCTGATAGAGGCGACCGGTGATGCCGCCCATGAAAGCGACGGGAACAAATACCGCCGCCAGAATCAGCGCGATGGCCACGACTGGGCCCGAGACCTCTTCCATTGCCTTGAGCGTCGCCTCCTTGGGTGCCAGCCCATGTTCGATATGGTGCATGACCGCCTCGACGACAACGATGGCATCGTCCACCACGATCCCGATTGCCAGAACCATGCCGAGGAGCGACAGCGTGTTGATCGTGAAACCGAGGAGCGGAAATACGGCGAATGTCGCAATGAGGGAAATTGGCACCGTGAGGAGCGGGATCAGGGTCGCGCGCCAGTTCTGCAGGAAAATGAAGACGACCAGAATGACCAGCGCCACGGCCTCCAGGAGCGTGTGAACGATTTCGTTGATCCCTTCTTCCACGGCGAGTGTTGTGTCCAGCGATATCTGCTGTTCCAGGTCGGGAGGGAATTGTTGTTGCGCCTCGGCCATGACCCCTTTGACCTTCTCGGCAACCTCGAGGGCATTGGACCCCGGGAGCTGGTAGACGGCAATGACAGCAGCGGGCCGGCCGTTGTTGCGCCCGATCATATTGTAGAGAAGCGTTCCGAGTTCAATCCGCGTGACATCCTTGAGACGAACCTGCGAACCATTCGGGTTCGTGCGGACGATAACGTTACCGAATTCCTCCTCATTCAGAAGCCGGCCGTTCGTCCGCACCGTATACGTAAACTCCGTTCCCGGCGGTGCCGGCGGACCTCCGATCTGTCCGGCGGGTGAGATCACATTCTGATCCTGAATCGCCCTGACCAGATCAGGCACCGTTAGCCCCAGCTGCGTCAGCCGATCGGGCCTGACCCAGATTCGCATCGCATAGTCACTGCCTCCAAACAGTGCAACTTCCCCGACGCCGGAGATCCTGGCAAGGCGATCATTGATGTTGATCGCGGCGTAATTGCTCAGAAAATTGTTATCGTACGTTCCACCCGGTGATTTCAGCGCGACAAGCATGAGCGGGAATGTGAGGGATTTTTTGATCGTCGTTCCGTACGCTTTGACGGAGGGGGGGAGAGAAGCCGTGGCCTGGGAGACGCGATTCTGGGTCAGGACATTCGACATATCCAGGTTCGACCCGACATCGAAGGAGACCTGAAGCTGAAAGGTCCCGTCGTTTGCGTTGATCGATTTCATGTAGATCATATTTTCGACGCCGTTGACCTGCTGCTCGATCGGCGTCGCGACCGACTGCTCCACGTCGACTGCAGAAGCTCCCACGAATGTCGTGGAGACCTTGATCATCGGCGGGACGATCTCGGGAAACTGTGCGATCGGAAGACCCTTCATGGCAATCACGCCGAGGAGGATCATCACGATCGAGATGACCATCGCCACAATTGGCCGGTTAACGAAAAAGCGTGCCATCGATCAGTTTCCTCCCCTGCCGCCGGTCAGGGCAGCAGCCAGGGAATCATAGGGAAACTCGACGCCCGTTGCCTGCACCGTCATTCCGGGTCGAAGCCGCTGAAAGCCCTCAATCACCACCCGTTCACCGGGCTGGACGCCGCTCTGCACCACCTGAAGAGCGCCCAGTCGCGGACCAGGAACGAGGGCACGGTACTGCGCCATGTTGTTTGCGTCAACCGCGTAGACGATGGACTGTCCCTGAACCTCCGACACAGCGCGGGCGGGAACCAATACCGCCCCTTTTCGTTCCTCATACGCCGCCCGGATTTTGGCGAACTGTCCGGGTCTGAGAAGTCTGTCGGGATTGGGGAAGGAGGCCTCAAGCTGCAGTGTCCCGGTCGCAGGATCCACCTGACGCTGAAGGTAGAGGACATGGCCCGGCTCGGGGTATACTGATCCGTCGGCCAGAATCAGCTGAAGGCGAGCCTTTTGCCTTGGCCTCTCCGTTCCCTTCGTCTGGATCACGCGCCGTGCGAGCTCAAGATACTCTTGTTCCGTCAGCGAGAATCGCACATGCACAGAGTCAACCCGAGATATGGTATTCAGGATGACTGGATTCGGCGGGCGTCCGACAAAATCACCGACACGTGCAGCGGAGATCCCGATCAACCCGTCGATCGGCGCGCGAATAGTCGCATAGCTCAAATTCACTTCGGCAAGCCTGAGCGACGCTTCGGCGGCGTCCACCTCCCCTTTTCTCGCCCCGTACTCTGCCTGAGCTGATTCCAGATCACGAGCGCTCACCGCCCCCGCAGCGGCCAGGGGAGTGTACCGATCAACGTCCGTCTTCGCCCGGGCAAAGAGGGTCTGCGCCTGGGCAAGTCGTCCCTTAGCCTCGGCGACGGCCTGACGAAGTTCGGTCTGGTCGACCGTATAGAGCAGCGCACCCTTTTTCACTTCTGTCCCTTCCCGGAAATCCATCGATTCCAGCCACCCGGCTACCCGCGCACGGATTTCGATGTCGACAGCTCCATACATTTGTCCGACCCATTCCCGGTACACCGGTACATCCTTCTGAACCACCGGCACCACTTTCACTTCAGGGACAGGACCCGACTGTTGCTGCTGTTCACCGCAACCATAGACGCTGCAGAGAATTCCTATCGAGAGACAGCACGCGAGCGATGCGGAGTGCATTCTTCTGGGGGGGTTCACACCTGGTTCTCCTTCGTTGTATCATTATTCACAAGGGATTCTGCAACGGGTGAAATGCGAACTTCCTCGGGGTGTCTGTTGAAGCTGCAAACGCCAGAATATGTGGAAATCCTCGCTGCGAAGCAACTCAGGGATTCCAGCCATCTCCGGACCGCGGAGCGGCACGGAGGGTGTCCGCACACTGCCAAACGCCTGTTTTGTCCTGTTTCCTGTCAAGCAGGCGACGGAGAACAGGAAATACGCAAACGACGTTCATGAAGCGTGATAGGGCGTGAGGGATCATACCTCTCCCCGATCATCACTCAGGAGCGATCTCATCGCGCGTGTCATCGCAGTGGGATACCGTTCTTGATCGACGACACGGAAAAGAAATCGGGCATCTGAGCCCTGGTGCGGCTCCCAGCGTGTGATCCCCTCGTCGGTACACGTCACCGCGACGGGATCGAATCGGAATATTTCTTCCGAGCCCGGGGTCCCGAGCAGCGTGAGCGTCCCATCGCGGTCCACACCGTATCCGGCACAGTGCAGCAGACTTGCCGTAGACCACATGAACCTCTTCTCAACGCCGATTCGATCGAGGACTTGGTCGGGCCCGGCGGTATGGAGGTACTGGAGCCAACCAGGATCCTTCACTCCTCCGAGCGCGTAGGCAAAATACCGGCGAAGGGAGGGTCGACAACTCCGCAGCACCTCATCCTGCCGAAACCACCAGAGGCTTCCCCGCTCGGTAACGATCCCGCGTCGTATGTCCTCAAAACAGGGAACCCAGAAGAGAGGGGTCGGCAGTGTGAACATTGCGGCAAATGCAGCCGGATCACGCTGGACGTTGTACTCGATCTCCCATCTGCTGTCGAGGACCGGCGCCCCGTACCCCGCATTCAGATACACCGCAGCGCATTTCGCTCGGAAAAGCTCCCGGTTGGAGTTCGCGGCGAGGGCGACATCACGGCATGACCCGACGATGCTAATCGCCACAGGCGAGGGTGATCGTTCAAGAATCCCGAGAATGAAATCGGCCCCTCCGCGATCTGACTGAGGGAGGGCCGACGCCGCCTCTCCTGGGGAAACCAGCGGTTTGCTCGAGCCGACGGCGACCGGAACATGTGACCCGTGCAGATAGTTCATCTGCGCAACCGCTTCAACGTCAGGATTGAACCGGGCGGCGGCCGGGTAATCGATCAGGATACCCTGAAGATCCACAAGACCGCGTGCGGCCAACCCATAGACACAGGCCAGATCCCAATGGTCGTCAGGATCATTATACGGACGAAAGAGATCGGTCTGATGAATGAGCGGAACCGGCATCCGAAATCGAAAGTAGGTTCGGTTCTCTCGGGCGAGCGCACGGGCGCATTGGTTCTCTGAATATACACGAGTGAATCGTGAAATACCAACCCGTTACGGAACGTCACTATCTGGTAACCACAATGATGCGGTGAGAATACACACAAGGACTGCGACATTCTCCCTTCGAACATTGCGTCTCCTCGTTCAAAACGCCCAGACACCGGGATTGCGAGTCCCGACTCCACCGGTTATATTGTGGAACATGGCTTCACCGTTCTCCCCGATACTCACGAGATTCTGCCTTTTTCCACCCCGGTCCGCCGGCCGGGGCAACCAGCAGCCATCACAGGGTGCAATTCATGAGACCTCGCCTCAGTTTCTCTCCCGCGCTTTTCTGCGCCAGTGTTTTAGCCACATTCATTGCTGCCACGGCCCAGCCAATTCAGATGGCATTGCTGAAGGGTATGGACCCGCGGGCCCTCGGCCCGGCGATCATGAGCGGCAGGGTGACCTCGGTGGCCGTGGAGCGGAGCAATCCCCGTGTCATTTACCTCGGGTCCGCCTCCGGCGGGCTCTGGAAATCAGGAAACGGCGGACTCACCTGGACCCCGATCTTCGACACCCTCGCAGTCGCATCAATCGGAGCCATCGCCATCGACCCGCGGAACCCGGACGTCCTCTGGGTCGGAACCGGTGAGGGAAATCCGCGCAACAGTCAGACATTCGGGGACGGCGTTTACAGAAGCCCGGATGGCGGCAGGTCCTGGATACACATGGGGCTGGATCGAACACGGGCGATTCACAGGATCATCGT
>DKBG01000083.1 GCA_002451155.1 Ignavibacteria bacterium UBA6906
TGCCGATAACGGCAATGAGTTGAAGAGATGAGAGACGAGCGGACAGGGACCTTCAACCGCTAGTCTTGTGACCCGGGTGGCGATGCAACGGATTTCTCTGTGCCGGGATCTCAGCCCCTTGCCACACGCGGTTCAAAAGAGAGTATAGAAATGTGTGGCCTCCTGGCGAGGGGAGGTACAGTGTTTTTGGCGTTCCTTTGACGCTGTCCGTAGTTTTCGGAGAAGATGTCTGCGCCCTTGTCCGTTTGGCGGATGGTGGATACCCGTATCGCGTTCAATAAGGAGGCTGGCCATGAAATTCAAGACTCTGATGGTAATTAAGGCAGTTGTGTGCCTGGGTTTTGGTCCCATACTGCTGTTCTTTCCCGGTCCCTTGCTGACATTACTGGGCAGCTCGTTCGGGCCAGGAGCTGCAATTACTGCGAGGGAGTACGGAGCGGCCCTTCTCGGCAATTTCATGCTTACCTGGTATGCCAGAAACGCCGAAGAATCCGTCGCGCGGCGGGCAATCATCTTGNNCAGTTGGGTTTGGGTATTTCCTGCTGCCGGAACGGAGAGTTGCGTGAAGGTCACGATGCTACGCATGACTGAGGCTGGCGAAAGTGTTTTCCTGTAGGGGGCGAACAATTACAGTTTTGAGAACTGCATGCAGAAACCAGGAGGCCCGCGAGCGCGGGCCTTCCGTTTACCGACGGTACCGATTGTCGATAGACTATCGACTAGTGTGAATCGGGTGTGCGGCGGATGGGGATCCCACAGAACTTTCTTGGTGTGGAATACCCTTTGAATAGGCATTGCGGAACCCATGAGCGATCTGATGCCCGAATTGTTACTGTGAAATCTACCGCGAGGTGTCATCCGGCCACGGTCATCTTCCTGGTCTGGACGAATTGGCCCGCTCCAAGCCTGTAAGAGAACATACCGCTCGTAAAGCCTGACGGGTGCTGAAAGACACTACCGCGTGTTGTTTGGGACTACGCCGCTGGTCGGCAGCCATTTCGGGAACATTCCAGCGGTTTTGTACAATCATCTCCCCAACACCCATCCCTGGCTCCAAATCCCTGGCGCGGTTAGCGGACAGTTCCCCATGGGGGCCATTTCCGGGCTGCCTGGTCAATATTTCTGAGGATACACATTGGCATCGCAGTTGCAGGTCCGTGTGAGGGTAGATCAGGGAGCAAAGGGTGCAACCGGAAAGATTGCTCATTCGAGTGGCCGGGATAGGGATTCTCCTCCTGGTACTGTTCGCGGTGTATCTGTTGTACGGGCTGCCCGGGCAGGGACAATCGGGTTGGGGATGGTTCGTTGCCGGCTACGGTTTCTGTGTTCTGGTGATGTCACACCAGGCTCTTCTTGCGCTGGCCGGCTTTCTGAATTCCCGGGGTTCGACGTCTCCCCTGGTCCGAGCGCTCGACCTGGGCGGGCTGCGCGGAACGTTCTGGGCGATATTTCGCCGACGGCTCGCGCCAAGGCTCCGGCTTCTTCTACTTATGCTCTCGTGGGGCATCTTCCTTTTTGGGCTCATTGTGATCCTGGCGTGGGGGAGGGTCCTGGAAGACACAGAACTCCGATTGCTGAATGCTCTCTCGCCCGGCGAGCAAACACATGCGAGCTCGGTTGTCAGGATCCTCGGTCTGTGGACCCGTGACAACAACGCCTCCTCGTTCTATCGAAGTGCGGCCAAAGTTGTGCGGGAAATTCGGCGTGCGGGGGCGAAGCAGGTTCTGATCGAACAGCCTGCCTACGTCGAACCGGCAGTCGTTGCTGCTTGTTTTCCAGATTCTCTTGTCCGCGAGTTTGTGATATTCTATAGGTCTTCTCCGTCCCCGCTCACCGGTTCACTGCCGGGACTGAATCCCCACCCCGATTTTTGGGCCAACCGCGACATTATCTCGGAATACCGGAAGGTCCCGGAGAAGAGACCTGTTGTTCTCGGATTCCGGCCAGTGCCATCCTGGTACTCCCAACAACTTCATGTAGGGCTCGCCGCACTCTGGCGCACGCGGGGTGGGAGGGACGATACAAGACCCGAATTCAGGGACGGCTTCATTCAATACGGGGATGTCCGCCCCCGCGTCGATCAGGACGGGGTGGCCTGGGTGCGCGTGCGTCCATCCTGGTTTCCGTACTCAAGAACCATCTGCGACGCTCTGACAGCAGAGGATTCTGTGCTCTATACCGACCGGTTAGGACACTCAGCGCCGGTGTTTCCCGAGGAGGGGAAAGAAGAAATTCGCGACCGGATTATCCTTCTGGAGTGGGTCGACAATGGGGGAACGTTATCCAGGGAACAGTCCAGAAACGCGATTCCTCTTGCGACCATCATTGATGCACTTCAACGGCAAAGGATTGTGCGGAATGTGGAGTACTGGCACTATGCAGTGTCGGCTCTGGTTCTGCTCCTGGCTGCACTCCTCGCCCTTGGACAGCATGGAAGGTATGCTGCCGGGGCAATGATCATTGTGGCGGTTGTTCTCGCTGCCGCATCGGTCTGGCTCTTCGCAGCTCAGATGACTGTGGTCAGTTTCCTCTACCCCGTCCTGGCAGCTCTGCTCGGAGGTCTCGTATTCCCCCCGCTTGTCTTCATGCATCGCAATCCTTGAATGGAAAGGAGTTCCCCCCGAGAGCCGATCCAGGGCTCCGTGGCCGGAAATTTCATCTTCTCAGGTGAGCGTAGAGAGGAAAATTGCCACAAACTGACAGCGTGGGACAATAGCATCGTACGCGAAGAGAGAGCTGTAGACTCCCGAGTGCTACGGCTTCTCGACCTTCGTGAAAGTCTCCGAGATCACTCTCCATAGCCCCTCTTTCTTGACCGCGATCCAGGTGTATTTGCTCTTGCGATCCGAACTGCTGTCGATGACGAGCGCCACGTCGCCATGAATACGTATCGCGTCATGACGGACCTCAAACGGCTCGATGGTGGACTTCATGATCATCTCGATGAAGGCCGTTCGATCGATGGTAGTCCCCGACACGAAGGTGGCAAGGAACCGTTCGTCCAGAATACGCTCGAGGGCAGCTCGATCGCGTCGCACTTCCGCGTCGATCCAAGCGCTGTCCAGCGCCATCAACTCAGCCTCTGCTGCGGAGACGGGTGTCTGTGGGAAGGCCGGAGCTGCTCCAAGAAAGAGCGCCGCTGCGGTCAATATGCCCGCCCGGTTCAGATGTACTCTCACCATTAACGGTCTCCTGGAAGTGATCAGTGGTCAGTTCTGGTGGCAGCCCCATCTGACGATGTCTATGCAGACCGGCGCAACGGCTCCCGAGGTCGTAGCGATTTGCCCTGCCGTGT
>DKBG01000114.1 GCA_002451155.1 Ignavibacteria bacterium UBA6906
AGCCGGAGGTATGGCGGGAAGCCTCACCAGTCAATCACATCACCGGCGAGATGCCTCCGATTCTTTTTGTGAATAGCTCCGTTCCCCGGTTTCACGCCGGGCGTGATGAGGCAATTCGGAGACTGGAGCAGCTGGGTATCTACTCTGAGGTTCACACGATTCCTGACAGTCCTCACTCGTTCTGGTTATTTCATCCCTGGTTCGAGCCGGCGGCAGGGCATATCATTGAGTTTCTGGACAAGATTTTCGGGAACAAGGCCCCGCAGTCCTCCTTGCCGAAACAGTAAGCAGAGGGCTAATCTTTTTGTTTTTTTCTCTTGACAATTTGAATTCGCTGGTGTACTTTAGCGCTAAAGTTAGCGATGCATTTATCGGTGCATGTTTTCGTGTCCTCCAAGCGATTCTGGCAAATATCCTCCTAGTTCTATGCGAGAGGTTCGGGTGACCGGATTCTCTGCCGGAGCGTCATAGGTCTCAGTTCTTCCACAGGGTTTGCGATCTGAATGACTGGGGTGATGTCCCGCTTCGATCGAGACTGAGCAGGGAATCCAACATCCCACGCACCGCACCCGCAGTACCACCCGATCACCCTTGAACCCCACGGGCTCCACGGCGAGGAGGGGTGTCATTCAGCACTCGCAAATCCCGAACGTACAAACCAGGAAATTTTGCAGGAGTGATACTATGAAGCGCCTCGCCTGCGGCTTTACGATTCTCCTTTGCGGAATGCTTCTGCCCTTCACGGCCTTTTCCCAGGCCACGCTGCGCGGTTCCGTGACCGACTCGCTCGAGAACCGTCCCCTCCCGGGCGCAAACGTTCTTCTTCTCGGCACGGCGCTCGGAGCGTCAACCAACCTGGAGGGAGAATACATCATTCACAGAATTCCTTCCGGGACGTACACCGTCCGTGTTTCCTATGTCGGGTATACCACGAGAGAATTCCCCGTACGCCTGGAGGGAGACCAGGTACGAGAGCTCAACATCCGACTCGCCGCCGCGGTTATCGAAGGAGCCGAGGTTCTGGTCACCGCTCAGGCTCGCGGACAGGACGCCGCGATAAACCAACAGATCAGTTCGAATACGATTGTCAACGTCGTCTCTGAAGAGAAGATCAAGGAGCTACCAGACGCCAACGCTGCGGAAGCGATCGGCAGGCTGCCGGGTGTATCGATCATTCGATCCGGGGGCGAAGCGAGCAAAGTGATCCTTCGCGGGATGAGCGACAAATTTACCACGTTCACCATCGACGGAACACGGATTCCTCCCACCGATCCTGATGCACGCGGTGTCGATCTGAGCACGTTTTCCCAGGGGACTCTCTCCGGGATCGAGCTGTTCAAAGCACTGAGATCTGATATGGACGCGGACGCCATCGCGGGGAGCATCAATCTCGTCACACGAAAGGCGCCATCGGTGCGGAGCGTTCGTGTTGACGCCAAGGCAGGGTATAACAAACTGACCGACAATTTCGGTCAGTATGACTTTAACGGC
This sequence comes from Ignavibacteria bacterium UBA6906, assembly GCA_002451155.1. Classification (GTDB taxonomy): domain Bacteria; phylum Bacteroidota; class Ignavibacteria; order UBA10030; family UBA6906; genus UBA6906. The sequence continues at coordinate 1,492 of DKBG01000114.1, forward strand.
AAGTACGGGGAGCGGTTTTTCGACGATGTCGTCGGGGTCCAGGTGACGGCGAATCTCGAGCGCCGCGATCGGAGCAACGAGTCGTACAACCTGGATATCACGAATCTCTCTGCACAGCATGGTACCGGGTGGCAGTATTCCGACTTCACTCTGGCATTCACAGATGAGATCAGGAAACGAGGGGGGATAGGCCTGCTGTTGGACTTTGAAACTCCGGATAACGGATCGATCAGATTCGACAATCTTTTCAGCCAAACGGATCGGGACTACATGACGTACCAGCGGAACTACCCGATCGGAACTGACGTCCAATACTATGGTCGCGATGTCGAAAGCCGAATCAGAAATTACAGCGGCTCCATCCGGGGAGAGAACTTCCTCCTGAGTCTCAATCTCACGTGGGGGCTCTCGTTTGCGGAGTCGAAGTCCGAAACACCCTTTGATTACCGCATGTTCTTCACTGAACCTTCGATCGTGGATTCATCCGGAATGCGCCCCGTTCCCAGGTCAGCGTGGAACGGACCGCCTGAGCTCTTTGTCCAGTATGCCTACAATAATTTCCGGAAAGCGTACCTGGACACCGCGGCGTTCGACGATACACGGAATTCGGATCGTGAGAAGACGATCTTCCTCAACCTGGAGAAACCGTACACGTTCGGGAGCACCCTGGCGGGGGAACTGAAACTGGGGGGCAAATACAGGTACAAGAATCGGTTCAAGACGTCTGAAGAAAGAATGGCCCCCTATTACCTGAATTATTTCCAGGATTACACGCGGAACCCCGATGGGAGCATGACCAGAAAGGATTTCTCCGGGACCCGGTTCTCCAATTTGCAGATGGTCGGACGTCTTGTGCTGTTCAACAATTTCCTGGATTCCCCGCCCGTCCAGCGATCGATCTATGATGCCTACCTCCTGAACCCGCTCATGAACAGAGACGCGCTGCGCGAGTGGTATGCCTTGAATCAGAATGGCGTCGGGCTCACAGGTCAGAGCGAGTACAACGTCAACCCCGAGGTCAGCGCAGACTACTATGATATCATCGAACGCGTACAGTCGGCGTACATCATGAACACGCTGAAGATCGGGCCGAGAGTCACCTTTATCGCGGGAATCCGTCTGGAGAGCGAGACCAACGATTACGCGGCACGGTACGTCAACACGGCACTTTCGGGCTTTCCGGTGACGGGGCGTCTTCTCGACACCACCTCAACGTATTCTGAAACCTCGTGGTTTCCAAATTTCCACCTTGCGGTCCGCCCCCTTGACTTCATGGGTATACGACTGACTGCCTATCGGGCCGTGGCACGCCCCGACTTCAATTCCCGGCTCGACAAGATCATTACCCGGATAACGAACCCCAGGGACATCATCGTCGTCGGTAATCCCCGGCTCAAGAATGCGAAGGCCTGGTGTTATGAACTCAACACCTCATTCTTTGGAAATGTCATCGGACTGCTTTCGGTTTCCGCCTACTACCGGCAGATTGATGATATGTTCCACACCGTATCGGGGATTCCCGGTGCATACCAGCCGGGCAACCCCGGATCACTAATGGACACTCTCGGAATCACCTGGCGCCCGCCAATCCCAACGGGGTCGCCGATTTCGCTCACGTATTCCGTGAACAGCACGCAACCCACGAAAGTGTGGGGATTCGAACTCGAACAACAGACAAATCTGCATTTCCTCCCCGGGCTCCTTTCGCACATCGTTCTGAGCTACAACGTATCTCTCGTTCGCTCTGAGACGTTTGTCCTCTCATATCGGACCGACACAACGTATATCATCATTCCCGGCTTCCCTCCCCTGCCTGAATACAGCACCACGCTGATCGAGTCGAAGCAGAAGCTAGAGGGCCAGCCGCAGTTCTTCGGAAACGTCGCTGTCGGATATGATATCGGTGGTTTCTCGGGACGCGTATCTGTCTTCTTCCAGGATGAATATAACCGCTCATACTCCGCGGGACGGTTAAATGATCCTGTGGTCCAGAATTTCTGGCGGTGGGACCTTTCCCTGAGACAGCGGGTGACGGAAAATCTCTCCTTCTTCTTCGACTTGAACAACTTCACGAGCGTGGTCGAGGACGTCTACACTACAGACCGGGTCGACAATTGGAGCACGTTGCGTTCCAGCCAGCAATATGGAATGAGCGGAAATCTGGGAGCCCGACTCGAATTCTAGGAAAACATGTGAGGGCGTTGTCACTGTTCATTCACTAAACGGCGGGGAGGGATTCCGCCGCCAAGCACTGATTGCCGTTGATGAGCACCGGATTGTGGTCCGTACCATCTCACTGTCACACCTAACAGAATCACAGGAGGTTATCATGAGCACCTTGCGCGTGCTTACGGTTTTCATTCTGGCCCTGCTGTTCCTGGTGCCCCTTCAAGGCATCGGCCAGAACATTGTCCGCGTCCCCCCCTTTTCGGGCTCCAACTATATCAACGATTTTCTCATGGGAGACACACTGTCCAACGGACAACGAAGAGATACCAATGCAGTGTACGTTCTTCAGCGTGGTCAGAACTACCTGTGCAACGCGATTATTCAAAACACCGGGTGGAAGCTGCGATTGGCCGCAAACGACACGACCGGCGATGTCAGCATGCCGGTGGTGTTCCTCTATCCAACAGGGGGAGCGGGTTCGAATCCGCCGGGGCAATTCGTGAACATGTTCGCCGATGTCACGGTGAAACATCTGGTTATCTCCGGGTACTTTGAGCCGATTCCCGACCGCCTCGTCCAGTTGCAGGGATCCCTCTTCCAGGTCAGCGCTGCGGGCATCAATCTGACGATCGACAGCTGCATTCTAACCAACACGAACGGGAACCATGTTCGAACACCCTCTGCACCGAAGACTGTGAAAATTACGAATTCGGTCTTTGCCAATATGGGATACCTCGGGAGGTCAAACCTCGGTGCTGGAAAAGGAATCGATGTGCGGGGTGGTTCTGTGGACTCGCTCATCTTGGTGAATAACACATTCGTGAACTGGCAGGACAGGATTGTCCGTCATTATGGGAGCACCGCGAACATCAATTTTCTCAAGTTTGAGCACAACACCTGTGTCAACGGCATGTCCTACCACGGTTTCCTTTCTCTTGGCCGGGTCGGAAGGCGCGTGATCATCAGGGATAACCTGCTCGTCGATCCTTTTGCACTCGGGCAGGACTCGGACGCGGTGAGACAGGCAGAGTTTAACGACAGCGGAGAACTGGATGCATTCGGTTTCCCACGCATGACATGGATCTTCTCCGTTCCGAATGATTCAACCTCCTGGACGGTGACTAACAACTACTATCGCGTTACCGCAGCAGGACAGGCATTTTACGATTCCGCATCCATCCTCCCGATCGTCGCGAACCCGGCCCTCGTCCCGGGCAGTCCGCTGACGTATCATATCAATTCACGGCTGGGGGCAGATTCCGCAAACGCGTTTCGAACGCATACTGCGGACTTGCCAAACACACCGAAGCTGATGACGGAAATGATGAAATGGTACCGGCGTGCGGTTCCGCCTCCGGATTCCGGGGCAGCGAAGACCAAAGTCACGACCAACTTCAAACCGCAATATGATTATGATCGGCGGGGGTATCAGTACTACCGGGACACACTTGATTGTGCGTACTCGACGTCAAATCCGGTCTACACGGCAGCTACCGGCGGGTATCCTGTCGGCGACCTGAACTGG
>DKBG01000270.1 GCA_002451155.1 Ignavibacteria bacterium UBA6906
GGAAGACTCCGTAAAGAGACTGACTCAAGTGGATGTGGCAGATTTCTTTGACCGCCGCTACCGGCCAGCAGGCGCATCTATGATCCTCGTCGGACCGGTCCACCCTGGTGAGATCGAAACATTCCTCGCGCCGATTCTGGATCACTGGAAGGGCGACAAGGAGGATGGTGAGAGGAAACCCGTGGGACCTCCCTGCAACCCGGAGAAAGTTCTGATCCATCGCCCCGGTGCGGCACAATCGGAGATCCGGATCGGATCAATCGGCCTTCCGCGAAACTCCCCGGATTTCTTTCCGGTCCTGATTATGAACAGGATACTCGGAGGACAATTCTCGAGCCGGATGAACGCAAATCTGCGGGAGAGGCGCGGTTTCACCTACGGCGCATTCACATCATTCTCATTCGGAAAACTCGCCGGTCCGTTCGTGTCCGGGGCAGCCGTCCACACCGTGAACACCGGTGAAGCGGTGAGTGAGATGGCAAAAGAAATCGAGAAGATGCGAACCGACGGGATCACAGCTGATGAACTTACCTTTGCGAAGGAGGGTATTGAGGGAAGTTTCGCGCTGGCGTTCGAATCTCCCTCACAGATTATTTCGATCCTCCAGAACCTGATCCTGTACGATTTGCCCGACGATTATTACAGCCGATATCTGGGCAATGTCAGGGCGGTTACGCTCGAAGATATCCGAAAGGTCGCGGCCCGATATCTTGACCCGGCAGCAATGTCTGCGGTAGTCGTGGGAGATTCAGAGAAAGTGCGGACTCAGCTCACGGCCGCGGGTCTGGGAGAGTTCAGGGAGCGGCGGGCGGAGGAGATGCAGCTCTGACAAGCGTGGAGATACGAGCATCTGGGGACACTCTATTCTCGACGTAATCAAATCCAGTCAGATCCCAATCATCACCAACTCGGGGGCATGTCCCGCCACACCGGTCTGCAGAATCGTGGATCCGGGAACTCCGCAGGAACGTGGAAAGTGGTCTGGGGAATAGACGCGGTCCACCGGTCCGGCGTGACTCTTCTACATTCTCGCAATAATTGCATCGCCCATCTCTCTCGTGCCGACCGGGCTGCCCGGGTTGAGGTCACGCGTCACCGACCTCCCCTCCCGGATAACCGAGGCTACTGCACTCTCGATCCGGTCTGCCGCCGCGTCTTCCTCAAGGTGCCTGAGCATCATGACTCCAGCGAGGATGAGCGCTGAGGGGTTTGCGATGTTTTTCCCTGCAATATCCGGCGCGCTCCCGTGCACGGCTTCGAAGATCGCCGCGTCGTATCCGATGTTCGCTCCAGGAGCCAATCCAAGCCCCCCCACCAGGCCCGAGGAGAGATCCGACAGGATATCCCCAAAGAGATTCGTCGTTACAATGACATCAAACTGGTGAGGGTTGATCACCATCTGCATCGCCATGTTGTCGACGATCTTGTCTTCCGTAATCAGGTCTGCGTACTCTTCACCCACCTTTCGCGCCACCTCGAGGAATAGCCCGCCAGTATATTTCAGGATATTTGCCTTGTGAACCGTGGTGACTTTCTTCCGGTGGTGCTTCCGGGCATATTCATAGGCATAGCGGATGATCCGCTCGGAGCCTGATCGTGTCACGACGCCGATGGTCTCCGCTGCACTGCGCTGCGGGTCAATATAGTGCTCGATCCCGGCGTAGAATTCCTCAGTGTTCTCCCGAATGATAATGAGATCGATATTCGCATATCTGGAGGCGACACCCTCGAAGGAGTGTGCAGGACGAACATTCGCGTAGAGGTCAAATTCTTTGCGCAGCGCGACATTGACACTGCGGAAACCGGAACCGACAGGCGTCGTCAGCGGACCTTTCAGCGCGACCTTCGTCAGCCGGACGGAATCCAGAACATGCTGGGGAAGCGGGTCTTTATACCTGTCAATCGCGGGGAGGCCGGCTTCAACGGTTTCCCATTCGATCTTGACGCCGGCGGCTTCGATAACCTTGACAGCCACTTCCGCGATGCTCGGTCCAATGCCGTCGCCTGGTATTAGCGTAATTTTATGCATGGATGTCCGGTATAGACGTCAGATGGAAGGCAGAGAGGGTTCTAACATACAGAAATGCGCTAGAATATTCAATGTTCGGGGTTTGCAGCAACCACAACCGCGAGGGGCCAGAACAACGGCAGGATTCCTCGTTCAAACGGACCCGCCGATATCCGGGAATACCCTGATTGATGGCACCCACACCCTCACCAATCTGCTGCCTGACGCCAGATCCGATTCGTTTCGTCTCTCGTGGCGGGCTTGACGGCAGCCGACGGTATCCTCCAGGCGTGGCATTCGCAGTCAATCAGGGAATCAGAACGATCGAGCCGATTGTTTTTCGCGCCTCCAGGTCCTTCTGAGCCTTCGCAGCGTCCCTGAGGGGGTACGTATGGTTGAGAACGATCTTGACGCGTCCCGAACTCACGACGTCAAACAGTTCTGAGGCAGTTGATTCCAGCTCGGCACGGGTTGCCGTGTAGTGTCCAATTGTTGGGCGTGTAAAGAAGAGTGAGCCCTTTCGCGAAAGCAGCATCGGATCAAATGGCGGGATCTGCCCCGAAGAACTTCCGAAGCTCACCATCATTCCTCTCGGGCGGAGGCAATTCAGAGAGCTCTCGAACGTACTCGCCCCCACAGAATCGAACACGACGGGAACGCCCGTTCCGCCGCTGATCTCGCGAACCCGCTCTGCAAAATCCTCTCTCGTGTACACGATAACATGGTCGCAGCCGTATTCCCGGGCTATTTTCGCCTTCTCATCGGATCCCACAGTCCCGATGACAACAGCACCGAGGGCCTTGAGCCATTGAATCGCAATCAGGCCGACGCCGCCGGCTGCCGCATGCAAGAGCACCAAGTCGCCCCTCTGCACCGGGTAGGTGCGGCGGATAAGGTACTGAACCGTCATTCCTTTCAGCATCATGGCCGCCGCGGTCTGATCGGAGATGCCGGCGGGAATCTTCACGAGGCGATCGGCAGGCAGGAGCCGGACCTCGGCGTAGGAGCCGGGAGCGCCGCCCGCGTACGCCACGCGATCGCCCGGCCGAAGGTGTACAACACCCCGCCCGACAGCATCGACAATCCCGGCCGCCTCGCTTCCGAGACCACTTGGAAGTGTTACAGGGTAGCGTCCCGAACGGTGGTAGGTATCAAGGTAGTTCACTCCGATGGCAGTGTGGCGCACGCGGGCCTGTTCGTCACCTGGCGCACCGACCTCAACCTCTTCCCACTTCAATACTTCGGGTCCGCCGGTCGTATGAATACGGATCGCTTTTGACATACCGGTAATTCCTGTTGACGTGGAGACTCAGAGCCTGACCGATGTTCGCTTTTTGCTCACAACCGCCGGCCTGCAGCCGGTTCAACCAGTGAAGCAGCAGGCCGGGACCGATTATTTCTTCCCAGTCTCTGACTTGAGAAACGTCCCCTCGCGCAACTCCTCGAAGGCTTGCTGGAGCTGCTCCTGAGTGTTCATGACGATCGGGCCGTACCAGGCGACCGGTTCCTCGAGCGGCTTCCCGGAGATGAGGAGAAACCGAATGCCATCCTCCCCGGCCTGCACAACAACTTCATCGCCCCGGTCGAAGAGCACAAGAGAGCGGTTGTCGGCATCGAGAGGCGGCTCTGTATCTGACCAGCCAACCGACTCTGTGGGCACAGCCAGCGGCCCCGATGCGTTGCAGAATTTCCCATCGCCTGCAAACACATAGGCGAACGCGTGACGGGTCGTCTCGATCGGCAGAGATTTCCGTTTGCGGGGCGGGACGGAGACGTCGAGGTAGACCGGGTCAGCGGCGATACCGTCGACGGGGCCGGACTTCCCCCAGAACTTGCCGCACACGATACGGACCTGGGTTCCATCGTCGTCTGTGATCAGCGGTATTTCGGGGGATTTTACCTCCTGATAGCGCGGCGCGGTCATCTTCAGAGAGGATGGCAGGTTCGCCCAGAGCTGGAACCCGTGCATCCGCCCTGACTGATCTCCTTTCGGCATTTCCTGATGAATGATACCTCTGCCGGCTGTCATCCACTGAATGTCCCCTGCTCCAATGGTGCCATGGTTCCCCATACTATCGCCATGCTCCACTTCTCCCGCGAGCACGTACGTGATCGTTTCGATTCCCCGATGGGGATGCCAGGGGAAGCCCGCGAGGTAATCCGCCGGAATGTCATTCCGGAAGTCGTCCAGCAGCAAGAACGGATCGAAATCTGTCGTGTTGCCGAACCCNNCCGGGGTACTCCTGATGAGCGACCTGGAACTTCCTAAAAAATTGAACACCAAGCGGGGTGGGCTTGGTTCCCATCCCTTTCCAGACGCGGAGGTGGAACGCATAGAAGGCACGCGGTTATCTGTCATCTCCTCTTTGCAGCCTTCGCGTCTCCTTTGCGTCTTTGCGGTTTCTCCTCCTCGATGTTGAACGCAAAGACGCGACGGAGCCGCTAAGAACGCAAAGGAAACCTATCTACCAGACTCTTGATGTACGTCGCTGCTTGTCCATGGATTTCATGCGGGATCCTCAAGTCTGAGGACAATTCTTCTTATCCCATCCTTGATTAAAGGCACGTTGAAGTTGATCAACAGAGCCAGTTTGCAGCCGCTCAGCCGGAGATATGTAAGTACTTGTGCAAGATGAATGTCCGCGAGGGCTTCAACACTCTTGACTTCCACAATCACTTTCCTTTCGACTAGAAAGTCAACTCGATATCCAATCTCAAGCTTCACTCGTTCGTAGATCAGTGGGAGCGGCTTCTCCTTTTCGATCAAGAGTCCGTTCCGATGCATCTCATAGGAAAGGCATTCCACGTATGCAGACTCGAGGAGGCCCGGGCCGAGAGACTTGTGGACTTTGAAGGCGGAGTCAACGACGATCCGGGATATATCGTTCTCAGTCACGCAATTTCGATTTAGCCAGAACACCACGATCACGCAGAGGAGGCAAATGGGCTATTTCCCATCTCTTCTTTGCGACCTCTGCGACTCTGCGGTTACGCTTCAG
>DKBG01000293.1 GCA_002451155.1 Ignavibacteria bacterium UBA6906
TACCACCTGGTGTACACCGATCCGGACAAGTGGAACTCCAGCTCCCCGTACGAGCAGACATTTCAGCACGAGAATGCGATCATTGTACTCTACATGATCGAGGCGGGCGCAAGACATCAGCACATTGACGGTTTCTTTCCGAAATCGCTCGATGAGCGGACCGTCGATAGTACCGGCTGGATCTTTTCCCGGGCGGGATCGACGTATATTGCGCTGTTTCCGCTGAAGCCGTACGAGTGGATTGAGGAGGAAGAAGCCTGGCGGTGGCGAAGCCACGACCGGAACAACGGGGTGATCGTCGAGGTGGGGTCCGGGGCACGGTATGGGAGCTACGCCAACTTCCAGCAGAAGATCCGCGCGACACAGATCGGGATTGACAGTGTCGATTCGGGACTGAAGGTTCGGTACAGATCGACGTCCGGGCACCTGATGCAGTTCGCCGTGGGAGGGCCGCGGCTCCTCGACGGGAACGCGATCGATTTCCGCGACTACAAACTGTTCAACGGGCCGTTCATCCAGGCTGAGGTAGGCAGCGGGGTTATAACGCTGAAATACAGGGACCGGGTGCGGATTCTTGATTTTCCGGCCGCCAGAATTACGGAGGGCGAATGATGCGCGCCGCGGGAACGGCAGTCGTACTCGTTGCGCTCACCCTGAGCGGACAACGTGCACGTGCTGATGAGGGTGATGGGACCGGCAGGGCGTTGAATATGTACGCTGCCGTCTTCACGGTGCAAGGGAGCGTTGTTGGACGAAGCATGGGCGGCTATGGGGCGTTCGCCCGCGAGAAGGCTGACACCACCTGGCGGATGCTGAACATGTCGAATGCGTTCACCTATGGGCTTGGTTTTTTTGCAGACAGTACCTCCCATCGCTACTATATTGCCGCGGGCAATGGCCTGCAGCGCTCGATGGACGGGGGACGCTCCTGGACAATTCTTACCTCCTGGCGCACCAGGGAGATCCTCGGTCTCGCGGTGGATCCGGTTGATTCGGCGACTCTGTACGTGGCGACTCCGGAGTGGGTGTATAAGACCACAGATGCCGGGCACACCTGGACACCGAAGAAAGACGGATTCAAACGGTGGTACATTCAAAGGCTCATCATGGATCCGTCAGACCGGAAGCGGCTCTTCGCTGCGGGGGAAGATGACGTGTACCGGACAGGAGATGGCGGGGAGCACTGGGTTCCCCTTCGCACCGGGATCTCCCAGATTCAGGGGCTCTTCCAGGGGTTGTCAGACCGCCGGAGACTCCTCTGTAGCGGCGAGAACGCAGGGATACGCGTCAGTGCGGATGGAGGCGTTCACTGGAGAAAGGCGGTAGGTCTTGACTCAGCGACGCTGTACGCGTTTGCCGAGAGTCCCGGCGGACGTGTATTGTATGCGGCGGGGTGGCGGACCGGAGTCTGGAGAAGCACCGATGGAGGCGGGATCTGGTCTCTGCTCTGGAGCGATACAGCGATCGAGGCCATCTTTTCGATCGCGATTGATCCGGCGAACGCGCGCCATCTCTGCGTGGGGACCGATGGCCAGGGAGTGTACGAATCGTTTGATGCGGGAAGAACCTGGGCGCGCGCCGGGCTGATGGGCGGGAAGGTCAAAGAGATTGGTTTTTATCCCTGAAGGAACACAATGGAACAGAGCACTATGAAGCGACTCTTCTCGGCGGGTGCGGTCCTGGCGGTGACGCTCTCCTGGACTCCAGCCATGACGCGGTCACAGGAATCCACCGTGTACGGGACGGTTGTGGCAACGCGGCTTTTCATTGTTGGCGCGGCGAATCCGCGTACCGGGATCTTCTACCAGCACCCCGGCGATGATACAACCTGGAGCCATACGGGTCCGAACAACATCCGCGCCTTCAGCCTAGCCGTTCACGCGGGCTCAAATGGGAAAGTACAGTATATCGCATCAGGAAACGGATTGCACAAGACCATCGACGGCGGCGTGACATGGCGGATCACCACGGACTGGCGGGTCACGGAGGTGCTGTGGGTTTCTCCCGATCCGACAGATCTCAACACCGTCACAATTGCTACTGCCTACGGGATTTACAGAAGCACAGACGGCTGCGCGTCATGGACAGAGATGAACAGGGGACTTGCCACCGTGTTCACCCCCTGTGTCATCGTGGACCGGAGGAACTCCCGGACGCTCTACTGTGCGACGGAAGACGGAGCGTACCGGAGCGATGACGGAGCTGCAACCTGGACACGGATGGGGCTGAGTGTCGGCGGCATCAGGGTTCTCGCCCAGCATCCGAAGGATCCGTCAATCCTGATTGCGGGAACAGAAGACCATGGGATGTATATCACGCGCAACGGTGGGCAATGGTGGACGAAAAGTGAGTCCGGCGTCGACCACACAACATTCTACACATTTGCGTTCAATCCCAGAAATCCGGACATCATCTATGCCGGAGGATACGTGACCGGTGTGTACAAATCGACCGACGGCGGCGGTTCATGGAAAAGGGTCAACAATGGACTGACCTGCAGGACGATCCACTCACTCGCCGTCGACCCGGGCGACGACAATCGGGTGTACGCCGCCGGCCACTGGGGCGGGATGTTCCGATCGGATGACGCCGGTGAATCATGGCGGAACGTCGGGCTGGGCGACTCGCAGGTCTGGACAGTCACAATTGAATCGAATTGACGAGAGGCTATCTGATGAGACACGTGTCGATCCTGATGCTGGTATGCGCGTTCTGGAGCATTGCTGCTGGAGCTCAGACCGGGAAGGACTATCTTCAGGCCTACGAAACGCGGGCGCGGTACGTCACCTCAATCTATGATACGAGCAGGACTGGCTATTATTCGGCGGCCGTTCGGTACGCTCACAATCACGATCTGGCAGTCGCGGACAGCATATTCCGGGACCTCCTGAAGGAGCCGCGGGGAGACATGTTCTGGATGTTTCCAGTCATCGGGACCTACATGCACGGGAAGGATCGGATGTCCGCGGAGACCAGAGCCGTTGTCCGCAACGCCTGGAAGACGTACGCGCCCTATCGTGGAGACACTGAGAACCACTGGGCAATGTACTACGCCTCGCTCTACATCGCTGCGGAAGAGTGGACTGGACTCCCGGGCGGAGAGTGGTACAACGGAAAGAGTTCCGACGAAAATCGAACAGAGGCAAAAGAATATCTGCTCCACTGGATGAATATCACGACGACGATCGGGCAGGGTGAATTCGATTCTCCGGATTATTATCCCGAATACATGATTTCCATGACGCTCCTGGCAGATTTCGCGCGGGACCCAGAGATGAAGCTGCGGGGACGGATGATGCTCGATTACCTTCTGGCGGACTTTGCCGCCGAGCACCTGGACGGACAGTATCTCGGCGGCTTCAGCCGGATCTACCAACCCGCGGTGTTCAAGCCGCTTCAGTCCAATGCATCGGCATTCGCGTATCTCTACTTCGGAACCGGTGAGCCGTCGCAAACGGGATGGGTTGTGCTGTCCGCCCTGAGTTCCTATCGCATGCCCGAAATCCTCCTGCACATCGCGACCGACAGGTCAGCCCCCTATGTCCACAAGGAACGCAAGCGTGTCCGCAACGTCATCCGGTTTGGAAAAGAGAAGAATCCGCCGGTGTACAAGTATACGTATGTGACTCCGGACTATGGCATCGGGTCGCTTCAGGGGGGAATCCTGCAGCCCATTCAACAACACACATGGGGCGTGCGGTACCTGTACGGTCGTCCGTATACCACAATCTTCGGCCTTCACCCCTACTGGTCGAGTTATGAACTCGGCATGTTCTTTCCCGAGGAGCTCAAGCCGCTGATCTCAGACGTTGTATCGTCCAAATCGACATACAACAACCCGGATAAATGGACAGGCGGATCTCCGTTTGAGCGGACATTCCAGCACAGAAATACCATCATTGTCCTGTATGATATTCCGCCGGGGACGATGACCGAGCATATCGACGGTTTCTTTCCGAGAAACCTGGAGAAACGCATTCTCGATCCGAGTGGATGGATTCTCTGTAAAGCCGGCGACACGTACGTCGGGTGGTTCCCCCTGCAGGAGGGGGAATGGGTCGAGGAGAACGTAAGCCCCGGGCAGGAAAAGAACAGTATCGGCAGACCAACCGATACGGACCGGACGACAGAAACCGGGAACTGGAGATTCAGGAGTCATAAACTGCAGAACGGATACGTCGTCGAGGTACGCTCGCGCCGCGAGATCGGATCATTCGAAAAGTTCACGTCTGAGATTCGTTCACACATTCCAAAGGCGACGCTCCGTCCCGGAGCTGTTTCCGTCGCGTACACGACCCTTGACAAGGCGTCAATGACATTTGCCTTTCCGGAGAAGCGACGTTTGAACGGCTCCGCCGTCGATCTCTCGACAACAAAGCTCTTCGACGGGCCCTTTCTTCACGCTGAGACAGGAAGTCAGAAACTGACGATGACGTACAAAGGAATGAAACGCGTCCTGGATTTCACCAAACCGACAATCATCGAATAGAAGACTCTCAGCCGTGAAACGGAAAGATTCCCTTGATGTCGTTGTTGCCGGGTTGTCTCTCGTCGACGTAATCGGTCGCCCCGTCACTCTTTCCGCGGCCCCCAGGCCCGGGAGTCTGCAATACGTGGAGTCGATCACGATGACGACGGGCGGAAACGTCTCAAATTGCGGGATCGACCTGGCCCTGCTGGGCTTCAGGGTCGGCGTGATTACCAGGGTGGGGGATGACGCGTTCGGCGAATTCCTCCATCGCGAATATCGCAGGCATCGACTGCAGACAGGCGGCATTATTGTCGATACGAAGGCACAGACATCCTCCACGATGGTCAGTGTAGACCGAACGGGGGAGCGGACGTTCTTTCACGCCCGCGGGGCGATGAGGAATTTTCGCCCGTCGGATATCCTCGGCAATCTCGGCATTGTCGCCCGCGCGAAAATCCTTGCCGTGGGGTACCTGGGCTTGTTGCCGGAATCGGAGCCGGGACTTGCTCTCCTGTTCTCAACCGTTCGCCGGAGGACGGGGGTGCGGATTCTGCTCGACACGGGGGGAACACCGAAGCGAAATGACGCGCTCCTCGCGTCTCTTCTGCCTGAAATAGATTATTTCATGCCGAGCTTCGAGGAAGCGGCGGAATTGACCGGCGCCCGGTCTCCTGAGGGGATTATCAGAAGGTTCAGGGCACTGGGCGCGAGAGGAGTTGTGGGAGTGAAACTCGGCGCCCGTGGGTGTCACATATCCTGGGAAGGCAAGGGGAAACATATCCCCGCAGTGAAGGTTCGAACAGTAGTGGACGCAACGGGTGCCGGTGACGCGTTCGTTGCGGGCTTCCTTGCCGGAGTTCTGAAGGGCCTGGATCCCTTCCAGGCGGCCAGGGTGGCGGTCGCTGTCGCGGGGAGCTGTGTGACCGCTGTTGGTGCTTCGACTGCGATACAGCCGCTGCGCGCATATCTCCGCGGGCGGCGTGATCCACGATGAACAATGATAGAGGGAAATGAGGCGGCCACCATGAGGCAGACCTACCATATCGTTTCCCATTCCCACTGGGACCGGGAATGGTACAAGAGCTTTGAGCAGTTCCGATCCATGCTGGTAACCATGGTCGACGATCTCCTGGAACTCTTCCAGCGGGATCCCTCCTATCTCTGTTTTACGCTGGACGGGCAGGCCATCGTCCTTGAGGACTACCTTGCCGTTCGCCCCGAGAGGGAGCCGGAGATCCGGCGCCTCGTGGCGGACGGCAAACTGATGATCGGACCCTGGTACGTTCTGCCCGATGAGTTCCTGGTCTCTGGCGAGGCGACAGTCCGCAATCTTTTCGTCGGACGTTCCATCACGAAAAGATTCGGAAAACCGATGGACGTCGGGTACATACCGGATTCGTTCGGTCACATTGCGATGATGCCGGCGATCCTTCGCGGCTTTGCGATCGACAATGCGGTTGTGTACCGGGGGTTTGGCGGAGAGCCCGGAGAGACAACCTCCGAATACACCTGGATCGCTCCGGACGGGTCCCGGGTCCTCCTCGAGCATCTTTTCCGGAATGGATACAGCGCCGGATACTTCCATCAGGAGACCGACGAGGAAGTTCTTGGTCGGTTCTCGGACCTCAGAAAAGAGCTTGACGAACGCGCAACCACATCGCAGAGGCTCCTCATGAACGGAGGGGACCATCACTGGCCGGACCCCCGCCTTCCGAGGGTGCTGGAGTTTCTGCGTCGCAGTGTAGACGCGCAGATTGTTCACTCAACGCTACCGCGATTCATGGAAGCGTTGAAGCGGGAAATCAGTGGTCCTCCGGAGGTGCGCGGAGAGCTACGGTTCGGCTACCGGTATGCGTTCGCGGTCCTCGGCGGTGTCTATTCCAGCAGAATGTATTTGAAGCAGCGCAACTGGTTCTGTCAAAGTCTTCTCCAGCGGTACGTTGAGCCGTTGAACGCGATTGCGGTCTCGGGAGGAATGCGCACACAGTTTCCCCTCATTCTTCATGCATGGAAAACCCTGATGCAAAATCACCCGCATGACAGCATCTGCGGGTGCAGTATTGATTCGGTTCACAGGGAAATGATGAGCAGGTTTCAGGCGGTTGAAGACATCGGGCGCACTGTGATGGATGCGTCAATCGAGCGACTTGTGCCGTACGATGATCGCGCGACGCGCGACGATCAGCATCTGTTCTTCTTCAATCCCTCACCATTCAGGCGTGACGATATCGCCAAGGCGGAAGTCGCGTTCTATCTCCAGGACATCGTGGTCGGGCTCAACCCTGACGTGCGAATCGATCCGAAACTGCCGCCGGTGTCCGGCTTCGCCCTGATCGATTCCAGCGGTAACGAAGTGCCCTACCAGGTTCTGACGCGCGCAGAAGGCTATGACATTACGTACAGCCGATACAATTATCCGAAGCAGACATATGCGGACAGGTGCGACATCCTCGTTGACGTGCGGACCGCGCCACCCCTGGGAACAACCGGCTACCGCATCGAGAAGCGAAGCCGCTTCCCCCGCTACGGAACAGGCTTGAAGGTTGGAAGGAACTATCTCGAGAACGAGTTCGTCCGCCTTGATATCAATGCGCATGGTGGGTGCTCGCTCCATGACAAACAGAGGGGGCAGACATATCGGGATCTGAACGTTTTCGAGGATTCCGGTGATGTCGGTGACGAATACAATTATTCCTACCCGCGCAAGGATCGCCGCATCACGTCGGACCGGAGCCGGGCGAAGATCCGCATCGTCGAGCGCGGGCCGCTCCGCGGGGTGATCGAGGCGGAGATCATCCTGCGACTCCCGGATGCAGCGAGCGACGATCGGTCTTCGCGGAGCCGGCGGCTGGTCGCCGTTCCTGTTCGGACCACGTACTTCCTGACCTACTCGGGCAGGTCGGTGACGATTGAGACGCGCGTCGAAAACACCGCAAAGGACCACCGATTCAGGGCGCTTTTCACTCCGGGCATCCGGACCGACAGGGTTCTTGTGGATTCACAGTTCTGCATTCTGGAGCGCCAGCAGGAGAAGCATGATGTCCGGGGATTTTCCATCGAGCATCCCGCACGCGTCGCCCCTATGCAACGATTTGTCACTGTGCGAAAGGGATCCCGCGGCCTCACGCTTCTCACGGACGGGCTGCCTGAGTACGAGCTCAAGCTGGACGGGCGGGGCACCCTGGCCCTCACGTTGCTCAGGTGTGTCGGGCAGCTCGCCGGAGAAAACCTGATCACGCGTCCCGGAGGGAAAGCCGGCTGGCACAACGAGACGCCTGACGCGCAGTGCCAGGGGAGTTTCCGGTTTCGATATGCCGTTCTGCCTCATGGCGGCGACGATGCGGACATTCTGGCGATCGCGAACGGAGAAGCTGAGCATTTCCATTACCCGCTCATCCCGATCCGACGTAAGAATTCCGGCCTTCCACTGGCAGAATCGAGCTTTGTCTCGCTTGACTCTCCGCGGCTTGCACTGACTTCGCTCAAGCAAGCGGAAGATGGAAACGGTGTCATTCTCCGCGTCCAGAACATTTATCCGACGGCCACGGAGGCGGTTGCTCGCTTCTCCCTTCCTGTTCAGGATGCCTGGAGAACCAGACTTGACGAAGAGAATATTGAGCACCTGATCGTGAGAAACTCAACTGACCTGGTTCTTTCGGTGCCCCCTCGGTCCCTGCTAACCCTGAGAGTCGTGTTTGCCCGATCATAAGTATTCTGGAGGAACTATGCCGACCGATGGACGGTCACTGAAATCCCGCGACATGAGCGGCCTCCGCGAGGAGTACGAACGGGAGGGATTCGTTATTGTCCGGCAGGCGATTGACGAGAATCTGGCACGGGAAGCCCAGAACCACGTGCGCTGGTTGATTGAACAAAACCCCGGCGTACGGCCGGAGCAACTCCACGCTCATCTTGCGGTGTCCGACCCCTTCTGGATCCGTCTGGTCAGCGACAGCCGTCTGGTCGATATTGCCGAACAGTTTGTCGGACCGGATGTCGCGCTGTTTGCCACGCATTATATATGCAAGCCGCCGAAGGATGGACAGCCGGTGCTGTGGCATCAGGATGGAAGTTACTGGCCCCTTGAGCCAATGGACGTGGTGACGCTCTGGCTCGCGGTCTCCGATTCGGTTCCGGAAAACGGGTGTATGCGGGTGATTCCCCGGACCCACCGGATGAAACTGGAAACGGTCCGGGAGCGTGCTGACGTTGCGAGTGTCCTTGGTTCAAGCATGGACCTGAGTCTCGTTGACGATGCGAAGGCGATAGATGTAGTGCTGAAAGCGGGAGATGTGTCCATACACCACCCGAATGTGATCCATGGTTCAGAAGCCAACACCTCCTATATGTGGAGAATGGGATTGACCATTCGCTACATCCCCCCCTCGACCCGAATCACCAAGCCCGGTGCGGGCTCGCCGTTTCTGCTCCGGGGTAAGGCCGTACCCGGTGTCAACGAATATCTGCCGCGCCCGGTGTACGATCCGCTGCGACATATGGCATTCCGGGGATGCGAGGAGTGGAGCAAGCCGGTTCGCGGGCCACTGGATATCGAACAGGGAACAGGGAAAGGTGGACCGGCATGAGACTTGCGCAGTATGCAGACTCGACCGGGTGTATGATCGGGGTGTACCACAGGGGATCGTGGATCAACTACACAAAAGCGGAAGCGTTCTACAGTCTGACGACGGCACGCGTGGCGATCGAACGCATGACGACGCTGAGCGTTCTTCTCGAATCGGAGCAATGGGATCCGGAGAGAATCCGCGAGGTGTTGCGCTTCGTCGACTCCGCCGGGCTGGGACGCTCCCTTCGTATCTCGAAAACCGCCCTTCTCAAAGCTCCTCTCGCTCGGCCGCCGAAGATTATCGCCCTCGGACTGAACTATGAGCTCCATGCGAAAGAGGGGAGTTTCGCGGTCCCGAATGAGCCGGTCATCTTCGTGAAGGCGGGGTCGTCGGTGATCGGACCCGGCGAGACGATCCGGATCCCGAAAGGGATGGGAAGAATCGACCACGAGGTGGAGCTTGCCGTGGTGATCGGGAAACAGGCGAGGCGGGTCACAAAGAAGGAGGCTTACAGGTATATAGCCGGTTATACCATTCTCAATGACGTCACCGCACGAGATCTCCAGACAACAGACCTGGCTCGACGGCATCCCTGGTTCCGCTCGAAAAGCTTTGACACCTTCACGCCGTTGGGCCCCTGGGTTGTGACGGCGGATGAAATCCGCCCGCCGGTTCGGCTGGACCTGGAGTGCCGGGTGAACGGGAAGCTTCGCCAGAAGGCGAATACGCGCGACCTGGTGTTCGACATCCCGACCGTCATTGAGTTCATTACGCGGCATATTACGCTTGATGCAGGCGATCTGCTCTCAACGGGAACGCCTGCAGGCATCGGGCCGATCACCCACGGTGATACGGTGATCTGTTTGATCGAACGTATCGGCAAGCTGGAGAATCCCGTCCGCTACCAGTGACCGGAGTGCATGTCATCCATGGTCCGGAGAGGGAACTCGATTCGCTTCCCGGTGTCAGTCCGTTTGCCAAAGGGCGGGGGCGTCTCGTTGTCCCCCGGCGGCGGTCGAACTCGTGAGCGCAATTCAGACGGGGATTCCGCCGGCAACGAATTCTCCTACTACGACTGCACCCTGGTAGGGCGCATAACGCCTATCGCGCCCTTCCTGCGATCAGGGAAGGGATTGCGCTCCCTGCGGGTGCGTGCGATGATCAAATGACTGAGCATACTCCGGTAATTCGCCTTCTGGCGGACCTTGTCGCGATCCCCAGCATGAATCCGATGGGGCGGCCCCGTGAAGGGTCGTCCTACTCTGAAGGGACGCTCGCGGCTTTTGTCGCCGCGTATCTTCGTGATCGGGGAATCAGGACTGAGGTGACCGAGGTGTCGGAGGGCCGTCCGAATGTCATCGGGTACATCGACGCGGGTGCGGCGCAGACGATTCTTCTCGAGGCCCACCTGGATACCGTTCATGCCGACTCCATGGAGATTGACCCCTTCACACCTGTGCTGCGGGACGGACGACTCTATGGACGGGGATCGTGCGACACGAAGGCCTCTCTCGCGGCGTTCCTGCGCGCGGCATGTGACTTCGTTGAGTCGGATCGCCGGCCGAAGTACAATATTGTACTCGCGGCGGTATCGGATGAAGAATACAGATTCACCGGCGCCAGGTATGCAGTCAGCCGGGGACTTCGTGCGGATTTTGGAATAGCGGGTGAGCCGACCGGGCTGAACATCGTTCGTGCCCATAAGGGAGTCACGCGCTGGTACATCCGCGCGGAAGGGAAGGCGGCACATTCAGCATATCCGGAACGGGGCGTGAATGCGATCTACACGATGGCGCATATCGTGACGCGCCTTGAGACTCTTGGCAACGCCCTCCTCAGGGAGAAACCCCATCCGTTTCTTGGAACTCCCACACTGAGTGTGGGGGTTATTGAGGGAGGGCAGGCGGTCAACGTCGTCCCGGATCGCTGCCGGGTGGAGGTGGACAGACGAACTCTTCCAGGCGAGAGTCGGGCCGGGATTCTCGCGCCGGTGCGCGAATCGCTTCGCGGTCTGGAGGGCTGGGTCGTGGAGGACCCCCACCTGGCGGTCGCTGGCATGGAGGTGCCTGAAAATTCGCCGATCGTTCGTACGCTTGCGGCGTCCATCCACCGGGTTTCAGGAGCGTGTGTTGTTGAAACAGCTCACTACGCGACCGACGCCGGGATCTATAACGAAGCAGGAATCCCAACAGTGGTATTCGGGCCGGGTGATATCGCGCAGGCCCATACAAGCGTTGAGCATGTCGAGATCAGCCAGGTCATCCGCGCCGAGGCGATCATCAGGGACCTGCTCTCATGAACATTCCGTCTCTCATCGGGATCGACATTGGCGGGACGAAGACCGCAGTTGTCCGCGGAACTCACGAAGGTGCGATTCTATGGAGGCGACAGTTTCCAACAGACCCCGGACGGGGATTCCGTCCGACGTTTGATCAGATCTGCTCGGTTGTGCAGGAGGCACGTACACCTGGAGCAGACATAGAGGCACTGAGCGTATCGATCGGCGGGCCCCTTGACATCCTTGAAGGGATTATCCAGGGACCCCCAAATCTTCCGGGATGGATGGATATCCCGTTGAAACAGTTGCTCCAGGAGAGGTTCGGACTGCCAGTGTTCATCGAGCATGACGGAAACGCGGGGGCTCTCGCGGAATTCTTCTTCGGATCCGGCCGGGGATTCAAGAACATCGTGTTTCTCACAATGGGGACCGGCTTCGGTGCGGGGCTCATTCTCGACGGCCGGTTGTATCGGGGCACAAGCGATGTTGCCGGAGAGGTCGGGCACATTCGCATCGCGGAGGATGGTCCCGACGCGTACGGGAAAGCGGGTTCGCTGGAGGGGTTCGCCAGCGGGCCCGGAATCAGCAAGCTCGCCCTGTCCATGTTTCCAGGGCTGTTCTTACAGGGCGTGACACCCGCGGAGCTCTCCGAACGGGCCCGCCGGGGAGAAGAGGAGGCACAGGCGGTCCTGAACCGTGCGGCTCTGTACCTGGGTCGCGGTCTGGCAATGATCGCTGACATGCTCAATCCGCAGCGGATCATCGTTGGTGGGATCGGGATGAGAATGTTCGATCTGCTCGTGCAACCGGCCGTACAGGTATTCCGGGCAGAGGCGCTTCCGAAAGCGTTTGACGCATGCGCCGTTGTCCCGGCTCAGCTCGGCGAATCCATTGGCGACCTCGCCTCGCTCTGTGCTGCACTTGATCAAATGAGACCACACTAAGGAGAACCTGGGAAGTCACCGATGAGCTCGACGTTGCCGGTCAAATATCCAAAACCTGACGCCGAAGAGTGTATCGGCATCATCACGGGGAGAGTAGAGGCACGCCGGGTTCCGCTTGTCGAGTATATCATCGATGATGTGGTGATGGCACCGATCGTCGAAACGGTGCTGGGTCGACAGTGGACTCCCCAGGGGGCCGACCGGGCGACGAAAACCGCCTATCTGAATACGATGATTGAGTTCTGGTATCGAATGGGGTACGACTTTGTCCGCTATGAAGAGAGCCTTCCCCTTCCAGACAGACGGAATGCCGTGGCGGATACCGCTGTGGGGTCGGCCAAGAAGCGGGAGTGGACCGACGAGCATCACGGAATGATCGAGTCGTGGGAAGATTTTGAACGGTATCCCTGGCCTGTGGTGGGGGACTTCGACTTCTCAGCTTATGAGCATCTGAATGCCAACGTACCGGATGGAATGGGAGTCATCTTCTCTCACGGCGGGGGGATCTTTGAACATCTCTCCTGGATCATGTCCCTGGAAGGACTTTCGATTGCCCTGTTTGAGCAACCGGATCTCGTTGCGGCGGTTGCAGAGCGCCTCGGCGAACTTATGGTTGACTTCTACAAACAGATCCTGGACTTCGATCGGCTCGTCGCCGTCTTCCCCGGGGACGACATGGGGTATAAATCTGCGACGATGATCTCCCCGGCCCATCTCCGGTCGTATGTCCTTCCCTGGCACGCACGGTTTGCCAGACTGACGCACGAGCGCGGCGTGCCCTACTTCCTCCACTCCTGTGGCAACGTCGTCCCGATCATGGAGGACCTCATCTCGGACGTGAAGATAGACGCGAAGCATTCGTTCGAGGACGCAATAATCCCCGTTGAGGAGTTTCAATCCCGGTATGGTGACCGGATCGGAGTCCTGGGGGGACTCGACCTGAATATTCTCTCCGGCGCGACGGCGGACCGTGTGCGGGACCGTGTCCGGAATCTCCTCGAGATGTGCGGGTCGCGGGGGCGCTACGCAATTGGTTCCGGGAATTCTGTTCCAAGCTACGTGCCGGTTGAAAACTACCTGGCGATGCTCGACGAGACGCACCGGTTCAACGGCAGACTGTAATCTCACCTATCGAGGACGATTCATGAAACGGATATCAGGAGTTCTGGCGGCTCTGCTCTTCCTGGGTGCACTTGCGCATGGACAGAAGGCCGCGTATCTGGAGGAAATCCGAAAAGCGGCGGACGCGGGCTGGGAAGCCAATCCCCGTATTATCGAGGAATGGAAAGCGAGCGTGAAATCCGTCGTTCTCTGGGGGTATAATGCTCCGGCCCACCCAGTGTATCTCGCGAGCACGCTTGCTTTTCTTTATGAGCAAACGGGGGAGCGGAAGTACGCGGAACGCGCAGCGGAGCTCCTCTCGACCTTCGGAGACCTCCGAAAGAGCTTGCCTGAGGGGTTTTCCAAATCAAGAGTGGAGTACTCTGACGGGGTTCCCGCGCTTTCGAACTTCTTCTTCCTGCCCCCGTACTCACGTGCCTACATGCGGATCCGATCGAGCGGGGCAATAGATGCAGCGACCAAGGCGAAGATCGAGAAGGAGATAGCGGAGAGCATCAGCTTCATCTTCCGATTTCCGGAATGGGGGGCTCACAACCGTGCCATGCTGAGGGCTGAGGCGCTCATTTACGCCTACCTCGCCATGCCTCACCATCCGGATGCCACGAAATGGAAGCAGCTTGCTGATGCCATCGCCGCCGATAATCTGAATCACTGGGAAATTGAAGACGCGTCGGGGTACAACCCGATATGGCTTCATGCCCTGTTCTCTTATGCGGAGGCTGCGCATCGGCCGGACGTGTACTCCTCTCCGATGATGCGGTATTATCTTGAGTATTACGCGAAGCTCATCGCTCCCCAGGGGACAATCCCGGATTTCGGCGATGCCGGATGGAACGCATCGTCCTCCGGTCTCCGATTCGTCGCCATTTTTGAAAAGGGGGCGGCGGTGTTCAAGGATTCCTTGTACAAGTGGGCCGCGCAGTCGGTTCTTGAGACCGTTGCCGGGCGCACCTCAACGCTGGGCGTCGGCGACGCGTATCATCTGTCGGATGCGTACCGATGGGCAGATGAATCCGTCCAATCCGCAAGGCCTGAGGGCGCGAGCCAGGAGGTTCTGGATGAGGTTATCGGGAAGAAAGTCGTATTTCGGAACGGGTGGGATCCACAGAGTACCTACCTTCTGCTGAACTACCGTGATGAGGGAGATGGAGGCTGGCTTGACCGGACCTATCTGCGAAACACGATCTCCGTCGAGGAAGAGAAGATGCATCACGGACACGCCGACGAAAACAGCATCCCGCTCTTGATGGACAGGGGGGCGGTCCTGCTTACCGACGCCGGGTATCGGGACGGGCTTCCGAGCGGCCAGTACGGAGCCTGGAGGCAGGACTATTATCATAACCGCATTGTGGTCCGGAAGGACAAGCGAGATACAGCTCAATCAGTTCTGGAGTTTGTCCGCAATTCAGGGGCATACCGAAAGGTTCGAACACACAAAGTGGATTTCGCGGTACTGAAGAACGTGGATATGAGCCGTACAAGGCTTATAGATGACGAACTCGGTTATCAGTGGGACCGCTCGATCGTCTATGTGCGGGACCCAGGATATTTTGTGGTGATTGACGGGATCAAGATCCTTCGGCCTGATTACTTCACATTTACGAACTTCTGGCACACGCAGCGGATCCTCCAGCGGGGCGAACACTACTATGACGTCGTGAACGATTCGATCGGCTCATTCACATTTCCGACGAACCGTGCCCTGCTGATCGTCTTCCCCGATGTGTACGCAAAGACAGACGGTGTGGAGCCGATACGCCGTCAATGGCAATCTGAGCAGGCGGTCTATCAGACCCAGTCAAGCCAGTACAAGGCTGGCGACATGGAATGCTTTGTGACAGTCCTGATGCCGCACGACCGGACCGTCGGCCCCGGCTCACTGGTTCCGAAGGTGCGCGTCGAGCCGACGTCAGCCCCCTACCGGTCCGTTGCGGTCCAAGTCGACGATGGAAGCCGGACCTCACTGATCCTGGTGAAGACAGACCTCGATATGGAAGTCGCCCGGGAGAATATCCGGCCGCGGTACCTGTACGACCTCGGGAAAGTCAGCGTGGGCGATTTTGAAACGGACGCGCACTTTCTCTACGCCGTCGAAGACACCACCGGTATGTCCTACTCAGCGCTCTCCTTCCTGAAGGTTCTCTACCGGGGACAGACTCTGGTCGGCGCTCTGCCGAACACCCATGCGCTCCAGCTCGACGGAACGGATACACGGAACGGGTTTTCAAAGTGGAGGAGATGGGAGGATACTGTCGCCCGCTCCGGGAACAGGAAGCGCTGATACTCAGCCAAGGACCAGGCAGAGATGATTACGACAGTCACGCTCAATCCGATGCTTGACAAAACCGTCCGCGTTGAAGCTCTGGAACGGGGGAAGATCCATCGGGCCCTGGCGATGGACCTGGTGGTAGGGGGGAAGGGCGTAAACGTCTCGCGCGAGCTTCGGATCCTCGGGGAGGAGACGGTGGCCACCGGCTTCATGGGTGGGGCGGTCGGGGAGATGCTCGAGCGTCTCCTGGACAAGGAGGGAATCCCGCGCGATTTTGTGCGGGTAGAGGGTCTCACCAGGGAGGGTATCACCTACCTGGAACATGATGGAACCTGGACCGCAGTGTTCGAGCCGCCGCATCACGTGTCCGACATCGAAGCGGAGGCGCTGGTTGCGCGATGTTCCCGGCTGCTCGGGAAAAGCTCGTGGGTGGTGTGCAGCGGGAGTTCTCCCTGTCAGGAGGCTGACGGAATCTATGAGGTGGTGATACACCGGGCGCGCGAACGTGGCGTACCTTCGGTGCTTGACTCCTATGGCGAAGCGTTCCTCAGGGCTCTCAATGCGGGTCCGACGTTGGTGCAATGCAACCGCGATGAACTCGCGCGCACGTTGCATGTCTCGCTCGAGAACGAAAAGGAAATCCGCCACGCGCTTGAAGGGCTTCTCGCACGCGGTGCCGCCTACGCTATCCTTACAGACGGTGCTGCCACCGCCTATGCCACGATGGGGGAATTATTCTGGAAGGTCTCGCCGCCGTCTCTGACCGCAGTGAACCCGACCGGGTCGGGAGACACAATGATTGCGGCCATGCTCGCCCGGCTGCTTGACGATGCGCCGTTCGAAGAGGCGCTTCAGTTCGGGATCGCTGCAGGGGCGGCGAATGCCGTCCACTGGGAAGTCGCCTCGGTCACCGAGGAGGAAATCCGGCGCTTTCTGCCGGTTGTCACACTCGAAAAGATGTAGAGAATCTCCGGCTCCTCACCATAACATTGAAAGGTGGTATGCACCCATGCCCACGCTCGCACAGTTGTTGACTCAGACAAGAACAATCATCACCAGTCCCTCCGGGCCCCCGGTTGAGCGAACAGTCGCAGATGAGCTGCGGCAGGCTTTCGCGCCCGGAGCGGGAGTGTCTGTCTCTCCCGACCTTGCTGCTCCTGCCGGGAGCGTCCGTGTCGCCGTAGTCCCCGATCCGGGGTCCTGGAAATCCGTGCATCCCTCGCTGGCCGGGACAGGCGACTGGATTTTTCTCCGTGTGCAGCAGGGCGGCGTACAACTGTTGTCGTCTGCACCGCACCTTCTGTTTCGGCTTTTCTCTTCCCTCAGTGAGGAGTGGAGGGAGTCGGACATCACGCAATTTGCGGACGGGCGGATCATGCGCCCGACCTTCACGGTACTTCGGCCCAGCTATGACAGTTTCCTTACACAACACAACCGGACTGCCAGGAATTTCGACCGGGAAGAGCACATCCGGAACCTGGCCAGGCTCGGCTTCTCCCATGCGGAGGTGAACGGCCTGGCGTTTGCCGTCCCCTTCGAGCGGGGGCCAAAGGGTGAGGTCCTGCACCGCTTCTATACCTACTGTGCAGCGCTAGATCAGTTCGTCTCGAGTTTTTTGAACAAGGGCTACTATGATTTCGATTATCTCCAGGCCAATCTGAACTTCCTCAAAACAAACGCCGAGCTGGCCGAGAAATACGGATTGCGGTGCGGCATAACGATGTTTGAACCCAGGTCTGTGCCGGACGCGCTCCTTGAACGATATCCGATGCTTCGGGGGGCGAGGGTCGATCACCCCATTCGGAGCTGGCATCCCCGGTACAACCTTTCGATTGCGCATCCAGTTGTCAGAGATCACTATGCAGAGTTGCTCGAAAACCTTCTGCGGGAAGTTCCGCAGATTGACTTTATGGCGGTCTGGTCCAACGACAGCGGTGCGGGGTTTGAATATACAAGCTCACTCTATGTCGGGCGCAACGGCGGCGGATACGTCATCCGGGAATGGAAGGGAGACAAAGAGATCGCTGCTGCTGCGGCGGAAAACCTGATCCGGTTCCACCGCACGCTCCGTGATGCCGGACGGAAGGTGAACCCGAAGTTCCGGACGCTGCTGCGTCTCGAGGCGTTTTCGACCGAGCTTGAGCACGTCTGGCGGGATCTCGAGGATGGCATTGATGTCGAAGCCACGTCCCTCGTCTCGAAGGGATGGGACGTTGACTACCATCATCCGAAATACAAGGACCGCCGTTCCGTCGCCGGGAGCGCTCTGTTCAATGAATTTGCACCGGCAGAGAAGGTCAAGATCAACGAACTCAAGGCAAAGGGTGCTGAGGCGGACGTGTACTTTTCCGCGGGGGCGGTCTGGAACCATGAGCCGCTTCTCGGTATCCCCTTCCCGGGGCTCGTTCATGAAAAGCTGACGGCCATGGCTGCACAGGAAGTGGCCAACGTCGCCTTCACCGGAGGCACGACGCCGCGCTCTATGACTCCATACAACATTAATGAGGAGCTCGTCCGTGCCTTCCAGACCGATCGGTCCCTGCGCCTGGATGAGTTCCTGAACCGAAAAGCGACCGAGTGGTTCGGGGAAGCCCTGGCGGGGGATGTCGTGAAGGTCTGGTTGAAATCCGACGAGGCATACCGGTCATTTCCCGTCCCGGTCCAGATCTATTCGGCCTGGGGCGTCTGGTACAGGATGTTCACAAGGCCGATCGTTCCTGATATTGAGAAGATCTCGGAAAAGGACCGGGAGTACTATGAACAATTTCTTCTCGCTCCGCCGCACAACAGGTGCAGGGTGGATTTCCGGTATGACGTCGGGTTCGACCTGATTGAACCCGAGCAGGCCCAGATCTGTCTTGATCTGATCAATTCAAACGTGATTCCAGAGATTACCTCCGCGGTTGCGCTCGCTGATCGGCTTGTCTCGGCGGCGAAGTCCGAGCGGGAGAAAGCTGCCGCGCAGGATCTGCGGGACCGGATATTCGCGGCGCGGTGCTGGTACAGGAATCAGCGCAACGCCACCGCCTGGCTCGCGGGAGTCCATCAGTATCTCGAATCGAAGGATGAGGCGGTGAAGAAGCGGTCCCGAACGATTCTGCGTGACATGGTTCGTGACGAGATCGAGAACACGAAGGAATTGCTGAAGTTCTGGGAAACCTCCAGGACGAACTGGCTTATTCTTTCCGGGGTAGGAGAGACAACATTCATCTACTACAAGAACTTCGGAGAACATCTGAAGCGGAAGATCGAGCTCATGCAGGGGCATGAGAATGATGAGCCATACGTTGACCCGAATTTCCAGTGGAGAGTCCCAGGGATAACGCCGGAGGTCCGGCGCTGAGGCGCTCGTCCCTTCGAAATATTCTCATTGCGCCGGACTCATTTAAAGGATCGCTCAGCGCAGGGGATGTGGCGGCGGCGATCAGCGCCGGCGTGAGGGAGGTTATGCCCTCCGTGAGCATCTGTGAGCATCCGGTGTCAGACGGGGGGGAGGGCCTTGTCGATCTGCTTGTGCCCGTGCTTGGAGGGTCAGTCCGGGTCTCAAGGGTGTCGGGGCCTCTTCCCGGCCAGAAGGTTGAAGCCCGATGGGGGTATGCGGAGTCCGGCCAGACCGCGGTCATTGAGATGGCTCAGGCCGCCGGCCTGCCGCTTGTTCCCCCTGACAGGCGGGACCCACGAGTGACCACCACGTACGGGGTCGGTGAGGTGATACGGCTCGCTCTTGATGCCGGTGCGAAGACCCTGGTGGTCGGGATCGGGGGAAGCGCAACGGTCGACGGAGGAGCAGGAATGGCGGAGGCGCTGGGTGCGCGATTCACCACGCCGTCCGGCCAGCCGATTGTCCGGGGCGGTGCGGGCCTGGCCGACCTTGCCAGTATAGACACGAGCGGTGTGGATCAGAGGCTTCACGAGGTCCGGGTCATCGTTGCGTGTGATGTTCAGAATCCTCTGCTGGGTCCCGAAGGCGCAGCGGCCGTGTACGCACCTCAAAAAGGTGCCACGCCGGAGGATGTGCGTACGCTCGAGCGCGCCCTTCGCCGGTACAGTGATGTTCTTCTGAGCGACATTCGTATCGACGTCCGCTCATATCCGGGCGGCGGGGCTGCGGGCGGGCTCGGGGCCGGCCTCCTTGCGTTCTGCGGGGCGGAGTTGAAGAGCGGCATTGATGTGATGCTCGACGCGAC
Source organism: Ignavibacteria bacterium UBA6906 (assembly GCA_002451155.1). Taxonomy (GTDB): domain Bacteria; phylum Bacteroidota; class Ignavibacteria; order UBA10030; family UBA6906; genus UBA6906. The sequence continues at coordinate 19,840 of DKBG01000293.1, forward strand.
ATCCTTTGATGATCAGCTCCGCCGTGCCGACTGCGTTATCACTGGGGAGGGGAAGATCGACCGCCAGGTTGCGTACGGGAAGGCAATTGCCGGCGTCCTCCGAAGGGCGAATGCGTCGAACGTTCCTGTGATTGGAGTCGTCGGGTGCCTTGAGGGGAGTCTCGATGACTTCCGAGGGACCGGCAGATTTTATGACCTGATCACTCTCGTCAACGAAAGGACATCTGTGCAGACCGCGATCGAGAACGCCGCGTTTCTAATCCGCCAACGGACAATTCAGCTCCTCCAGCAAATCCCTGACTGATCCCGACCTCTCCCCCCGAGTGGACCATGCCCCAATTTAACACAGTCAATGTTGCTGACTACGGTCTTATCCTCCTGTATTTTGCGATCCTGATCTGGGTGGGGGTGTACTCTGCCAGGCGAAACAAGAACACGGAGGATTATTTCCGCGGAGGCGGCAAAATTCCCTGGGTGCTTGCCGGACTCTCAAACTGGGTGTCCGGCTTTTCCGCGTTCATGTTTGTCGCGGCTGCGGGATATGCGTACCAGCGTGGGGCGGGATCGATACTGATCTTCACTTCCGCCTTCTGGGCATACCTGGTGGGCTACTGGTATTTTGCCGCACGGTGGCGCCGGGCACGCATTCACAGTCCACTGCAGTTCCTCACGCGAAGGTTTTCCGCTTCCACCACCTATTATTATTCCCTTATTTCCATCGTTCCTCAGATTGTGAACATAGGGCAGGGTCTTTACATCCTTTGTATCTTCGTCTCCACGGCGCTCGGGTTCTCGGAAAATTCATTCGCGCTCCCAGGGATGACGGTGAGCGGTCTGGAGCTCTCGATCCTGATCACCGGCACGGTCATGGTACTTTACACCGTCATCGGCGGGCTCTGGGCTGCGGTGCTCTCTGACGCCGTGCAATCCTTGATCATCACGACGATGACGCTGATCATGTTCTTTATCTCGTTCGCCTATCTGGGGGAAGGCCAGGGGTTCTTCGCGGGATTCGATCGGTTGATTCGTGAGGCCCCTGACGGGTATTTTGGACTTTCGGGAGAGCTCGAAAGCCCCTGGTTCATCTTTGCTTACTTCCTCAACGTCATGCTCGGATACAACGTCAGCTGGGCACTGGTTCAGCGGTATCACAGTGTTCCGGACGAGAAAGACGCGCGAAAGATGGCTCTGCTCTGCGCCGTCCTCTCTGTTGCCGGACCGCTTCTCTGGATTCTGCCGGTCATGGGCGCGCGGATCATCTTTCCGGACATGAATCTGCTCTGGCCGTCGCTGGCCGTTCCATCGGAAGCGTCATACGTCAGTCTCGCCCTGCTCCTTCTTCCCCATGGGCTGATAGGGTTCGTCGTCTCCGCGATTCTGTCGGCGACGCTGGGACAGGCCAACGATTCGTTCAACTGGCTGGCGGCGACGCTGACGAAGGATGTGTATGTCCCGCTAAGCAAACGGATGGGCCGGGGAGAACCTGGCGAAAATGCACAGCTGCGGTACGCACGGCTTACGATGCTCGTTGTTGGTGTTCTCGGCATCGGCGTGGCCTTCTACATCCCGCGGTTCGGCGGCGCCTTCTCTTTTGCGCTTGAGTTCTATTCGCTTGCGGCCGCCTTTTCTATGCCGGTGGCACTCGGCATGATCTACACCCGCACACCCTGGTGGTCCGGTATCGCCGCCACGACGGCTGCCGTCGGTAC
>DKBG01000168.1 GCA_002451155.1 Ignavibacteria bacterium UBA6906
CCACGTACAGGATTTCAGTGAAAAACCCTGAAGGGGTGGAAAAAGGGATCAAGAGCGTTTCACTGAACGGAGCCAGGGCCGACAACGTGATCCCGCAGCAACCTGCCGGCACGACCAGCACAATTGTCCTGGTCATGGGAGGATGAAAGCTCTGACAGAGTGAGCAAAATGGCGTAGAGTTTCCATATCGGGCGTTTCTGTTTCCGTCGACTTTTCCGGAATCTATTCTGTGTGGCATGTTATCCATCGGCGCAGCGTTCTCACACGGGAACCGAATGAACTGCGGATCATACGATTGGTCCGGGATAGCCGTGCACTGTCGAGGATCGAAATTGCCAGGGCGACAAACCTTCACAAGGCAACGGTCACCGACCTCGTCGCCAAACTGATCCACGCAGGATTCCTTGAGGATACCGGCCAGCTGGAAGCGCGAAACAGGGTGGGGCGCAGGAGAGTTCTTCTCAGATTTCTCCCGATGGCCGGCCTGGTTGCCGGTCTGGACATCCGAATGACCTACGCGGCTGTGGCGATTACAGATCTGAATGCGAGGATTATTCTCGAGGATTCCTTCGGGTATTCGCCCGGCGCTTCCGCGGATGAAGTGCTGTCGAGGGCCGCAGCTACGATTAAAACTCTCCTCAAAGCGGCAAAGATGTCTCAGAGCAAACTGGTGGGCATCGGGATTGGCGTGCAAGGCATCATCGATTACTCAACGAACACGCTTGTGCTCTCCTACAACAAAAGGTCCTGGCAGGGAGAATCGCTGAGCGCACGCCTGGAAAGAGAGTTCAACGTCCCGGTCTACGTCGAAAACGACGTTAAAACGATGGCGCTGGGTGAATACCTGCTCGGAGCGGCAAAAGGGACAAAGGACTTCGTTCATCTCTGGGTCGGCGAGGGAGTGGGGGCGGGGATCATGATCAACGGCCAGCTGCTGCACGGGATCACGTCCAGTGCGGGCGAAATAGGGTACAACCTCCTGGAAGTCTCATCCGTGTACAGAGAGAGATTCCCGTTGATGTTCAGGGATCAGGAGATGTTTGGACAGATCCTCACCGACGCGAATTTCATTGAAAGCTACCGCCGCAAGGCGCCGGGGAACGCCGGAGATGACATCACGGTGATGGTGATTGCGCAGAGAGCCCGGCTTGGCGATCCGGTAGCCCAGCAGGTGATTGAAGAATTTGTGAGCCTGCTCAGCATTCTCTGCATAACCATGGTGAACACGCTGAACCCGGAGATTATCGTTATTGGGGGGAGACTCGCGCAATCGTTCCCGGGTATCGCCGAAATGCTTCAAGTCAAAATACACGGAGATTTGCTGACCCCTCCCGCCGAGGCGGTTCGTGTTCGCTGTGCAGTCCATGGAGAAACAGGCGTCATTCTCGGAGCCGCCGGATTGGTGCTCTACGAGTTATTCGAACCGATTCCGCGGGAGTCTGTCCGATCCGCCCGCCGGCAAAGTGTATCGAAATCCAGGGAAGGGGTACTCTCGTGATGAGTATCCCCTCCTGGACCTTCGGACATGTAGACACACGCGCGAAACAACCGACCACCCGACTGAGGATCTGACGGGTGGCCAGAGTTCGGCCCCCTTGGGGAGAAGACCAGATGCTCCCCGGGCCGGGGCGCAGCCCGGGGAGGATGGTACCCTTACTGGCCCATCTGCCCCAAAAACGCGTCGAAGTGAGCGAAGACCAGATCGCTGAAGAATTGATCTGCCTGCTTTCGCTTCGCGGCATCAGGGAACATCTTTTCTTCGATCTCGCCAGCCCGCTTTTCGAATTTGTCGATGTCGGCATAGGACGTGACCTTGGTCATGCGCACAAAATTCCACTCCGACCCAAAGTCGTGCATCAGGTAGCAGTAATCTTTGATCGTCCCTTCCTTCTTCAATTGGTCATCGACTTTCACCCAATTCTCCTTCAGCCACTTCTCGAGTTCCTCTTTGTGCCCGAGCTTCATCCGGTACACAGACATGACCCAGAGCGTCTTCTCGCCCTTGGCAGAGGAAAAGCTGAGAGACGTTCCGGCGACCGGACGAACAAAGGAATCGAAATGCTCGATCATGCTGCTGCGCATCGCACGGCCGAGAGCGCGGGCGGCAATCGTATCGGGCGATACGGCCCTGTCAACCGCGTCGGCCTTCTCCTCGAACGCATCGACACCTGCGTAATCATTGAACCGTGCAAACGTGATGAGGTTCCACTCAGTGGCATAGTCGTGCGTCAGGAACCCGTAATCGGCAACGAGCCCGGCCTTCTTATACTCCGCATAGTTGCGCATCCAGACGTTGCGGACCATGCCACGCCACTCGGGCAGGTTTTCGGCCTTCATTTTGTAGAAACTCATGCACCAGAGCGGCGCATCAGGTGATTGAGCGGCAAGCGGCTGCGCGAGCAGCGTGACCACGAACAGACACAACATGGCGAAAGTGGTTCTCATGAGAACCTCCTTAACGGTTGTAAATGATGGTGGATGAGCTGTAGTGGAACGAAATGGAGGGAACGGATCGGTGCCCTGTCCGGTGAGGCATATGATTGTGCTGTCTCAATCCAGGCGATCCGGATCTCTTGTCAGGTGAGTGGAGAAGAACAGTGTGAAAACGCTCAGCGTCGAATGTGAGCGTATCGACGGTACTGAAAGCGCAGGTTAATGTCAAGAGGATAGTCCATCAGCGTCGGAATTCTTTCGCAGCGGGCGGGACCCGCTTCGAAAGCGATCAAATGCTCGAACCAAGGCAGCACCTCACGATTGGCCAGAATAGTGTTCCGGTCAGCCGTTGCAGGGCAACGAGATTCCTCGCCCGCCAGGTCGACCAACCTGGTCGACCTACAAGTCCCGGTCCCAAGCTGTAGGGCGACGAGGTTCGTCGCCCGCCAGGTCGGCCAATCTGGTCGACCTACACGTTCCGGCCTCAAGCTGTGGGGCGACGAGGTTCGTCGAGCCTTTCCCGGGGGCGACTGCGTGGCCCTCATCCAGTTGAGCATTTCTCAAGATTTTTGTTCAATTTCTGTTCATCGAGACTTGACGGCAAGATCGGTGAGTGCCCGGTTCTTCCGACCGCTCGTACGTACCGGGGCCCGGATAGACCAGCGCGTCTGTCTCTCCCCGGACAATCCGCCGACCCATGGAGTAGCTATGCCCCCTCAAAGACACCCTTTCGCCCGATGCGTTCTGTACGCACTCTGCTTCCTTGTCTTTCCGCTGGCGGCGCGTGCCGGCGCGGATGTCCTTCTCACGAAAAGCGGGGACCGGCTGGTCGGAGAGGTCAAAAAGCTGGAACGAGGGTTACTCTACTTTGAAACCGACTATGGCGACAATGTCTTTGTGATCGACTGGGATGAGGTCCGCTCTCTCGAAAGCAAGGAGTATTTTGCCTTTCGCACAGCGAAGGGCCGACGGTATTCTGGATCCTTCTGGACCGACCCTGCCGATTCGTCGGCCATTATTATCGACGCCGCTGAAGGACCGGTACAGATTAAGGGACCCGACCTGGTGTTCCTGGAAAGTGTCGAACGGGGCTTTATTAACCGGTTCTCGGCTTCCCTGGACTTCGGCTACACGTTCACAAAAGCAAACGGCTCGCAGCAATTGACTACGCGTGGAATGCTCGGATATCGGGCGGAGAGGTTCTATTCCGACATTGCGCTCAATGCAGTCAGCAATGTTCAGCAGAGCGCCGAGAATAGCAGGAAAGCTGACCTGAGTTTCAACCAGCGATACTTCTTCCACAACAACTGGTACTCTATTTTTACACTTATGTTCGAGACAAGCGATGAGCAACTTCTGGACCTTCGCTCCTCGGGGAGTCTTGGTATCGGGACGTATGTCGTATCCACTCAACGGCTGGAACTTACTCTGGCCGCCGGGGGCAGCTACGTGAACGAGCAGTTCCAGCACTCGGAGGCGCCGCCCGCCGAGCCGCCTTTAGAGACGCCTGCCGATACCCCATCGTTGAACAGCGCCGAATCGTTCGGAACTCTGGAGTTTAACGTGTTCGACATTGGCGATTTGAGCTTTCTCTCCTCTCTCTCTGTGTATCCCAGCCTTACGGAGAGAGGTCGCGTCCGGAGCAAGTTCAAAGCAGATCTGAAGTGGGACCTGCCGCTCAACTTCACCTTCAAACTCGGCTTGACGCACAACTACGACAGCAAGCCGCCAAACGAAGCGGGCAAGAGCGACTACGTGTTCAGTACAACGGTAGGGTGGGAATTGTAGCGGGGAGAGATACCACACTGCGGGATCCACCTGCCAATCTTCGTGGGACCTCCAGTCTCCGGATCCGGTGTAGGGCGACCAGACCGGTCGCCCTACAGGCGTTGAGCCAAAAAAAATCAGGATTCGCTCGAAAAAACAACAGAATTGCCCCCGGGTGAGATGTTGACTATGGCACTCCACCCGGCTATCTTTCCGCGGAATCCGCACTTCGCTCCAGACCCGCTGCCTCTTCCCCCGGGAGGTCCAGATGGTCGGTACAACGGTCTCTCACTACAACATTCTGCAGCAGCTCGGCGGGGGAGGAATGGGCGTCGTCTACAAAGCCCAGGACATCAGGCTCGGCAGACACGTTGCGCTGAAGTTCCTCCCTCCTAATCTCACCCGTGATCCCGAAGCGAAGGAACGCTTCATCCACGAGGCCAAGGCCGCCTCCGCCCTCCAGCACGACAACATCTGCGGCATCCATGACATCGAAGAATCTCCGGACGGACAAACATTTATCGTCCTGGAGTTCTGCGAAGGCGAGACGATCAAGAAGAAAATCGCCCAGGGTCCTCTGCCGGTCGATCAGGCGCTCAAGTACGCCATACAGGTGGGAGAGGGACTCGCGGAAGCGCACCGAAACGGGATCGTTCACCGGGACATCAAGCCGGCGAATGTCATGGTGACCGACAGGGGAAAGGCGAAGATCGTTGATTTCGGGGTTGCGCTTCTTTCCGGAGCGACGAGAGTTACCACCGATGGGCGGAAGGTTGGAACGGTGACGCATATGTCGCCGGAGCAGGCGAGGGGAGAACCGGTCGACAACCGGAGCGATATCTGGTCCCTCGGGGTATTGCTCTATGAGATGCTCACCGGACGGCTGCCGTTTGACAGCTCATACGAACAGGCTCTCGTCTATTCCATCCTGAATCTTAACCCGATGCCACTCTCCTCCGCCCGCGCGCATGTTCCTCAGGCCCTTGATCAGATCATCCAGAAATCTCTCGCGAAAAGCGTTGAGGAACGATACCAGAATGTTGAGGAGATGGTGGCAGACCTGCGGGAACTCGCGGGACCCGCGACAGGTTCTGGTTCCTCCGCCCGTCTTTCTGCTGCCACCCCGGGCATGAGGAAACGCACCTGGTCGCTCGTTGGAGTGGCTGCGGTTCTGGTAATTGCGAGCCTGGGGATCTGGCTGTTCCGGGGAAGTGGACATCAACCAGTGAGCGGGACGAACCAGGTAAAGGTCCAGCTCCGCGAGGTCCGCAACGAAACCGGCGACGCTCGGATCGACGACTGGGCCCGACTGGTCCAGGAGAGCTACCTCCCAGGCGAGCTTCTGGGCAAGAAGGACCTGGTCGTGTTGGACGCGGAATCTCAGGAGGAAGGGGCGGATTTCCAGTTGGACGGGGAGATCATCCGGGAAGCCTCCTCGTACATTCTCCAGCTCAAGCTGAAGGCGCGCGAGACCGGATTCCTGCGTCACATCGCCCGGGCACCGTTTGAATCACCCGGTCAGCTTCCTGCCGCTTCCTCGGCTGTTGTCCAGTCGATCCTCCTCTTCCTTGAAATTGCGGTGCTCGCCCCTGATCTGGAAGCATGGATGCCGGGCAGGGCGCTCACCGACAGCGCCGCAAACGCGTTCAAAAGGGCGGCCACATATATCCTGACCGGCGAACCGGGCGGGGGGGTATTTCTGGATGAGGCAATCAGGCTGGACTCGACATTCGTTGCGCCGCGCGTCTGGCTGATTCCGCCGCTCGTCTCGGCGGGGACAGAGCATGCCCGCCTGGAGGCAGAAGCGCATTACCGTGTGCTCGGGTCTCTCATGTCCCGCGTTACACCCTTTGAACTCTCCATGATCGAGCTTGCAGGATGCTACCTCGAGGCCGATCTTCCATGCCGCGTCGCGGCCCTGGAGAAAGGGTTGAGGTTTTCCCCCGGGAACAGGATTATCCTCGAAAACCTGGGCACGCAATACTATCGACTTGAACGGTATGAGGAAGCAGCGGCTTCCTATGAGCCGCTCATACGATCCGGGATGTCGTATCCTCCCGTGTATCCTGAGTACGCCAGGGTCCTGATACGGAGGAAACAGTTTGACAGGGCCCGCACAGTTCTCGATTCTGCGCTCGCGTTGCTTCCGGTGGATCCGGACACGTATGCCCTGCTCGCAGCATTTGCCTGGAAGGATGGAGACTCAGCTCGGGCGAAAACGTACGAACTCAATCTCATGCAAGGTCTGGAAAGGAGGAAGAGGCCCACAACAAGTCCGTTTGAGGTTCTGGGTAGAACACTGGTCGATCTTGAAGAGCCCTATCTGGCATTACGGTTTCTTCAGATGGCCGCAAGTGAGAATAGCGATGCATCATCACCTCATTGCGCTCTCGCACGCGCGCTCTATTTTGTGGGTGACACAGCCGGTGCAGATTCAGAGGCAAATGCGGCTCTTGCGCACAGTGACTCCTGTGTGGAAGCGCATTTGCTCATCGGCAATATTTGTGAGCGACGTGGCGAGATGAACTTTGCGCGGACACATTATCAGAAATATCTCCAAATAGATTCCGTTACTGTGACAGCACGGGAGCTTCAGCGGAAGCTTATGACGATGGAGGTAGCTGTGAAGAACTGACAACTGCCTGCTTGGACATTCCATGAAAGGAGGAACTTGTGGAAACTAAAAAAGGACATAGTGATAAAGTATCAAAGGTCATTCAAGCGGCGTTAAACGATATGGGGCTGCTTATGATCCTAGTTGGCGTCAAGAAGATACACAACGGACAGAATGACAAGAGCCCAGACTCAAGCCCGACAAAAGTCCGTGAGAAGAAAGATCTCGAGTCCGTCCTCAGCCGGTTTGGGCTATCGGATGCCGAATGGACGGAACTCTTGCATAGCCTGAACCAGGGAACTGTGGACGGACAGACCATTGAGGACTATCTTAATGAGTGGATGTGCACAAAAGCAATGAAGCTGAAGCCAGAGTGGGTCCCGTAACAGCAGAAGAGTTGCGGGGAGATCTGGTGGGGTTTCTATCCAGATTGCCAGCTGGATTGAGCGGACTGTTCATCGAGTACGATGAGCGATTACGCGGTCAGTCGCGGAGACGTCCGCCCGCTTGGGGTGGGGCGGTGACTGACCCGTACTGGAAACACCTACCGGAATGGATCATCGAGAGGGAGTCTGGCGCTTCTCCCAGACTCCCGGCTAATTTCGTCGAAACGATCATCTGGGGACAGACCGCGCTATTCTATGCCATCCGGATCCAGGATGACCTCCTCGATGGGCAGCTGCAGCATTCCTCCCTGCACCTCGCGCCGCCGCTTTTCCTGAGCGAGGCGGAACGGGCTTTTTCGACTGTCATGGCGTCATATGATGATTTCTGGCGCCATTTCCGCCGCGCAACACATGCTACAATAGGAGGGATAGTCCGCGTCTGGGAGCTCCAGCACGAACGGGAATCTCCTCCTGAAGAGCTGCTGGAAGCCTACGCGTCAGTGGATGCGATCTTCTCCTTGGGCTCGGCGGCAATCTACGGGAAGCTTGGCCTGTTGGCCTCCGTCCCGCCCATCTCCCAATTCGTTGGCGAGCTGGGGAAAGTCTTGCTGGCACTCGACGACGCGGAGGATGTCGAAGAAGACCTCATTGACGGACGGTTCAACTATGTGGCAAAGATGCTGCTCGGCAGAAGCGAGATGAGAGCCGCCAGCCCGGAGTACCTGGCGGAGACCTGTCGGAGGCGGGCGAAGGAGGGAGGGTGCAGCGAGATTAAGGCGCAGCTCGAACTCTGCCTGGAACGAGCATCAGAAGCGGTTGCGCCGCTAGAGCTTCAGCCGGCAATTGAGCTCATCGAAGAGACCAGAATAGCTGTGCAAGCCCTGTAGGGCGACGAGGTTCGTCGC
>DKBG01000340.1 GCA_002451155.1 Ignavibacteria bacterium UBA6906
GCCAGGGCCGGATCGCTCTGCAATCGGTGGTTGACGGGGGGGTTATTACCGTGAAGGGAACAGGTGCGATGAGTGAAGTGCGAATCGAAAAGCAGGAGTCGGGAGATGCCTCAACATTTCAGTGGGAGGACATGCGGCGCGGCGATCTCATGTTGATGTCATTGACAACACATCGCTATCTCTTCGTAGATCCGTATGCCGGGAGCCTCTGCACTGCGGATTCCCCCGGCACCAGACCGGATCGGAAAGACGGCTCTTGCTTCGTGTGGGCGAGGGTCGGGAACTAGCCCGAGGCTGTACCGGGCATCCGTGAGGGCAGAACCATTCCACGGACTTCCATCCTCCCCGTTACCTTTGTTCAACGATGAAGGTCCCAGATGAAAAGTGACAGGCTGAACCACCTCCTCCTTGGACCCTTGTGCCTCTGCCACATCTGGTTCGGTATCCGGATCAATGCGCAAACCGTAGTGGTCCGGGGCGCGGTCTCTGCACCGACAACAGCAGTGCAGAACGCTCTCGTTTCGTTTACGGAGGTTGAAAATCCCGCAAATGTCTATTCAACCTTGACAGATGCGACAGGTCAATACCAGATTGCCGTCGCTCTCACATCCGTCGACCCTGGTGTGACCCTACCGGCACAATTTGAACTTGGACAGAACTATCCAAATCCGTTTTCGTCCTCTACAGCGTTTTCGTATGAGCTCAGGACCCAGGGGGAAATCAGGGTACTGATTTATGATATCCTTGGACGGGTGGTACGAGAAGCCGTTGCCGGGGCTCAACCTGCGGGAATGCATAACGTACTCTGGGATGGCCGGAATACACGTGGCCAGAAGGTTGCTCCCGGGGTCTATTTCTACAGCCTGCAAACGGGAGGCGAATCTCAGGTGCGGAAAATGGTCCTGAAGGGAGGGGGGGGAATGAACCTCCCCCTGGCGCTGACGCACACTTCTCCGATGGAAAGAGCAAGCCCAGGAATACCACAATACGCGCTGGAGCAGAGTTTTACTGTCCGGATCGAGAACACGATTACCACATCCCCGCTAATATCTTCAAAGCAATTCGACAATATTGTCATCCATGGCGATACGACGCTGGATTTTCTCGTGGACACGGTCGCCGTCCCACTCGCGGTTGTCTATCTGGACAGCCTGCAGCAATATATCAGAGGGTTTGGGGGGGCGAACATCCTCCCCTGGCGACCGGCAATGACGGCCGGTCAAATGCAGAAGGCCTTTGGAGCTGGAGAAGGGGAGCTCGGGTTCACGATCCTTCGCCTGCGAATTCCCTATACCGACGACGTGAATGAATTCAACGCTCAGCTTCAGGTTGCGCAGCTGGCTGAGTCGCTCGGAGCGCTCGTGTTTGCTTCCCCGTGGACTCCGCCGCCGGCGATGAAGAGCAATAACAACATTGTGGGAGGAGTCCTCAATGACACCTCCTATGCGGCCTATGCGGCGCACCTCAAAACATTCGCAGACTACATGGCGGTCAATGGCGCACCCTTATACGCCGTTTCTCTTCAGAACGAACCCGATGCCAACGTCACCTATGAGTCCTGCAGCTGGAATGCCCTGCAATTCCGCACGTTCATGAAGAACAATGCCGCTGCAATCGGGACCAGAGTGATGATGCCGGAGTCCCAGAATTTCGTGCATGCATTGTCAGACTCTACGCTCAATGATTCTTCCGCTGCGGCAAATCTGGATATCATCGGAGGACACATCTACGGAGGAGGACTTGCGCCGTATCCTCTGGCTGTCAGCAAAGGGAAAGAGGTGTGGATGACGGAACATCTGGTACTCGACACTTCCTGGACTGCGGTTCTCGCGACCGGAAGGGAAATTCATGATTGTATGAATGCCGGAATGAATGCGTATGTATGGTGGTACATTGTACGATACTATGGGCCGATTGGCGAAGACGGGGCTGTGAGCAAACGGGGGTACGTCATGTCTCAGTACGCCAGGTTCGTCCGCCCCGGGTATCATAAGGTCAAATGCAGTGCCATGCCTCAGAGGAACGTACTCGTCTCGTCGTACAGGGATACGTCCTCCTCGAAAGTTGTTATCGTGGCGCTGAATACGAGTTCTCTTCCAGTTCAACAGGCGTTTTCGGTACGCAACGGGACCGTGACTTCCGTCTCCCCGTACACAACCTCACAATCGAAGAATTGCGCACAAGGGAGCGCTATCTCCGTTGTCAATGACGGTTTCGTCGCTACGCTGGATCCATCAAGCATCACAACATTCGTCTCCAATTAGAATTCCCACAAATTGTCACAGGTGTTCCACATGAAATATGCTTCGACGCATTGGATTCGGCCCTCACGGGTATTGACAATCCTGTCCGCACTCGCGCTGCTGTTGTCGGCCCGGGGCCCTGCNNTTCTCCATCGGTTGTCTGCTGTCCTACAGAAATATCGGTTTTGCAGACGACCCTTACGTCCCCGGTCAGTCGGCGGTGATTACTCCGTACGGAGGGTATCTGATCAAGTATCATATGAATTGGATGTCGCCCGGCAACAATATGAAGCCTCAATACACCGTGAACATTGCCGGGAGTGCCGCTGCGTATGCGGCCGCCGCGACCAGCGAAGCAAGAGATTCTGTTGATATCCATCCGATCGTTCGGTTTAATGGAGACATGATCGCTCAGCTCAACTGGGCAGCGAGACAGGGATTCAGGTTTCGCGGTCATACCCTTGTGTGGCACTCCCAGACCCCGGCCGAATTCTTCCGCTCCGGTTACACGGCGTCCGGGATACGGTTGACGAAAGAGAAGATGGTCCAGCGGATGGATTTTTACATTCAGGAAATATTCCGGCTGATCCACGAAGGGTGGCCCGGATTGCTCACGGCCATCGACGTTGTGAATGAGGCCATTGACGACAATACCGGCGCTGTTCGCCGTTCCGGGAACGAATGGTATACGACCTTCGGCGATTCCACGTATATCATGAAGGCATTTGAACTGTCCCGTCTGTACACCGTCCAGTACGGCGAGACGCAGATCAAGTTGTACTATAACGATTACAACACACATAGCCCTGTCAAAGCGGACGGGATTGTCAGGCTCTGCGGCCCGGTTTTCCACGCCGGATATCTTGACGGGATCGGGATGCAGGAGCACGATGCCAATTCGTCACCTACGGCCGAACAATGGATCGCGACGTACAATAAATTCGATACTGTCTGTACCGAGATGAGTGTCACCGAATTGGACGTGACAACAGGCAGCGCGACGCCGCCCGCCCCTGTACTGGCGACACAGGCAAACCAGTACGGTCAATTATTCAAATGTTTCGTCGAACGGAGCTATCTGTCAGGGCGGGGAAAAATCATCAACGTGTCCAAAGACGGGCTGAATGATCAATATACATTCAAGACCAACCAATCCTCCTCGCTATGGGATGCGCATAACCAGTGCAAGCCGGCGTTCTTTGCCGTGGTGGGCGTCGGAATGAAGTATAATGCCCTGGACTCGATGGTGCGGTATGCGGATTCTCTGAATCAGGATGACTTCACGCTTGACTCCTGGTCACGGATGATTGCTGTCTTGTCAACGGCCAGGAATGCCAGGGATCAGAACTACTCGAATGCGGTCTCCGCAGATACCGCACTGGGGCTGGCCGGGGATACCCTGCAGACAGCCATCGATGACCTCGTAAGGATCAGCAGCGGGGTCGACGGTGCCGGTGGTAATTCTCCGACTGCCTTCGTGCTGGGTCAGAATTATCCGAATCCCTTCAATCCGACGACGCTGATACGGTACGACATACCGGGGACCAGGAGCCAGGACCTGGGGACCAGAGAGGTGCGGCTGGTTGTATACGATCTTCTTGGCCGGGAGGTGGCAGTGCTGGTGAATGAGAAGCAAGGGCCGGGGAGCTATCAGGTGAGATTCATTGCTGACGGACTGCCAAGTGGAGTGTATCTCTACCGGTTGACTGCGGGCTCGTTCGTCCAGACGAAGAGAATGGTGCTTCTGAAGTGAACTCCGGCCGTTCACAACCCGGCAGTTGACCTCAGTCTCAACACACTTTGAGCGTGGCCCTCAGTTTGACCGGCCCGCCTGAACATACCCTGTTTTCGTGATCTGGAGGTTTTGTGCGCGGAGCAGGTGCTGACGCGGGAGAAAGGAAGCCTGGATCGTCTATGCCACTCTTGAATTGGGTCGTTTCACATAGAAGGATGAGCATCGGACTCGGTGGTCTGCTGATCGCTCTCCACTTCCCGGCAGCAGGACAGGACGAAGCGGTATGGAAGGGGAAGCCATGCGCCGTCGTACTCACTTATGACGACGCGCTGAACGTCCACCTGGATAATGTCGTTCCGATTCTTGATTCTCTCGGGTTCAAAGGGACCTTTTATATCTCCGGTTTTTTCCCCAGTTTTAGGCAGCGTGTCAGAGACTGGGTCTCGGCGGCAGGCGAGGGCCACGAATTGGGAAATCATACTCTCTTCCACCCGTGCGATGGGACTGTTCCAGGAAGGGATTGGGTACGACCGGAGTATGACCTGAGCCTGTACACTGTCGGACGGATTGCCGATGAAATCGCGATGGCAAACACGCTTCTTGAAGCCCTGGATGGGAAGCATACACGGACGTTTGCCTATCCCTGTGGTGAAATGAGAGCCGGCGATTCGTCGTACGTGGACGAGATCCGAAAAGAGTTCCCGGGAGCGCGCGGAGTGGGAGAAAGGTTGGAACAGATTGATTCAGTGAACCTGTATGATGTGGGGGCGTACATGGTCAACGGTCAATCAGGCGAGGAACTCATCCGCCTGGTGAGAGAGGCTAGAGGCAAGCACGCCATGCTCGTCTTCCTGTTCCACGGAGTCGGGGGTGAGCATTCACTCGATGTGTCTTTGGCTGATCACCGCCAGCTGCTGTTATTCCTGAGGCAAAACGAGAAGGACGTTTGGGTCGCGCCCATGAGAGAAGTTGTCGAGTATGTGAGAGAGCGAAGCAGGCAATAGCACTGTCATTGAAGTCGCGATGGCTCGACAGGTGAAATAGCTGAACAAATCGGAGGGCCTACCAATGGTGAACCGGAATGATCCGTCTCCCGAATGGCTGAGGCGGACCGTCGTTGTTCTCATCGTGTGTATGGTTGGATTCCTCCCCTCACAGGTATTGTCCCAACTCGCGAAGGGGAAGGCCAAATTCCTGGGCTGCGGGATCGAAAGCGTCTTTCACTCAAATTTTGCCACGTACTGGAATCAGGTTACACCCGGAAATGCAGGCAAATGGGGCAGCGTAGAAGGAGTCCAGGACAACTACAACTGGGCTCCTCTCGACAACATATACAATTATGCCCTGAGCAACTATTTCCCGCACAAGCACCACACGCTTGTCTGGGGGAACCAGCAGCCTTCGTGGATCGCCTCGCTCGACACAGCCAGCCAGCGAGCGCAAGTCGAAGAGTGGATCCGTCTCGTCGGAGAGAGGTATCCCTCGATGTCGTTCGTTGATGTCGTCAATGAGCCTTTTCATGCACCGCCCCCGTACATGAATGCGCTGGGCGGAACCGGGATAACCGGGTGGGATTGGGTCATCACGGCCTTTCAGTGGGCCCGACACTACTCTATGCGTGGAGTGAAACTTCTGGTCAACGAGTACAATATCTTGCAGGACAACGGCGTTACCACAAATTACCTGCGGCTTATTGACACGCTCCGCGTGCGGGGCTTGATCGACGCGATCGGTGTGCAGGGGCACTATTTTGAATTTAAGAGTCCTGCCGGGGCGACCCCGGTGTATTCATATCCGATCAGCACCCTGAAATACAACCTCGAAAGGCTTGTCGCCACCGGGTTGCCTGTGTACATCACCGAGTTCGATATCAACGAGGCGGACGACAATATTCAGCTTCAGAATTATCAGACCTATTTTCCGCTCTTCTGGGAAAACCCTGGAGTGAAGGGAATCACGCTGTGGGGCTATGTCCAGGGTGATATCTGGAAGCAGAACGCCTACCTCGTGCGTTCTGACGGGTCTGAACGTCCAGCGCTCGCATGGTTGCGGAAATATGTCGCCTCACCCCTTCCACCGGTACCTGCATCGCCTGTTGGAACAACAGGCGAGCCGCGCAATCCACTCCTGGTGTGGCATCCTTCCGTTTCCGCGCTGTCCTATCGGATCCAGGTTTCGGATAACGGCAGATTTTCGCCGGTCATCGTGGATTCCGTTGTGGCCGATACTCTCCTGCGATTGGACCCTCTGGCAGCGAATACGGCATTCTTCTGGCACGTGAGCGCGTTGAACGACAGCGGTGCGAGCGCATACTCTGCCACGGCAAATTTCACCACGGGGGACCAGACAGTCGACGCGCCTGAACGCGAACAGCAACCTGTAGATTTCGTGCTGTCACAGAACTATCCGAATCCTTTTAACCCGTCAACGACAATTGAATTTTCACTCCCGCTGAGAACCGAGGTCCGCCTTGTCCTGTGCAACGTCCTCGGGCAGGTGGTGAAGGAAATCGCAGGCGGAACCTACGAGGCAGGCCGGTATCGCATCAGCATAGACGCGTCGGATCTTGCCTCCGGTGTCTACTTCTACACCATCCGGGCAGGTACGATTGCACGCACAAAGAAGCTGGTTGTCGCCAGATGACAACCAGGCAAGAATGGATGGTCCACAAATCGGGCTGGGTACTGGGATGATTGCTCTGTATGAAGACCTGAAGCGGAAGAATGTCGTGATCACCGGCGGAGCAAGCGGCCTGGGTCTGGCCGCCGCGAGGGCGTTCGCGGCGAACGAGTCCACCGTTGTCATTATCGGACGGGACACTAAAAAGTTGCAGCGCGCGGTGGACGAGCTTGGAACACACACTCACTACATTGTGTTCGATCTCAATAATGTTGATCACCTGCAGGAACTCGACACACGTATACACGACACTGTCGGCGATGTCCACGTACTTGTCAATAATGCGGGCATCAATCTGAAGAAGGAAGCCCTGAAGGTATCAAACAAAGAGTTTTCGGAGATCATCCAGACTAACCAGACGGCAGTCTTCGCGCTCACCAGGGAACTCGCGAGAGCAATGGTCCACCGGCGCGCGGGTGTGGTCATTATGATAAGTTCCATGGCATCGCAGTTCGGGATTCCGAAAGTGATTGGCTATGCCGCATCGAAAGCCGCGGTTGAAGGGATGACCCGGGCATTGGCTGTGGAATGGGCTCCGTACGGCGTGCGCGTCAACTGCATCGCGCCCGGCTTCATCCGGACGGATATGTCAGCGAAAGCCCTGAACGATGACCCTGAAAGAAAACACAGGGTGCTTGCCCGAACACCGATGGGAACACTGGGGGAACCCCTGGATGTGGCGAACGCAGCGCTCTTTCTCGCGTCGCAACAGTCGCAGTTTATTACCGGCGTCACGCTCCCGGTGGATGGCGGGTATTCGATAGGGTTCTGATGGTCGCGGGCTGTGAGTCACGGGATCCGTCTGCCGGGTCCGTACGACCGGGATGTGTGAACCGATCCATCCGGCAGCGATCGGGGAGTCAACGTGGGTTGGAGCGGGGGCAGGACGACAGGTGGATCGTGAGTGAGGCAGCGAACAGCTAGGAGAGAAGCAGAAATGGGTCTCGTACAAACGTGGAGATGGTTCGGTCCAAACGATCCCGTCGCATTGCAGGAAATACGGCAGGCGGGCGCCACCGGGGTCGTCACGGCCCTTCATCAGATCCCCGTCGGGGAAGCGTGGTCTGTCGAGGAGATCAGGACGCGGAAAGCCGCGATTGAGGCCGACGGACTAACCTGGCTGGTTGCCGAAAGTGTTCCGGTGCACGAGGAGATCAAAAAGAGAACGGGTGACTATCGGCGCTGGATTGAGAATTACAAACGGACCGTCCAGAATCTCGGACGCTCCGGCGTCACTGTCGTGTGCTACAATTTCATGCCGGTGCTTGACTGGGTGAGGACGGACCTTCGGGTCGTGTTTAGGGATGGATCAATTACGACGAAGTTCGAGGCTGACATCTTCGCCGCGTTTGATCTGTTCATATTGAATCGACCGGGCGCCGAGAAGGACTACAGCGAAGCGGACGGTGACCGGATTCGGCGATTGTACGAGGGTATGTCGGAAGCGGACAAAGATCGTTTGACGCAGACGGTCCTGCTCGGGTTGCCCGGCTCACTCGAGGCGTATTCGCTCGAGCGCCTCAGAACTGCTATCGGCGAGTACGAGGGGATGCGTGCACCCGCTCTCCGCGAGAACCTTCAGGAATTTCTGAAAGACATCATCCCCGTCGCCGAAGAGTCCGGTGTTCGGATGGCCATCCATCCCGATGACCCGCCCTGGCAGATTCTGGGCCTCCCGAGGATTGTCACCGACAGCGACGATCTCGACGAAATCCTGTCTGTGAGCAATTCACCGGCACACGGGATCACCCTTTGCACCGGGTCGTACGGGGCGAAGCATTCGAACGATCTCGTCGACATGGCGACACGCTTCGCACATCGGATTGCTTTCGTCCACCTGCGAAACGTCTCGAGGACCGAGCGGGGTGATTTTCTTGAGGAAAACCATCTCGAAGGGGATGTTGATATGCCCGGCGTGATGAGGGCGATTCTGGTCGAGCAGAAACGCCGGGAGAGCGAAGGAGGAAGAGATATACCGTTTCGACCGGACCACGGACACCTCATGCAACCGGATGCCCAGAAGCATGGCATCTACCCCGGGTACTCACTGTTCGGGAGAATGCGGGGACTGGCCGAACTTCGCGGCCTGGAACTCGGGATCAGGCGTTCGATGAACCTCTGAGGAATGGCCGCGGCGTGTCACGCAGAGGGGTGCCGGAGGGATGGTGGAAGAGCCGTTACGCTGATGAGAGCGCCCTGGTTGACTGGCGCACAACAAATTCTGTCTCAAGGACGACCCGTTCAATCGGCATCAACGTTGACGATTCAATATTGCGGATAAGAATCTCTGCGGCTGTCTTCCCGATCTCCTGCTGGGGAGCCCTGATTGTTGTCAGGGGAACAGGATATGCCTGTGCGTACGAGATGTCGTCATTCCCGACGATGGAAATGTCTTCGGGCACGCGAATTCCCAGATCCTTCAGTGCGGTCATGACCGCGAGTGCCTGCTGATCATTGAAGCATACAATCGCGCTTGGGTACTCCTCCCGTCGTCTGTTTGTGAAGTATTGCGTGGTTGCGCCGTAGCTCTCTTCATGACGGGATCCGACGGAAACGATCATGTCCTTGTGAAACGCAAGTGTGCTTTCGCTGAACGCATCGCGAAATCCTTCTATCCGCTCCTGTGTGTGCGACGAGGCGGGGGGCCCGGCAAAGTGCACGATCTTTGAGTGGCCGGTGTCTATGAGATACTTCACCGCCTTCTTGATTGCGCGCAGGTTGTCAATTGCCACAACGTTGGTCCGGATTCCCCTGACGTCTTCCAGCAGCACGAAGGGGTAGTTGATCATCTTCAGCCGGAAGAGGTGCTCGATCTCCGCGGCCCCCTCGACGATCGGCGCGATGATCGCTCCCTTGATGTCCTTGGCGGAAAAGAGATGTGTAATCTTCTTCTCATCCTCATGATTGTTCTCTGAGCTTGAGACGATAACGGAATATCCCATGCTGTTGGCATATTCCTTGGCGCCGATCGCGATCGAAGTGTAGAAAGGGTAGTTCAAATCCTTGATGATGATGCCAATGCTTTTGTCCAGGTCGCCGTTCCGCAAGTTTCTGGCTACGCCCTTGGGCCGGAAATGCAGCTCCTTCATAACCTCAAGGACATGGTTTCTCGTTGTCGGCTTGACGGTTTTCTTGGCGTTAATGACGGCGGAGACGGTCCCTTTGGACACGCCTGCCCGCTTCGCTACATCCACAATTGTGATCTTCTTCATTCGAGTGCCTGACTTTCAGTGGGAACGGTCTCCGGCTGGAGTCCTCCGAGCTGACCGCTCTCCGTGAGGCCGGTTCAAGACTGCTTCATTTCGCGATGAGGAGCGTCAACCCGATGATGCGCTGATTTAGAATTGACTCGGTAGTTTGGTCGGTTGAACCGGTTCAAATCATAAATATCTACAGAATTTGGCCGCCAATGTCAAGCCTTCCCTGAGATAAACCGTTTCAAGCTCCTCCTGCTGGGGGGCAAAGAGATGCCCGAAATCGGGAATTTCAGGAGAAGTATCCAGCGTCAAGAGCATCTGGGATGCTGGCGCCCTTCGGTTTGAATGGTAATGTCCCCCCGGAATCATTCCAGCTGCCGGGGAGCTCAAAGGCGCCGCATGCGCCGTCGAACAGGAGCAAGAACATATGTCCCTTTGCAGGGCCGACAGCTCGAGTGACGGACCGAATGTGTTCCCCCGACTGACCTGGCCTCTGCAAACGATACTGGCCGACTAGGAAGAGAGACCGAATATGCCCACCAATGAATCCCCGGATCAGAACACGCCTCCTCCGCGAGTACCAGGATGGTGCGTGTTCCCCGTCTCATTTGTACTTGCACTGCTCTTCTCAACGCGAGCTGTCGCTGGCCCGCCGGGAGCTGAGTCGTACATAACCAGCATCCCGGGGAAGGGAACATTTACCCTCTCCAAAGCGGGGAAGTCGGTACCCATGATCGTCAGCTCTGGCGACCATCCTGGTGTCCTGCGGGTTCTGAAGCACCTCCAGGCGGACATCGGCCGCGTGACTGGCGCGACGCCCGTTATCGCCCTCGATACAATTCCTGCTCTGAAAGAGATCGTGCTCATCGGCTCCATCGACAAGAGTCCGCTGATACAGAAGATGGTGCAGCAGAAAACGCTCGACGTCAGCGGGATTGCTGGACGCTGGGAAACGTTCCTGATACAGGTGGTGGAACACCCTCTTCCGGGCGTCGGTCGCGCGCTGGTAATTGCCGGGAGCGACAAACGGGGGACCATGTACGGCATGTACGACCTATCGGAAGCAATCGGGGTCTCTCCCTGGTACTGGTGGGCGGATGTGCCTGTGAGAAAGCAGTCGAGCGTGTATGTCCAACCGGTCCGCCACAGCCGGGGTGAACCGAAGATCAAATACCGGGGCATCTTTATCAATGATGAAGCACCGGCTCTCTCGGGCTGGGCTGGCGAGAAGTTCGGAGGGTTTAACAGCGCTTTTTACGAACACGTATTCGAGCTTATCCTTCGTTTGAAAGGAAACTTTCTCTGGCCTGCAATGTGGGGGAGGGCGTTCTATGTTGATGATCCCCGCAATCCCCTGTTGGCCGATGAGTTTGGAGTTGTTATCGGCACCTCTCACCATGAACCGATGATGCGCGCGCATGCTGAGTGGGCGAAATTCGGCACGGGACCCTGGAATTACGAGAAGAATGAAGAGGTATTGCGGGAGTTCTGGAGAGAGGGGATTGTCCGCATGGGAACAAATGAAAGTATCGTCACGGTGGGCATGCGTGGGGACGGTGACGAACCGATGACGAAGGAGGCAAATGTCTCCCTGCTCCAGAGAATCGTGCGCGACCAGCGAGCGATCCTTCGTGATGTGACCGGCACGTCGCTGACCACGATACCACAGGTGTGGGCGCTCTATAAGGAAGTGCAGGAGTACTATGACAGCGGAATGCGGGTGGACGACGACATCACGCTGTTGCTGTGCGACGACAACTGGGGCAACATTCGAAAGCTCCCGGCCCCGGGTGATTCCACCAGGGCCGGAGGGTTTGGCATCTACTACCATTACGATTACGTTGGTGGGCCACGGAACTATAAGTGGCTCAACACGAATCAGATTTCACGCGTCTGGGAACAGATGCATTTGGCATATCGCTACGGCGCGACCCGCATCTGGATTGTGAACGTCGGTGATATCAAACCGATGGAATTTCCTACGACGTTCTTTCTCGACTATGCCTGGAACCCCGACGCCCTGCCGGCTGACTCCCTGCCCGAGTACAGCAGGCGCTGGGCTGCGCGCCAGTTCGGACCCGATCATGCCGGGGAGATCGCCAGGCTCCTGACCGCATACACGACGTTCAACGCTCGCCGTAAGCCCGAGCTCCTTGCGCCGGAGACGTACAGCCTGGTAAACTACCGGGAAGCGGAAAGTGTCGTGGCCGCCTATGATAGTGTGAGAGCAAAAGCCAGGAATATTGGGAAGTCGCTCCCGACAGAATTCACCGACTCATACTACCAGCTCGTTCTCCACCCTATTGAGGCCTGTGCAAACCTGAACGAGCTGTATGTGACAGCAGCACGAAACCGCCTCTATTGGAGCCAGGGACGGGCGGGAACTAACGGGCTTGCAGACCGGGTGCGTGAATTATTCAGGCGGGACTCGCTCATCACCGCCTACTACAATACCGTTCTGGCAAACGGCAAGTGGCACCACATGATGGATCAAACACACATCGGCTACACTTCCTGGCAGCAACCGGACGAAAACGTCATCCCGGCGGTGAGGGAGCGGGATGTGCCGGCCGACGCAGACATGGGGGTGGCGATTGAAGGATCGACCCGCTGGTGGCCGCACGAGAAAAGCCAGGCCCTGCTGCCGGTATTCGATGGGGTACATCAACAGGTCTATTATATAGAAGTGTTCAACCGTGGCACCACCCCATTCGCCTGTTCTATTCAACCGTCGGAGCCATGGCTGAGGGTCAGCACCAGAGGGGTGACGATTGCGACGGAGGAACGACTCTGGGTCAGCGTCGACTGGGACAGCGCTCCGGAGGGGACACATCAGGCCCAGATTACTGTCCGGGGACCTGATGGACAGTTGGTTGTGGTAAATGCGGTCGTCAATAACCCCCGGCTCACTCGGGAGGATCTCGACGGATGCTTTGTCGAACAAAACAACTATGTTGCCGTCGAAGCAGAAGATTTTACCCGCTCCGTCTCCTCCCCTCCAACCCTGTGGCAGAGGATCCCCGATCTTGGTCGGACGAGGTCGGCAATGACGCCATTCCCCGTGACAGGTCCGGGCTGGCAGNNCTATCTCTACTCGCCGGGACCGGTTCGTGTCCGAGCGTATCTTTCCCCCACCTTGAATTTCCACTCAACCGCCGGATTGCGATATGGAATCTCGTTTGATGATGAATCGCCCCTGATCATCAACATGCACGAGGACAAAACATTCCAGCACTGGGAAGAATCGGTGAGAAACAACGTGACCGAGGGAGTGTCCAACCATACCCTCTCGCAACCCGGGCGACATGTGCTGAAATACTGGGCGGTCGATCCTGG
Source organism: Ignavibacteria bacterium UBA6906 (assembly GCA_002451155.1). GTDB lineage: Bacteria > Bacteroidota > Ignavibacteria > UBA10030 > UBA6906 > UBA6906. The sequence continues at coordinate 13,191 of DKBG01000340.1, forward strand.
AGTGGTGCTGCAGAGACTGGTAATTGAGACCGGCGCCATACAGCCAAGCTATCTCGGTCCGCCGGAAAGCTCCAGAGAGAGTGGCAACAATTCACGACAAAAGTGAGAACAGCGGTCCGACTCTACGGAGGAAACGCGTGAAGCGAATGCATGAAAGCGCCGCAGGCAGGAATCCGGTCCGCATACGACATGCGCGGGACGGTCTGCTGGGGGTCCTTCTCGGCCTTCTTCTGCTCTCTGCGATGAAGGGGGCGTCACCGGGCGCCGAGGAATTTCATAATCCCATACTGGCGGGCTTCTACCCGGACCCGAGTATCTGCAAGGTGGGCCCCGACTACTATCTGGTGACGTCTACGTTTTCCTACTTTCCGGGAATCCCTGTGATGCACAGTAGAGACCTGGTGCATTGGAGGCTGATCGGGCATGTCATGAGCCGGCCGGAACAACTCACCCTGGACAAGCAAGGGGTGTCGCGGGGGATCTTTGCGCCGGCCATTCGATATCACAATGGAGTTTTCTATCTGACCTGTACGCTTGTCGATATCGGCGGCAATTTCGTCGTCACATCCCGCGACCCGCAGGGCCCGTGGTCTGATCCTGTCTGGCTGCCCGAAGTTGACGGGATCGATCCGTCACTGTTCTTTGATGACGACGGCAGCGCATATCTCATCTACAACAGCATCCCCCCGGATGGGAAATCGCTTTACGACGGCCACAGAACGCTAAGAATGTATCCCTTCGATGCAGAGAGTCTCAAGGTAAAAGGGAGGGAGCAAATCCTTGTAAACGGCGGAACAGATATCACGCAAAAACCTGTCTGGATCGAGGCACCCCATATCTTCAAGAAGGACGGTTTATACTATCTGATCGCAGCCGAAGGAGGGACGGCCGACCGGCATTCGGAAGTGGTTTTTCGCAGTGCGCGAGTCAACGGTCCGTACATTTCGTACGATAAGAACCCGATCCTCACGCAGCGACATCTGGATCCCGGGCGACAATTTCCCATTACATCGACCGGGCATGCAGATTTNNTTCTACAACACGGGCCGGGAGACGTTTCTGGCTCCTGTGAGCTGGGAATCCGGGTGGCCGGTCATCAATCCCGGAGAGGAGAAAGTCCGGTATTCCTATCCTGCTCCCATCCAGTCCCAGCAGGGCATCGCCGGCATCCCCCAGAGTGGCAATTTCACGACACGGGATGAATTCAATTCGGATCTCCTGGACCCGAATTGGTGCTTTCTGAGAACCCCTCACACACAATGGTATACGATCGCAGCTCCCGCCGGAACGCTGTCTATGCGAGTTAGGCCGGAAACCTGTTCGGGCAGCGGGAATCCAAGCTTCCTGGCCCGTCGGCAGCAGCATCTGCAGGGTTCCGCGACCGTCGCAATGCGTTTTCGGCCGGAGACTGACAATGAGAAGGTGGGAATCACAATTTTCCAGAACGAAACTCATTACTATTTCCTTTGCAGGTCCAGGGAGGGTAATGCAGCGGTGGTTCAACTCCTCGCTTCGGGTCGGGACACCAGTGCCGCCAGCAGCATGAACCTGATTGCCTCACGAACGATACCGGAAGAGTTCCATGACAAGACCCTGTATCTGCGCATCGAAGCGGAGGGGAATGTGTATTCGTTTCTGTACGCGTTTGTCCCCGGTGAGTGGAAATTGGTGAGGGACAACGTCGACGCGACATTTCTGAGTACAAAAATTGCCGGCGGGTTCGTCGGATGCATGTACGCACTGTATGCAACATCCCTCGGTGAGCCCAGCAGCAACCAGGCAGAATTTGAGTGGTTCGAGTACACAGGGGATGATCAGGTGTACAGGTAATGCTCTGCGTGCAAACGAGGGATTCCAGAAGCTCATAGCGGGAGGGCGACGATCGTGACTGATAAACAATGGGAGATGCTCCTGCAGACCATCAACGGGCAGGTTCACCACCCTCTGCCGGTCGGGTTTATCATCGACAGCCCCTGGCTGCCAAACTGGTCCGGTATTCGTATACTCGACTATTTTTCCAGCGACGAGGAATGGCTGCAGGCGAACCTCAGGGCGGTCAACACCTTTCCAGACATACTGTTCCTTCCAGGTTTCTGGTCGGAGTTTGGCATGTGCACGGAGCCATCAGCCTTTGGGGTCCGCTGTACCTTTCCCCCAGACGAGTTTCCACACGCGCACCGGGCAGTGCTCTCAACCGCTGATATTGACCGGTTGCCGTCCCCGGACCCGCGGACGGATGGGCTGTTGCCGTTTGTGCTGAACCGATTGACGCGTTCGCGGCCCGGGATAGAAAAGGCAGGCCATGCTATTCGCTTTGCCGTGGCACGGGGGCCACTGAATGTTGCCAGCTATCTGATGGGGACAACGGACTTCCTTACGCTGATGATGGTTCAACCGGAAACAGCGGAGAGGCTTCTGAGGAAGATCACCTCGTACCTCAAAGATTGGCTACACCTTCAGATGGAAACCATCTCCTCTATCGACGGGATCTTTCTGCTAGACGATATTATCGGGTTCATGGGGGAGCAAGAGTTCCGTTCGTTCGGTCTTCCATACTTCAAGGAGTTGTTCGACGCAGATGTCGCAGTCAAGTTCCTGCATAATGACGCATCCTGCGCGGTGTCCGCCCCCTTCTTGCCGGAAATGGGGGTGAATCTGTTCAATATGGGATTTGACATTTCACTCAACGAGTTGAAGGTGCTGACGCAGGGGCGGGTGACGTTGCTCGGCAATATTCCCCCGCGCGATGTGCTGGCGGCCGGGCATCCGTCCGATGTTGCCCGGGCCACCAGGGAGCTTATCAGGTCCCTCGGTGACACCTCGCGCGTTGTGCTCTCCTGCGGGGGAGGAATGCCTCCGGGCGTCTCGTCCGCAAATATTGAGGCGTTTTACGAGACGGTCGGGAGGTATCCCGATTGACGAGAGATATCCGCTGGGGGAGGTACAGTATGAAACAGAAGAACACGGGTCAGGACCGGCGGCATACGGAGAAAACTACTGCCTCGGGGAACCCCACCCCGGTGGTGGGTGGAAGGCAGGTGATGAGAGGATCTCGGTCAATGCGGCGGCCGACCAGCATGGTGTCCGCTCTCCGGGTGACCTCTGTGCTGCGTCTGCTGCCCCTCCTGTGTATGCTGCAGTGTTCCTCCGGACAATCAGGCAGGGAGCCGCAATCGGAGGATGAACACATAGTCCGGGCTGTGGCTGACGCAGTCCTTCGCGATACCCTGTTCTGCGTCGTGGACCGGGGGAGCGGACGAATGTACGCTTCCCCTGCTCAAGCGCCTGCGAATGCAAACCTGCGCCTGGGAAGCCGGTATAACGACTGGCGCTACTGGAATGGCGTGCTTAACATCGGCATGTCGAGGCTTGGAGAAGTGGTGGACGACTCTGCGTATATCGGATTCTCTCGCAGGAATGTTCAGTTTGCCTTCGACTCCTACGGCTACTTCAAGGCCAGGTATAACGGCGAGGGGAAATGGGACTACCCGTTCGGGCAGCGGTTCCTGATGGAGGAGCTGGACGATTGCGGCGCGATGGGTGCAAGTGTGATCGATGTCTATCGTCATGACAGACAGGAGCGGTACAGTGAGTACATCAAACATGTTGCGTTGCATATTGGCGCGAGACAACATCGGCTGGACGACGGGACGGTTGTCCGCTCGTTTCCGAGGCGGTGGACCCTCTGGGCGGATGATCTGTACATGAGTGTACCGTTTCTCGCCCGCATGGGGGAACTGTCGGGCAGGAACGGCTACAGTGATGATGCAGCCCGCCAGATCGTCAATTTTTACCAGCATCTGTTCAGCCGTGAAAAGGCGTTGATGGCCCATTTCTGGTATTCTGACACTGCACGATCCGGGTTCGTGTTCTGGGGACGCGCCAACGGCTGGGCTCTCATGGCACAGGTTGAACTCCTGGATAGGTTGTCCCCGGATCACTCCTTCCGGACCACACTGCTGGGACTTCTGGAGCGGCACATTGGTGGAATCGTGCAAGTCCAGAGCGAGTCCGGGCTCTGGCATCAGGTGCTTGATATGCCAGACTCATATCTCGAAACATCCTGCTCCGCCATGTTCACCTATGCCATCGCACGGGCTGTCAACAAGGGATACGTCCACTCCCGGTTCGCAGCGGCAGCCCGCCTCGGCTGGAAAGGGGTACGGTCCAGAATCCGTTCAGACGGGAAGATCGAAGGGATCTGCGCGGGGACGATCGTGAGTGACGATATTGCCTACTATTACAGCCGCCCCACTCCGCTGAATGACGTGCACGGCACAGGGGCGGTTCTTCTTGCCGGCGCGGAAATACTGGATCTGGGAAAAGGAGCGTCCCCGGACACGCGGGAACCAGGACACTGAAATCCGGATGGAGAGCCGGGCGGATACGACTATGGCGAACCGGTTCTTCCTGCCCGGACGATTTCCGTTGACCTGAATATGTGAAATCTTCTCGGGAAAGAGGTTGCAGCTCTTGGCGTCAGGCAGATGAGTGCGGGCGTTCTCCGGGTGACGCGGAATGCGGAGGGGGTTCCCGCAGGCCTGTACTTCTGCAAGCTCGCCATTGGCGGCCAATCGAAGACGATCGAGCTGATGCTCTTGAAGCGCCTGCCGGGAGAGTTCGGGGGTTGTCGCGTCGGCGGCCGTGGGCAGTCGTTCGTTGGCAGGCCGTGTCCGGTCGGATGATCGCGGCTCCGAGGGAGCCCGGGTCCGGAATAGGGCCTGCCGCTTGCAGAGAAGGAGCAAGGTCGCGTAACCCGCTCGACAAGAAATTCATAGCACCTCCCAGCGTTCATCCGGCGCGACGGGCGACTGGGACAAAGATCGGCTTGATGTCCGTGATTCCTGGTAGTATATTTGAATAGACAACGGGCGGGGTCGTGCGGACGATGGAGAGACCGATGCCTCACATACCGCCGGTCAATATTCTGATCGCGATCGGACTTCTGTTCGCCTCCCACGCGTCGGCGCAAGGCGCTGACCCGCCTGTATCAATGCTCACATCCTACAATCTTGCGGAGAAGAATCCCCCCACCGCCCGTCTTCCCCGCGAACTCCGCGAAGTGTCAGGGCTGGCAGCATCCCGCGACGGGAAGGTTTTTTGCCACAACGACGAACGCGGCCTGGTGTATCAGATCAATCCCGGGAAGGGGACGATCCTCAGTCAGTTCTCTGTTGGCGACAGGGTCCTTCGACAGGACTACGAGGGACTGGCCGTCGCTGAATCGTTGATGTTCCTCATTACCAGTAACGGAAAGTTGTATCAGTTTTCCGAAGCGACGCCGAACGGACGGGCGGAGATCACCGAATATGCCACAGGGCTCGGATCGGGATGGGACATCGAAGGTCTCTGCTATGATCCTTCTACCCGGTCCCTTCTTCTGGCCTGCAAAGAGAATCCCGTGAAGAAGAGGCTTCGGTATATTTATGCCTTTTCACTGAAGACACACAGCCTGGAGAGTGCTCCGCGTTTTATAATTGATCTTGAGAAACTGGAAAAGAAATGGAAGATCAAACAATTCCGCCCCTCCTCGATTGAACGCCATCCCATATCCGGGTCGTTTTTCGTGCTCTCGTCGTCAGATCCCGCGATCCTGGAGGTCTCCGCCGCTGGTGGACTTCTTGCCGCCGTCAGCCTGCGGAACGCTGTTCACAGACAACCTGAAGGGCTGACGTTTGGTGCAGACCTCACCATGTATATCTGTAACGAAGGGAAGGACCATGGCATCGTGGTCCGGTATCCATACCTGCGGTAGCCTCAGATTTTGGCTGACCGGGGGAAGGCGCCTCCTCCATTCGACGGTAGTGTCATCCCTCCTGATGAAAAGTGCAATACTCGCCCTCCTTGTTCTGTCGTTATCCCGTCTGCGGGCGCAGGATTCTGTGACCGTTGTTCCGGGAGCCCGGTATGAGGCCGGATGGGTTCACAGGATCTTTTTTGGAGACCACTGGCGCGACGCGTGGACGACCCCCATCCGGGTTCCGGTTCTCGATCTTGACCAATTCGCAGGTGGGCTGACCCCTGTCGCGCGGGGCGGGGGATTTCAGACGAAATCCCTGAGGTTGAAGGGAAATGACGGGAAGAGGTACAAGTTTCGGTCGATGGACAAGGACCCTGCGAAAGTTCTTCCCGAAGAGCTCCGCGAATCTGTGGCTGCCGACATCATCCAGGACCAGATCAGTTCGTCCAATCCGTTCGCCCAGCTGGTTGCTGTCCCGTTGATGAATGTGGTCGGGGTTCTGAATGCGGAGCCTCGGCTTTTTGTCCTCCCCGACGACGAAGGGCTGGGTGAATTCAGAGCCGAATTCGGGGGGGTACTCGGCACCATCGAAGAACATCCGGATGAAAGTCCGGAGGGGGAGAGGGGATTTGCAGGTGCAGAGAAAGTGGTCGGGAGTTATGCGCTCCTTGAAAAAACGGAGGAGGATAACCGGCAGAGGGTGGACGAGATCGAATACCTGAAAGCCCGGTTGATGGACATCTACCTCGGTGATTGGGACAGACATCCGGATCAATGGAGGTGGGCGGGATTCCCCGCAGGCGACCGGTGGGAGTGGGTACCGATTCCCCGCGACCGTGACCAGGTGTTTTCTCGGTTTGATGGTGTTCTCCCATGGATGTGCGAGCTTGCTGTTCCCGAATTGACGCACTTCAACGAATACTATCCCCAGATCAATGACCTGACCTGGACCGGTCATCATCTGGATCGGCGGTTTCTCGCAGGTCTCACAATGCAGCGTTGGGATTCCCTTGCCGCGTTCCTGCAGGGCGCAATCAGAGACGACGTGATCGCGGAATCAGTCAGGAGGCTGCCGGAGTCTGTGCGCGCTGCGGAAGGACCGGAGCTGGAGTATGCGCTCAGGAAACGGCGTGACAATCTCCCCTGGGCTTCTGGGGAGTTCTATCGCCTCGTCACAAAATATCAGGACATCCATGCGAGCGATTTGCCGGAATGTGCGCGTGTTGTCCGCCAGGCAGACGGGCGTGTGTTGGTGGAGATCTCATCCCGCGACCCCGATACCGGAGACGCGTCCAAACCGCCCTTCTATTCCAGAATGTTTCACGGTGAAGAGACGAAGGAGATCCGTCTCCTGATGCACGGGGGAGACGACAGGGTGGTGGTGAGCGGGACGGCAGATGCCAGCCCCAAGGTCTATGTGGACGGCGGAAGGGGGAATGACGAACTCATCGATGAATCCTCTGTCAACGGCTGGCTGCTGGGCGTTCTGCCGTTCTTTCCGGTGAGCCGGACAAAAACATTCTTCTACGATAGCGGGAAGAAGACAACGTTCGTCGAGGGCAGCGGGACTTCTATTGACCGCTCTGACCGCTCAAAGCCGGCAACGGAGGAAGAACACTGGAGGCCGGTCGTGCGCGACTACGGGCACGACTGGAAATTCGGCCCCTGGTTCTCGGTTGCGCCGGACGACGGTCTATTTATCGGAGGTGGTCCGATTCTGTATGAGTTTGGTTTTCGCGCGGAACCATATGTCTACAGAATGTCACTCCGCGCCGGCTATGCTACAGCCCTGAAACGATTTCGTCTTGACTACTCCGGCGAATTCTATTCCCTCCTGAAAGGGGCGCGAGTGTCGCTGCACGCCCGTGCCTCAGGGATCGATGTGATCAATTATTTCGGCTCGGGGAATGAGACCGCCCTCCCGGGAGAGGAGGAATTCTACAAGATCAGGCAAAGTCAGGCCACCATCGAACCGACCCTGGATTTCTTTCCCGGCAAACCCACCACTGTTTCGTTCGGGATCGCCGTCCGCCATGCGCACACGGAGCTTGATTCGGCCACGTATCTGGGACAGAGCAAACCGTACGGTGTTGACGATATCTCGCTTATCGGTCTTACTGCGCGCGTGACCGTTGATACCCGGGATAACGAGTTCTTTCCGTCGCGGGGGATGTATCTCCGGGGGTGGAGCATTCTGGCGGTCCCGACGTGGAACAATGACTACCCATTCTGGCGAATCGGAGGAGAAGCGAGAGGATATCTCGAGGACGGCATGCCATTCGGAGCGTCGCTGGCCGTTCGACTGATGGCGGAAAAACTCTTCGGGACCTACCCGTACTTTGAGGCAGCTTTTCTCGGCGGCTCTCCACTGCTTCGTGGGTTTGAGCGCCAGCGGTTCGCCGGGGATGCAATGGCTGTTGGGAACGTCGAAGTGCGTGTGCCGGTTACGGCATTCAATGTGCTCGTGCCGGGGAGGATTGGCGTATCGGGATTCGTCGAGACCGGAAGAGTGTTTGCCCGGGGAGAATCCTCGCGGCGGTGGCATTCGGCCGCCGGCGGTGGAGTGTGGATTTCGTTTGTCAGCCGGGAGGCAACCCTGAGCGTATACGTCGCGCGGTCCGGGGAATCCACAGGCGTGTATGCGTCAGCGGGGTTTATGTTCTAGCGGCGGGATTCCTGCGAGGGTGCCTGGTTCAAAGAAATACGTCACGATAGTACGGCCTTGCCTGGGCCGGACACCAGCGCCTTCCTCCTGCGATGCAAGCCGGACTCGCCTTCCCGGATTGCGGCGGCTTCCTTGATTCCCCGTCCTCCCGCGTTGTCCATGTCTGCTCCGCGGGTCGGGAGAAACAGGATCCGGTCGTTCCTGCTCGTGTTATCGCGCGAGCACGACGGCAAAGGAAATCACTGCGATCACAGTTCCGTACATGAAGACGCTGTACGCGATCCGGAGGTGGAAGTACTTGCGTCCGAGGACCTGGCCCAGATTGAAGAAGTCGCGGATCATCGTGCCATACAGGTATTCCCGGTCGTTCATCATCGCATTCATCCCCCACTCGAAATCCTCAAAGGGCATCTTGTAGAAATTCCCAAAGAAGAGAAGGTTCGCCTTCTTGTTCTGAATATCCTCTCTGGAAAATCTCCCGCTGGTGAGTTTCGGCTTCGTGGCAAGCGTCGCAAAGATAATCGTCAGCATGCAGACGCTGAGCAATATCATCGTCGGGACGAGCAGGGGCCGTATGTCGTCGATATTTCGAAACATCTGGGTCAAGACGATAGATATGACCAGGGCGTTGACGGTGATAAGAATGTTCGCCTTCTGGTCCGCAATTGAGCTCAGGTTGAGGTGGTTCTGCGGCGCGGTGCGAAACATTGTCTCGATACCGCGCTCCGGCCGCTTTTCCCTTTCATTTTTTGCCCTGACGACATCCCGTTTGGCTTGCTCGCGAGCGCTTCGTCTTTCCTCCTGTTCGAGCGTCGACCGCAGCTCTTTCCGCAGGCTCACCAGGTGATCGGACCGCCGTTTTTCGAATCGGGCGCGTGCGTATGAGGTGTGGAATGTCCGCCGCGTGACGAGATCGACTGCCTCTTGCAGCCACTCCGCATCGGTGAAACGCGTTCCGCGGATGGCTTCCCTCTCGAGTCTCAGCAGGCTCAGGTTGCGCTTGAACTTCTTCTTTCCGGTGAACGCTGAGTCAGCGTCAGAGAGAACCCGCTCAACGGAAGTCCCGGGGGAGTCGGAATGAGACGTGACGCGGATGCATTTCGTGATGCGTGCAATAACGTCATCGGGGACGGCGTGCTGCTCGAGGAAGCTGGCGGCGATGCGGACGCTGTGGTCTTCGTGTGACTCCGCTGACTCACAGAATCCCGTATCGATGAACCACGCGGCCAGGAGCAGGGTTTCTTGTTCAGAGCGCTTCAGGTCGCTGCCACCCGCAATCTCCTCACAGAGCTTCACAATTCTCTCCGCGCGCCCGTACGTGTGAAAGGTGAAATGCTGGGGAAGGCTGGAACGGAGCAGGCTGGCAACGTATTCTGGAGCGTCGGCGAGTGCGCTGGCGATTGTGTCAGGCATGGTGACCTCGTGAGGATGAAGGGATGGAAGGATATGGCAATATATTCCCGCTCCCTGACTCAAGCAACCGGAGCGCATGTGCGCTGGGAGAATCCCAAAAATCTGCCAGAATCCGGGAATTTGGGAGGCAAGCAGGGTGGCGCGGCGGCCCCGGCCCATGAGGATTCAGAGTTCGATGACTGTGTCCAGGCACGACTGGGCGCACGAGGATGATTCCTCGCTGCGCTCCCGGCGTGTTTGCGATACACCCCGCGTGACCTGACCGGAGAAAGGTGAAGCACGGGTACCGATTCTCAGGAAGCACGAATTTGCCTTCTCCTTCCTTCTCCGCCTTGACTCTTTCCGGGGCCATGGGTAGATTTTTCTCTGTGTGTCCGTCTCGACTTACTCGTCCTGCATGATCCATGCGGGTTCCGGCCGCAGTCCATTCCGAGAGGATTCCCCCATGAACCGACGTTCTCCCACAGCGATCACCGCAATACTCATAGGGCTTCTTTCCCTCTGTGTCAGCGATCTCACAGGCCAACCCTCCTATACAGGATCGAAGCGCGAGTTCCGGGGGGTGTGGGTGGCAACAGTCCTGAACTACGACTGGCCGCTCAGCCCGACGATGACGACTCAGCAGCAGAAGGATTCCCTCCTGGTGCTGTTCGATACATTCGTGTCAGCCCGAATGAATGCGGTTGTGCTTCAGATCCGGCCCGAATGCGACGCATTCTACGAATCATCAATTGAACCCTGGTCATACTGGCTTACGGGAGCGCAGGGAGTGGCACCAAATCCGTTCTATGATCCCCTGGAATTCGCGATCACCGAAGCGCACAACCGGGGAATGGAGCTTCATGCCTGGTTCAATCCCTACAGGGCGTACCGACAGGACAACACCTACGCGCGTTCTCCCGGTCATATTGTGGAGACCCATCCTGAATGGGTGATCACCTGTCCCGACGGCTACAAGCTGCTCGATCCGGGCCTCCCGGAAGTGCGGGACTACGTGGTCCGCATCGTTATGGACGTCTGTCGCCGGTACGCAATTGATGGTGTCCATTTCGATGACTACTTCTATCCCTACCCCGAACACAGTTTCTCCACCCAGGACTCGGCCACATGGGCCGCCTATCCACGGGGATTCACCTGGGCCAATGTTGCCGGCTGGCGTCGCGATAATGTGAACCTCCTGATCCGTCAGGTCTACGATAGCGTTCAGGCGGTAAAGCCGGGGGTCAAATTCGGTGTAAGCCCGTTCGGGATCTGGAAGGCCGGAACCCCTCCTGGAATCAGCGGCACCAGTGCGTACGATGTCATATTCTGCGACGCTCTGGCGTGGTTACAGGGCAGCTACATCGATTACATTGTGCCGCAGCTCTACTGGCAGTTCGGCGGCGGACAGGACTACGGAACACTCCAGCCCTGGTGGGGAGGGCAACGGAACGGACGGCATTTCTATACAGGCAATGCGGCCTACCGAATCAAACAGAATAATTGGCCTGCTGCGGAGATCACGAACCAGATCCGGTTTAATCAGACAAACCAGCTGGCACAGGGGAGTGTGCTGTTTCAGGCCTCCAACCTCAGACGGGACGACGGAGGACTTCTCACGCAGCTTCAATCTGATCTGTTCCGGTTTCCTGCCCTGATCCCGGTAATGGACTGGAAGGAGACGATACCGCCGAACGCGCCGCAGAATCTCCAGATCTCCTTCAATTCCTCCCGGGGGGCGTACGAACTTCAATGGCAGGAACCGGCCGCAGCGTCTGACGGTGATACCGCCGCACGATACGTGGTGTATCGCGTCCGGGGATCCTCTGTCGGCCCCGGTGATGCCGATGTTCCCAGGAACATGGTGATGCTGAGCGGGACTACCCTGGCAGTGCCGCCGGCGAGGATTGACACGTTCGACGTACAATACTCCTTTGCAGTCTCGGCACTGGACAAGAACAACAACGAAAGCCCATTGACGCCGGTCGTACATGTTGCGGCGCCCCTTCCAGTGCCGCAGCTTACCTCACCTGCTGATGGGAGCCAGACATTTGGACGGACCGATTCGCTCGTCTGGACACCCGTTCCCGGCGCGACACTCTACAGGATTCAGGTCGACACGAGCGGAATGTTTCAGGCAGGGGAGATGATTGTGAACAGAGAGATCGAAGATCATGCATGCGCGCCGCCTGATGTGAAAGGCGCGCAAACCTATTACTGGCGAGTGATCGCCGGGAGTCAGGTCGCCGAAAGCCCCCTCTCTGCTGTCCGCTCCTTCTCTCCCGCGTGGCCTCTTCGGTCAACACTCCTGACCCCGAATGCCGCCACCAATGTCTCCCGTACCCCGTTCTTCCGCTGGACACGGGCCGGCGGGACATCGTTCCGGGTCCGCGTTATCGACAATGGCACCAGGCTGACCGTGCTCGATACCACGGTGACGGACAGCTCGTTCACCAGCACGACTGTCCTCGCGGCCTCAAAAATCTTCGGGTGGACCGTCCTTCCGCACAATGCCTACGGCGACGGGGAACTCTCAGAAGAGGCACGCTTCAGGACTGGCACGGAGATCGTTGCAGTTGGGGAATCAGGGACGGTGCCTGACCGCTTCCTGCTTGAGCAAAACTATCCGAATCCCTTTAATCCAACGACGGTGGTCAGCTATCAGTTGCCTGTCGTCAGCAATGTCCGGCTCGCGATCTATGATCTGCTTGGCCGCGAGGTTGCGGCGTTGGTGAACGAGAAGAAGGGACCAGGGATCTATGAGGTGATGTTTGATGCGCGTGGCCTTCCCAGTGGAGTGTTTTTCTGCAGGCTGAGCGCCATGCCGGTCGCAGGAGGGGAAGCTGGCGGTCCGTCGCAAGGCCATGGAGCTGGCTTCGTCCAGACACGCAAAATGGTATTGCTGAGATAAGACGGAGCACTTCAGGATTCTTGACAGGCGTCCGGGACAACCGCAGGCCGGGGTTCTTTCTACGTCGACGGGATTGTGTCAAACGACCCGTGGTGAGAGGAATGCCGGAGCAAGGATGTGCAGTCAGCGGCGAGGATCCGGACCCCGCGTTTTGTTTGCGTTCCGAACGGGGCAGTGGCGCGCATGCAGATGGAGGGCTGGATCGCTCGCACGGTCCCGCTCCTGCTGTGTGCGGGATTTGGCAGCGCTCTTCCGGACGCTGCCCTTCCAGACCTCCTTTCCCCAGGAACAACAGATCGTTTTTATTTCCGGGATCCTGGCCGCCACACTCCTTCTCCGCTTGCCGTATTTCACTCAGGATAAAGAGACGAATGATTGGGGCCGTCCGCGTGCACGGCTGATTGTCTGTCGTAGATGAGACGATCGTGAACGGCCAGGTGCAGTTGAAATCGTGTGATGGATTCTCTACCTTAGTAGGTCTGGCGCAGTTGACGTGACCGCCTCCTCAGCGTGCCATCTGCAATATGAAGATGATCCGGCTCATCATAGTCGAAGATAATCGCCTCTTGCGAGAGGGATTGACCGCCATGCTCCGGGAGCAGTCGGATATTTCCGTCATTGCCTCCCTGGACAGCGGGGATTCGCTTCTTCGTTCATTGCGAAAACAGGTCGACATTGTCCTGCTGGACCTCATCCTCAGAAGCCAGAACAGCCTCGGCCTCGTGGAGTCAGTCAAGCGGAAAAATCCCCGGGCGAGGATCATTGTCATGGATCTCGCGCCGATCCAACCTGCACTTGTGGACTACGTAATGGCCGGGGTTGACGGCTTCGTGCTCAAAGATGCGACTTTCGCCGAGTTTCTCCACACAGTCCGGCAGGTGGCTCGAGGAACAAGGGTAATGCCTGCGATGCTTACCTCTTCACTCCTTTCTCAGATTGCCGAGCACGTAACGCGGAATGGCAAAGGGAACCCCTTTAAATCCGTCAAAATGACGAGCCGGGAGCGGGAAGTGGTGGAACTCATTGCCGAGGGATTGAGCAACAAACAGATCGCCGCACAGCTCAATCTCGCTGTGGATACTGTGAAGAGTCATGTCCATAACATTCTCGAAAAGCTTTCGCTGCACACACGCCTGGAAATTGCCAGCTACCGTCATCTCGGCGGCCCACTGCATCCTTCATCCAGAACCACCAACCATTCAGACGACTGAGCCCGACGCGGTCTCTGTGTCCTGCCCGCGCCGTCCCGCGTTCGCCAGAGCGGGATTGAGGCTCTCTCCTCCGCGAGGACAACGCATCTCGTGAGCAGGAGCTGCACTCCCCCCCCCCGAAGGGACTAACCCTCTTTCCAACCCTCTGGGCGATTTCGCTGAGGGGGGATTGTTCCTACACTGTAGATGAAAAAACGGGGGTACTCCAGGTGCGCAGACGGTTGTCGTTGACGAAATACGCGTGGGGTTCTTTATCGCCTCGCGGGGCGGATCGCTTCCGTGAGAAGGGAGCCGTGTGATGACACCTCCCGCGAAAAAGGCCTCGCGCCCCCGATCGCCGAGACCGAAAAGAGTCCCGGTTCGGCACACCACATCCGTACTGGACCTCGTCCGGGCGGGGGTCGAACGGTTTGTACTGAAGGACGCAACCATGATGTCGTTCCAGAAGACGATCCGTGCGGCTGCAAAAAAGGGAGGGAATTCGACACACCCGCTTAGCGGAGTCGCGTTCCGGCGAATTGTGAAACAGGCCATACGAGAGCGGAAGCGGAGAATAGGCAGGGCATTACGCGAAAACCCTGAATCTGATGAGGAGATCTCCTAATGAGGAAGTTGCACATTGGTGTGGTGGACCTCGTCAGCCAGGGTCCCACGAAGGCGTTGTGGGCGCGGGTAATGAACGCGAACCTGGCAAGTATCATGCCCCAGGTGGTTGCCGTCTGGTGTAAACAGGCGGGACACGATGTTTCACTGGTCTGCTACACCGGCTTCGAGCAACTCGAAGAAGAACTGCCTGAAAATCTTGACCTGGTGTTTATCGGAGCGTTTACGGAATCCGCGCTGGTTGCCTATGCGCTGAGCAACCGGTTTCGCGCACAGGGGACAGTGACGGTTCTTGGCGGCCCGCACGCCCGATGCTATCCGGAAGATGCCCAGAATTACTTTGACTACGTGCTGGGGTTTACAGATGAAGCGGTCATCAGAGATGTTCTCAGGGACTGCTCGCGTCATTCGCCTCTCGGTGTCCGAATGTCAGCACCCAGACAGCCTGACCAGCTTCCCGGAATTCGTGAGCGTTGGGAATTTATGGAGTCCACCCTGCGGAAGGCTCCCCTCATCCAGGTTGTTCCAATGCTTGCCAGTATCGGGTGCCCTTATACGTGCAGTTTTTGCATCGACTCCACGGTTCCGTATCAGCTTTTCGATGGAGGGGCATTGAAGGCCGATCTCCGCTTTCTCCGTTCGCGATTCAAACGGCCGCTTGTTGGATGGCATGACCCGAATTTCGGTGTCCGGTTCGATGCGATCATGGATAGCATTGAAGAGGCCGTTCCGCCCGACAGCATCGACTTCATCGCTGAAAGCAGCCTCTCCATCCTCTCGGAGCCCCATCTTCGGCGGCTGAAACGGAATGGGTTCAAGGCGCTCCTCCCCGGTATTGAGTCATGGTTCGAACTCGGTGAGAAGTCAAGGGCAAGTTCCACGCAGGGGGAGGAGAAAGTGAAACGCGTGGCGGAGCACGTCAATCTTATCCTGCGCTATGTCCCTTATGTGCAGACGAATTTCGTCATGGGACTTGATTCAGATTCGGGGCCGGAGCCATTCGAGCTCACGAAACGGTTCGTGGAGCTCGCGCCCGGCGCATTCCCCGGGTTCTCCCTTCTCACGGCGTTCGGAGCAGCCGCGCCGGTAAACCTAGAATATCAGCGTGAGAACCGCGTCCTCCCGTTTCCATTTCACTTTCTGAACAACAACGGCGCGATGAATATAAGGCCGAAGAACTACACCTGGCCTGCATTTTATCATCATGTGATAGACTTGACCAGGCATTCATTTTCACCCCGCGCAATCGTCCGGCGTATCGCTGCCACAGGGGCCTTTGTTCCACGATGGCTGAACGTCGTTCGGGCGATTTCTTCCGAGGGGTACGGGCGAATACGGTACCACAGGCAGATCCATAACCTGCTCCTCACCGATCCTGCGTTCCGAAGCTTCTTCGAACAGGATACAGATCTCGTGCCGCGGTTCTACGTCGATCGGATACGGCGGGATCTTGGATCGATCTGGCCTTCGCTGCCACCCGGAGCGCTCCAGCATGACCAGAATGCGTTCCTGAAATCGCACACGGAAATCAAGGGGCAGGCGCCGATCCACGGACAATCTGCGGAATCGATTGCGGCGTCGCGCGTTGCATGAACAGGGCCGCCCGGTGGTAGACGGAGAGGGGTGGATTAACCAGAAAACTCCGGAGGTGAGATCAGACCGGGAATGAAGCACCTCCTGCACAGGGGCTGCTTCGAACGGCTGGTCAACGCTGAAGACGCGAACCGTTCTGCCCATCTCTGAGTACTGACGTGGGTTCAGGAGATGCACACCATGAAGATCCTCCTTGTCTGCCCCGAATATCCCGACACATTCTGGTCCTTCAAGCACGCGCTTCGATTCGTATCCAAGAAGGCCGGACAGCCTCCCCTCGGTCTCCTGACCGTTGCGTCTCTCCTCCCGGCAGAGTGGGAGAAACGGCTTGTGGATCTCAACCTCCGTTCGCTCACCGATCAGGAGCTTCACTGGGCCGACTACGTGTTTCTGGGTGGAATGTCTGTCCAGGCGGCATCGGCCCGGTCGGTCATTGCGCGCTGTAAGGAGACAGGGACCAGGGTTGTAGCGGGAGGGCCCCTCTTTACTGCCCGGCATGAGGAATTCCAGGGCGTTGACCATTTCGTCTTGAACGAGGCGGAGATCACTCTTCCGCTCTTCCTCGAGGACCTGCGACACGGCCAGCCCAAAAATATCTATTCAACTCGCCAGTGGGCGGACCTGCGCACGACTCCATTGCCCATGTGGGAATTGATCGACCGCCGCAAGTATGCCACAATGAATATCCAGTATTCGCGCGGCTGTCCGTATGATTGCGAGTTTTGCGACATCACAGTACTCTATGGCCGTGTTCCGCGCACAAAATCGGGTCCGCAGGTTATCGCGGAGCTGGAGGCGTTGTACCGGAGCGGATGGCGTGAACATGTGTTCTTTGTGGATGACAATTTCATCGGAAACAGAGACAGACTGAAAAGGGAGATCTTGCCCCGGATCATCCGGTGGATGGAGGAAAACCGGTACCCGTTCTCCCTGGGAACAGAGGCGTCACTCAATCTCTCCGATGATCCCGTGCTGCTGGACCTGATGGTCCGGGCAGGGTTCGAGGAGGTATTCGTCGGGATAGAAAGTCCGAATGTGGAAAGCCTGGAGGAATGCAAGAAGATACCCAACAAGAACCGGGACCTCATCGCGAGCGTCAAGACGCTCCAGAAGGCCGGACTTCAGGTTCAGGGCGGATTTATCGTCGGGTTCGATCATGACCCACCGTCGATCTTTGATACTCTGATCCGGTTTATCGAGGAAAGTCGGATCGTCGTCGCAATGGTCGGGCTTCTCAACGCCCCGGTGAATACCCGGCTCTATAATCGGCTGGGAAAAGAGGAGAGGCTCCTAAAAACGTTTTCAGGGGATAATATGGACTTCTCGATGAACTTTGTCCCTAAGATGAGCCAGGAAGGACTGATCAGCGGGTACAGAAAAATCCTTGGGACAATCTACTCTCCCAGGGAGTACTACCAGAGAGTCATTGAATTCCTCAAAACTCATGAACCGCTCCGGAGGCGTGGGACATCCATTCAGGTTGCGCACCTCAGGGCTCTGCTAAAATCAATGGTCCTGCTGGGGGTTATGGGACAAGGGCGCTTCTACTACTGGAGGCTCTTCTTCTGGTCACTGTTCCGTCGGCCGCGTCATTTCTCCACTGCGATCACCCTCGCCATCTATGGGTTCCACTTCCGGCGTGTGTTTGAGCAATACTGCTGACCGAGTGCCTGAAGAGCACACTCAGACAACCCGCCGCAGGGTGACTGATCGGAGGGAGGCATTGGTGTGCTCCCGCGTGTATTCTGGCGGACGCTGTCCCCCCCCAGGACAAGCAGACACTGGCCGGTACGTTCAGGTGGCCGGAGCTGCCGGGCTCGGTCGGGCGCCCATGCCGCACCGTCGCTTCCGGTTCACCAGCATTGGTCTCATCCTTGCCTTCGGTTTATCCCAGTAGCCTGTCAATCACATACCGTTCATTGGCAATTGCAAGACCTTGAGAAGGGAACCACTTTTCTTCGACTACCCCGGGGCTTCGGCTATTGGTGCAGGAGTACATGATTTGCTGCCCGATCCTGTCAGACAGCACCGCGATTTCTACGCCACGGTGTGTTGCCTTGGTTGTGGTGGTTTTCTTCATGAGCCCCTCTGTGATCCCTGTTGCTGATCGTATGGATGATTGAGAATAGTGCCGAACGCGGTGAATAGCAAGAACACTCAGAGACGAGAACATCGGTCCCCTGGATGAAATGGCCGCGTGTGCCAATGAGACGACCGGGAAAGTCATTCTCCGAAGGGAACAGGCAGCCCTGCCGCTCACCGGGGCTCGTCCGTGATCTCCTTGATCAACCCGGCGGCGGAGAGCTGTCTCTGTCGATCGCTGGCTAGGAGAATGGGAAGAGACCCTACGAGCTGAAACTCCTCAATCGCGTCCGGGTTGCGATCAAGCTGCATGTAGAGGACCCCGAGTTCGAAGTGATGCCGGATAACGTTGGGCGCGATAACTATTGCCTCCTTCAGTGCACGCTCAGACTCCTCAAATCCCCCTTCGGGAAGACTGCCCAGAAAGACAGCGGCCAGCTGCCGCTCGATCCAGCTTACATTGCCGAGCGCCATATAGAATGATCCGAGGATTGAATAGGCAATGTCATCGCCGGGATTGAGCATGATGCCGGTGTCGAGCTCCTTCTTGATAAGGTGACAGAGTCTGACCTTCGTTTTGCTCCCCTCGAACATCGCAATGTTCCCGAGCGCCGCGGCCCGCCATGTATGTCCTTCCGATTTTGTTGAGTCTGCTTCGATACAACGGCGCGCAAACGCTTCCGCCTCACGGTAGAGAGCAAGCTTCTGTTCCTGCGGTGCAACATCGGCCCTGCATACGTACACGCGGGCGAGCCTCCAGAGTGCATCCGCGGAGTCGGCGGAAGAGTTGAGCGCGGATACATAGAAGACCTCAGCCTGCGGGTACCGGAGGCGGGCAAATTCCTGATCCCCTTTCTCAAGTAATACTGGCGGGGCGATCGGAAGAACCCAGAGCAGCAGTCCGATCCAGGCGCGCATCATAGGGAGTACCCCCGTTCAAAGATTCAGTC
>DKBG01000134.1 GCA_002451155.1 Ignavibacteria bacterium UBA6906
CCGAGCGCTCTGGAGGCTGCGCAACGATGCGCAGTCGACGCGGTCTCTCGTTCAGGCGGCCTTTGCGCTGCTCTGTATATGGGTCGGCGTTGAGTTCCATTTGTTTGTGAAATGGGGCCTCTCGCCGGGATCGGAGCCGTTTGTCGGCCGGCCGCCGGGGGTCGAAGGCTTCCTCCCGATCAGCGCCCTGATCAGTTTCAGGTACTGGCTTCTGTCCGGAGTCCTGAACGATATCCATCCCTCGGGACTTTTCATCCTGCTCGCGATTGTGGCCGTCAGCATCGCAGCCAAGAAGGCATTCTGCAGCTGGATGTGCCCGATCGGGACGCTCAGTGAGTCCCTCTGGATGCTCGGACGCAGGCTCTTCAAACGCACCTTCATTCCCTGGAGATGGATTGATTATCCTCTTCGTTCTCTCAAATATCTTCTCCTGCTCTTCTTCGGCTGGTCCATCTGGCAGATGGACGGGTCAGCACTCTCGGCCTTTGTCTACAGTCCATACAACAAGATGGCCGATGTCAAGATGTATCTCTTTTTCGCCCATCTCTCTGCATTCGCCCTGGGGGTGATTCTTGCCCTTGTTCTTCTCTCCCTTCTGATACAGAATTTCTGGTGTCGCTATCTTTGCCCCTATGGTGCACTCCTTGGCATCCTCGGGTGGCTGAGTCCGCTGAAGATCACGCGAACGAAGGCGAACTGTATTGACTGCGAACTCTGCACCAAGGCTTGCCCGGCAGGCATCAAAGTCCACCGGGTGACAAGGGTCTGGAGCGATGAATGCATGACCTGTTTGGCCTGCGTTGATGCGTGCCCGGTGAAGCAAACGCTCGGAGCGAAGCTTTCGCGGAGGGGGACCCAAATCCCCGGCTGGGCTGTCGGCGTGCTCGCAGTCGGTGTGTTTCTCGCAGTAACCGGCGCAGCAATGCTAACGGGGCACTGGCAGAATGGGATAGGCAGAGAGGAATACCGGAAGAGGTTTCAGCAGATCAATTCGCCTGTCTATGAGCACAACAGAGGGCGGGTTCCGGCGTATGGACCGAGGGATTGATGTGATGAGCGAAGTCGACATTGAAAACTTCTATGACTCCATAGCGCCGTTCTATGATGAGATGACCGGCTTTGAGCGCAGATGGGAGAGGGAAAAGCCGGCGGTCCAGCGCCTGGTCCAGACCCTGGCGATCCGGACTGCGATTGATGCGGGGAGCGGCACGGGAGTTCATTCATTGTTGTTGTCGATGCTGGGCGTGAAGGTCACTGCTGTTGACGCCTCGGAAGAAATGCTGCGGCGGTTGCGGGCTCATGCGGCAGGAGCCGGGATTGCGATCGAGACGCTGCGATCGTCGTTCAAGGAGCTCGGAGAAGGATCCCTCCGGGACATCGATGCTGTGTTCTGCATGGGAAACTCGCTCTCCCATTTCCGCGCTCCGGAGGACCTCGGCGATTCAATCCGTGCGTTTGCGCGTGTCCTTCGGCCCGGAGGCTATCTGATCGCCCAGCTGCTCAATTATGAGAAGATCCTGGCCAGGCGTGAGCGTGTGCAGAGTGTGCGGGAAGAAGCGGGCACCCTGTATGTTCGATTCTATGACTTTTCTGATCCGTTCGTTCAATTCAACATCCTGACCCTTCGCAAAGAGCAATCCGGGTATCTGCCCCGACTCCATTCGATCACACTTCGGCCTGTACTGCCCGGCCAACTTGCAAAGGTTGCTCGAGCGGCAGGGTTCGATTCAGTGCAGCTGTACGGCAGCCTCACTCGCGAAGAATTCCGCGCGACGGAGTCGGCTGACCTGGTCCTCATTGCGCGGGTTGCCGGGGCAGCTCAGCCGGACTAATTTCTTCACGGGAGCGAGCCCTCATAGCGAATCAGGATCTTGCCGTTGCGCCTCTGTCGTCCCAGTTCATCGCTTCAAAAACCAAAAGGAGGGACCATGAGAATGAAAGTCGTTCCCGCGTTAGTCCTGCTCTCCGGCTCCCTGGTGATCCCCGCCGGGACAACCCACGGGCAGAGTTGCGTGGAGTGTCATACCCAGGTGACTCCGGGTATTGTCTCTGACTGGCAGATCAGCAAGCACAGCGAGAACGGTGTCGACTGTTCAGGATGCCATGGCGAAGGACACCAATCGGAACGGGATGTCGAAAAAGTTCTCCTTCCTACCCCCGAGACCTGTGCACAGTGCCACGAGCAACAGGCGGCGCAGTTCAAGGCGGGCAAGCATGCCTTTGCCTGGGCCGCCATGAAAGCCATGCCCACCGCTCATGCGCAACCGGTCGCGCTCATGGAGGGGATGAAGGGGTGTGGGGGCTGCCACAAGATTGGTCTCAAGAGCGAAACCGAGCAGAAGGAACTTGCGAAATCAGGGGCGGGGTTTGGCCGAGCATCATGCGATGCGTGTCATACACGTCACACGTTCTCGCTGCGTGAGGCACGGCAGCCTCAAGCCTGTCAGACCTGCCACATGGGCTTCGACCACCCGCAATGGGAAATGTATTCGGCGTCAAAGCACGGTGTGCGCGCCCTCCTGAAACAGAATGGGATCCTTCCAGAAACCGCCGCCGGACCGACCTGTCAGACATGTCATATGCAGGAGGGAAATCATGCGGTCGGAACGGGGTGGGGGTTCCTTGCCGTGCGGCTCCCCATGCCGGAAGACAAGGAATGGGCGGCCGATCGAGCCACCATACTTCAGGGTCTCGGGGTACTTGACCCGGCCGGCAAGCCAACTGGCCGACTCGAAGTTGTGAAAGCCGCGCAGGTAGCCCGCCTCACGGAGGAGGAGTGGCAGTCTGAACGTGACAAGATGGTGAATGCCTGCAAGCAGTGCCATTCGGTCAACTTCGCGTCGGCCGAATTGGCCAAGGGGGACTCCATGATTCGTGAAGCCGACCGCCTCATGGCGGAAGGTATCCGCATCGTCGCCGGTCTCTACAAGGACCGGATCCTGCCGAAGCCCAAAGCCTATGCGTACGCTTTTCCCGATCTCCTTACGTTCCATGACGCCCCGACTGTCATTGAACAGAAGCTCTTTGTAATGTTCCTGGAGCACCGAATGCGCGCGTTTCAGGGGACCTTCCACATGAACCCCGACTATGCCCTCTGGTACGGCTGGAGTGAAATGCGGCGTGATCTTACCGAAATTGAGAGTCTGGCGGTGGAAATGAGAGCCTCAAAGAGCGCAAAGGGCAAGAGGTAGCCACGCACCGTCATCTGCGCCCGGACCGGGTCGAGCGTGAGATTCGGTCCGGGGCATTCATGAAATCCCGAGAATGTCTCCTTCGTGAAAGGAATTCGATGCCTGATTCAAATGGACAACCTCACTCCTGCCTCTCCTGCGGCAGGACAGAGAATGACGTTCCTCTCGTGCGCCTGCGCTTTAGCTCCAGGGACATTCAGATCTGTCCGCAATGCCTTCCGATCCTGATTCACCACCCGGATCGCCTCGCCGAAACCCTGAAAGGACAAGCAGAGAAGCGCTGAATCAGCCGCATCCCCGCCCCGCGTTCCCCCGCGCCGGCGCGGAGGTATTTGACACTCAAAGGGCGATCCCGTACCTTCCCTCTATGAGTGGAAAGAAGATCTCCTTGATTGTCGCGGACGACCACACCATTGTCCGCAGAGCGCTGGTATCATTGTTTTCCCTGGTTGAGGATATTGCTGTCATCGGCGAGGCTGCGGATGGACGCACTGCGGTTGAGCAGGTTCTGAATCTGCGGCCTGATGTGGTCCTGATGGATATCAATATGCCCCGGTTAAACGGGCTTGAGGCAGCCCGACGCATTCGCGCGAAGGCTCCTTTCGTGAAAATATTGATCCTGTCTGCCCACGACAACGAGCAGTTTGTCCAGGAAGTGGTCCGGTGCGGTGCGCAGGGATATCTTCTCAAGGACGGTGCCCCTGAAGACCTGTTTGAAGGCGTCAGGGCGGTGCATGCCGGTAAGTCATTTTTCAGCCCCTCTATCCCTCCTGATGTGATCGAGACCTTTCGTAATCGGCCGCCAGGGGAATTCGCACGACACTCTGTCCTGACCGGCAGGGAGCGGGAGATTCTTCAGCTTGTTGCAGAGGGGCATACACATCAGCAGATCGCGGATTCCCTCTTCATCAGCGTCCGGACAGTTGATACGCACTGCAACAACATCATGAAGAAACTCGATATCCATGACGGCCCCGGCCTCGTCACCTACGCAATAAAGAACGGCATCGTTAACCTCCCCAGATAGATCCCTCAATTTCCTCCCTTTTCGCTTCGATGAGCTGAAAAATACGCTCCTCCGCGTATTGCCCAAGATCTGGCCAATATTGTACTTTTGGTTGCAGATGGTCTCTATGATGCAGGGCAATATCTGAAATAAACTGCGATATGGTTAAAGAAAGCACACTGGTGAACGTAGTCAGCCAGCAAAGATCCCGGGATAGCTCTGTACACCCTCACCGCTTTCGCCTCCTGATCGTTGAGGACATGGATGAAAACCTCCAGCTCCTCACCGAAGTGTTTGAGGAGAATGGATTCGTAGCGCTTGGAGCCCGAACAGGACGGGAGGCTCTCGAGATCCTCGCTGATTCTCATGTGGATCTTGTCGTTGCTGATGCCATGATGCCCACGATGGATGGATTCCAGCTCTGCAGGGAGATTCGCGCGGATCACCGCTACGACGGTGTTCCCCTCGTCATCTACACGGGGAACTACATTGACACGGCGGATCAGGAATTTGCCGCGAGAATCGGTGTGGACAGATATGTTGTCAAGACAGGCGGGGTTGCGCCGTTGCTTGACGCTGTCAGAGAGCTGGTGAACGAGCGATACGGTTCGCCTAACGCCGACGGGGAGGCATCGTCGCGGATCGATGAGCATGCCTTTCTCGAGCAGCACCGGGCGGTCGTTATCAGGAAGCTTGAAGAGAAGATGACAGAGCTGGAAGAGTACACGGGGAAACTGGAGAGGAAGAACCGTGAGCTCCAGGCGTCAGAGGCCCGGTACCGGGCTCTGTTCGATCATGCGAGCGTCGCCATTTGCGTTGCGGATCACTCCACCGGGAGAGTGCTGGATGCAAATCGCCGTGCACTCGAACTCTTCAGGTACACCAGGGAGGGGCTTCAGGCTCTTCCCCGGCTTCCTTTCCTGGACCAGACAACACTTCCGGCGGCCGGTGATCGATCCGGTGCGTTCTTTACAGGGGAAACCGCGATCGTCACCAGTGATGGAGAAGTCCGAAGAGTTGACGTAGGAATGGGTCCCATGACGGATTCGGACAATGTGAGAGTAGTGCTCTATATCCGCGATATCACCGATCGTGTCCAGATGCAAGAGCAGCTCCTGCAGGCGGATAAGATGAGCCTGATGGGCCGGATCGCGGCGGGGATCGCCCATGAAATCCGCAATCCCCTCTCCGCGATTACACTCAATCTCCAGTATCTTCTCCAACGAGAGAACCCCGACCCGGTCGTGGAGCAGTCGATCCGGGACGCACTCGAGGCGACGCAGCGGGTTGCTACTGTGGTGGAGCGGACGCTAGGGCTGGCGCGGATTTCTCCTGGGGTGGTGCGGGAAGAGGACGTGTCAGTCCTTGTGCGACAGGCAATGGACTTTGTCAAACTGTCCCTCCGCCAGAAACACGTTCGGGTTGAGCATGACCTCAGCGACGCACTGCCGCATGTAATCGTTGATCCGAGTCTGATTCACCAGGTGATTCTGAATATTGTCCAGAATGCGATCGATGCCTCTCCGGAAGGCGGTGTGGTGACAGTGTCCACCGGTCAGCTCTCCAGGGTGTCGGAGGCAGGAGTCCCCTGGACTACCATCACTGTGGAGGACCGGGGACCGGGAATCCCGATTGCATTGCAGAAACGACTGTTCGAACATTTTTATACCACCAAGCCCGGAGGAACCGGGCTGGGCTTAACGCTCTCGAAACAGATCATGATGATGCACAATGGTGACATCAGGGTCGAATCGGAGCCACGCCGCGGTACAAAGGTTACCATGCTCTTTCCACCAACGCCCGATGAGAGGGGGAGACACTGAACATGTCCAGAGGCAGGATTCTGGTCGCCGACGATGAGCTGATTCTCACGAATACCCTGAAGAAAGTCATCGGTGACGCCGATTTCATGGTTGATATTTGCACGAACGGGGAGGATTTCTTTTCCCTCCTCGCTGACGCACGTCCCGATCTGGTCGTTCTTGACATCTTCCTCGGCGAGATAAACGGGATTGACCTTCTCAAGAGAATGCGTGCGGAAGGCTGGAAGCAGCCGGTCATCATGATGACGGCACACTCGGATGTCTCTCTCGCCGTCCGGGCTATGAAGGAAGGTGCCGCGGACTTCGTGGTGAAGCCGTTCGACCTGAACCATCTTTCGGTGTTGATCGAAAAGAACCTTGAACACGCGAAGATGGAAACCCGGATGCGAATCCTTCAGGAGGAGGTAGAACAGGGACGGGCGGGCGGCGCAATTATTGGCAGAAGCTGGGCGCTGCGGCGCGTCATGGAAACGGCGGAAAAGCTGGCGCAGAGCGAAGATACGACGGTGCTGCTGGAAGGGGAAAGCGGGACTGGGAAAGAAATGATTGCCCGGTACCTCCACCAGAAGAGCGTTCGCTCGGAGAGACCATTCATCACCCTCAATTGCGGCGCGATTCCCAGAGACCTGGCCGAAAGTGAGTTCTTCGGGCATGAAAAAGGCGCCTTCACCGGTGCCGGGGAGAAGATGAAGCAGGGGAAATTCGAGCTCGCAGAAGGAGGCACTATTCTCCTCGATGAGATCGCCGAGCTGTCGCTCGACATGCAGGTGAAACTCCTGCGTGTGCTCGAGGATAAGCGGTTCTACCGACTGGGGGGAACACGAGAGATTACCGTGAATGTCCGGATCATCGCCGCGTCGAACCGGGAACTGCTTCGCGAGGTGGAGGGAGGACGGTTTCGGGAGGATCTGTACTACCGGCTGAATGTCGCCTCTGTGAATATCCCTCCATTGCGAAACAGGAGGGAGGATATTCCCGTTCTGATCAATGCGTTCCTGTACGAGCTCTGCGGGCGATTCAACAGATCTGTTCCGACGATCACCAGCGACGCTCTTCGCTTTCTCGAGCAGCTCCCCTGGCGCGGGAATGTGCGCGAGCTCAGGAATGCCATCGAACGCGTGATCCTGCTGAACAACGTCCCCACGCTCGGCAGGGACCACTTCCTTTTCCTTCGTCCTGACCCGGCGACCGGTTCTTCCGCCGGCTCGGCCAACGGAAAGAATTTTGTGCTTGAAATTCCTCCCACCGGTGTCGCGATGAATGAAGTGGTGAAGGAGCTCATCCTCAAAACGCTTGACCTGGTCGGCGGGAATCAGGTGCAGGCCGCCAAAGTGCTCGGGTTGACCCGGTCGAAACTCCGCTACCGGATGGAGCAGCTGGGAATTCACCCGGAACATCGAACGTACAGAGCATCAACAGGGGTGCGATGAAGAAGACGAACGGCCAGGCGGAATCCGGCACTGAAAGGAGCGCTCGCCTTCGGCGGAAAGTCCCACCGGGCGGGAAGATCCAGCAGGTCGCACAGCGGGAGGGATTGCCCGCAAGGGCCGGCGCGGGTGATGCCTTCCAGCGCCTTGCCGATGTTGCGCCGCTTCTCGTTTGGCGGGCTGACCCTCATGGCCATATGACCTACGTGAATACTCAATGGACCATCTTCACGGGGCGCTCTCGTGAGCGGGAACTCGGCATGGGATGGACCGAGGTGATCCATCAGGAGGACGCTGCGGCGGCACTCGACACCTACCGGGCCGCTGTCGGAGCGCACCAGTCGTTCAAACTTGAGTTCAGAATGCGCCATGGGAACGGCGACTACCACCATGTGCTGGTAACGGGGAATCCCGTCTTTGTGCGTAAGAAATTGGTGGAGTACGTCGGGACGGCGGTCGACGTGAGCTCCAGGAAGAGAAATCAGGAGGCGCTCCGCGACAGTGTGTCGAGGTACAGAGAGCTGGCCGACAGCATCGTTGATGTGTTCTGCGCCCTGGACAAGGACTGCCACTTCATCTACTGGAACAGAGCGTGTGCAAAGGCAACAGGCAGGACCGCGACTGAAGTCATCGGACGATCGCTATACGACCTTTTCCCGGACGTCCGAGGAACGGAGGTCGACGCCCTCCTCCACAGGGTCCTCTCCTCCGGCAAGCCTGACTCAGTGGAGGTCGAGGTCCCGCTCCGCGGCCGGACCACGCATTTTGAAATCCTCACCTACCCATCGAAATCCGGCGTCTCAGTGATTGCGAAAGACATCACGGAGCACTGGATCGCGGAACGGGCAATGGAGGCGTCGGAAGCAAAATACCGGGGTGTGTTTGAGAACGCAAATGACGCCATCGTGATATTTGAGCCGAGGACCGAGCGAATCCTGGAAGCCAACACCCGCGCCCTGGAACTGTACGGGTTCTCTCGCGAAGAATTCCTCGGCATGAGTCTCAAGAAGATCACAATGGACGTCGCCCGGGGGGAGAAGCAGATCGAGCAAACTCTTCAGGCTGGTAGTTTTACCGATTTCGAGACTGTCCAATTCAGGAAAGACGGGTCCCCCATCTCGATCAGCGTCAACGCCTCGGTGATTGAGTTCCGGGGTGAGCCGGCAATCTTGAGCATTAACCGCGATGTTTCCCGGTTTCTGTCTGCAGAAGAGATTGTCCGTAATCAGCAGAGCGTCCTCCAGCATCTCCTTGCCAGCACGGACGACATCGTGTTTATGCAGGACCGTGATGGCCGGTATCTGTTCTACAACGGTTCCCCCCGATATGGCCTCAGCCTGGATGAGGTGCGGGGGAAAACACCCTATGATTTCCACGAACCGACCATTGCGCGCAAGATGATGGAACGGATCTACCAGGTCATCACCACGGGTCGGAGTGTCTCATCGGAATCAAGAGTGGAATGGAGCGGTGAAACGATCTGGTTCCTCGACCAGCATTCGCCGGTTCGCAACGGTCATGGCGAGGTGATCTCCGTGGTGACTATATCACGGAATATCACGGAACGAAAACGGGCTGAAGAGAAACTGCGGAGAAGCGAGGAACGATACCGCGCCTTCATCGAGCAGAGCTCGGACGGGATCTGGCGATTCGAGACTGTGAAGCCGATCCTAACGACTCTGCCTGTTGAGGAACAGGTCAACCAGATCTTCGAATACGGGTACCTCGCCGAGTGTAATGAGGCGATGTTGGTAATGCTTCGCGAGGCCTCGGCGGAAGCCGTCGTAGGGGCGCCTGTCGGGCTTGTCATCTCACGGAGTGACAGGCAAAACATCGAGGGATTTCGAACCTTTGTCGAGTCCGGCTACCGGCTCACCGACGCGGAATCGCGAGAGGTCGCACCGGACGGTGAGGTACGGTACTTCCTCAATACCCTCCTGGGAATGGTCGAAGAGGGCGCGCTCGTCCGCATCTGGGGAAGCAGACGGGATATCACCTCACGGAAACAGGTCGAGCGGCAGATCCGCCTCCTGGCGCAGACTATTACCAGCACCAAAGACTGCATTACCATCACTGACCTCGATCAGAGAATTCTGTTTGTCAATGACGCGCTGCTCGCGACCTACGGGTACAGTGAAGAGGAGCTTGTGGGTGAGCCGCTGTCAAAACTCCGGTCCCCGGCGATGTCCAATGAAGTGAGTGAACAGATCATCCCGTCGACCCTTCGCGGTGGATGGTACGGGGAGGTTCTCGACCGGAGGAAAGACGGGACTGACGTTCCGCTCGAGATCTGGACTTCCGTGGTCCGGAACGACGAGGGGGAGCCCGTCGCCATGGTGGGGGTGGCCCGGGATATCACCGAACGGAAACGCATGGAAGAAGCTCTGCGTCAGAGCGAGGCGCGGCTCCGCCGGCTGACAGACACCATGCGGGACATCGTTACTCAGACCGACGCGGATGGGCGTATCCAGTATGTGAGTCCCTCACACCGACAGGTTCTGGGATATACCCTGGAAGAGACGCTTGGACGGCCAATATTCCAGCGAATCCATCCGGAGGACCTGAGGTCGGCGCAGGAAGCGTTTGCAGCGGCGATCGCGCACCGAACCGGCGGCCGCCTGGAATTCAGATACCGCCACGCAGACGGACATTATCTCTGGCTTGAGTCGGTCGGGAATCTCCTGTTCGACAGCCGGGGGGAGGTCGTTGGGGCAGTGTTCGGTACACGCGACGTGACCGAACGGAAACAGGTTGAGGAGCAGATCACAAATTCCCTCCGGGAGAAGGAGGTGCTCCTGAAGGAGATTCATCACAGGGTAAAAAACAATCTGCAGGTCATCTCGAGTCTGCTGAATCTCCA
The DNA here is from genome assembly GCA_002451155.1 of Ignavibacteria bacterium UBA6906. Classification (GTDB taxonomy): domain Bacteria; phylum Bacteroidota; class Ignavibacteria; order UBA10030; family UBA6906; genus UBA6906. The sequence continues at coordinate 10,308 of DKBG01000134.1, forward strand.
GTCAGAGCACGTCGTTGACGATGAAATCAGGAGAGTTCTCAAGGAGAGCCAGAACAGGGTCCGCTCAATGGCGATCATCCACCAGCGGTTGTACCAGTCGGGCAACCTCGCCGAAGTGAATTTTGCAGGCTACATCAAGGAACTCTGCTCGCAGCTCCTCCGCTCTTATGGCGCCGCATCACGTGGTGTCAGTCTTGAAACCGACGTGGAAGACATCGGGCTGGGGGTGGACAAGGCGATCCCCTGCGGCATTATCCTCAATGAGCTCGTGTCAAATGCTCTGAAGTATGCGTTCCCGACAGCGGGGGGAGGGCTTTTGACGGTACAACTCCATGCGAGGGAGAGAAATATTCGGCTGGTGGTGGCCGACGACGGTGCCGGAATGCCCTCGGCACTTGATTACCAGACTTCCGAATCCCTCGGGTTGAAGCTGGTGAATATGCTGGTCGACCAGATAGCGGGGACACTGACACAAACAGAAAACGGTTCGTCGGTCGACGGACGGCCCGGCACGCGATGGACAATTTCATTCAGCAGAATCTGACCCATATGCTCACACAACCGGATGGAACGCGAATCGAGGTGGCACAGTCATGAAAAAGCTCGGGACAATTCTTGTCGTTGAAGACGAACGAATCGTCGCAAAGGATCTCCAGCAACGGCTCAACAAGCTGGGATTTCAGGTCCCGGAGATCGCCAGCTCTGGCGACGAGGCGATCCGGATTGCCGGTGTGCTCAGGCCGAACCTCGTTGTCATGGACATCAATCTCCGGGGGCAGGTCGACGGAATTGAGGCCGCACGGCAGATCCGGGAAAAATACAGGATCCCTGTCCTGTTTCTCAGCGCGTACGGAGACGAGGAGACGATCTTCCGGGCGAATCATCTGGAGCCGGTCGGCTATCTCGGGAAGCCGCTCGAGGATCAGGAGCTCTATTCCGTCCTCAACAAGTTCTTTACCCGCGGATCTTCGCGGGGAAAATGACCCCCCTGGCGAGTTCTGGAGGACCGGGATACTATCGCCGTCCTCGTCGGCCGCGAGGTCCCGGTGCAGAAATGAAGATTGACCTATGAGAAAGGCAACCTGTGCAAAGTGAACTGCGAGAAAAGGAGGAGACCATCCGGGCACTGCTGGATGCCCGGACGGACTCCGCGCTCCTCCTCGACCTTGAAGGACGGATCCTGGCTGCCAATGAGACTGCTGCGGCGAGGATCGGGCTCTCCCCCGAAAAGCTTCAGGGGACCTGCGTGTATCGCTATTTTGACCGGGCGACGGCGGAATGGCGGCGCCAGAAAGTGAAGGAGGTTTTGGATTCCGGCAGGCCGGTCCGGTTTGAGGATGAACGTGGTGGGCTCATCTTCGATAACAATATTGTCCCTCTTGTAACCACCGATGGCCGCATTGCCCGTGTCGCGGTCTTCGCGGCCGACGTGACGGAGAGGAGAAGGGCAGAGGAGGCGCTCCGGGCCTCAGAGCTCAAGTATCGCACCCTCGTCACAATGATGAAAGAGGGGCTAATGGCGGTGGATGACAACGACGTTATCCAATATGTGAATCCACGAACCTGTGAACTCCTTGGATATGGGCCCCACGAAATGGTCGGGAGGGGCGTGGTGACGTTCGTCGCCGACGACGAGGGTCGGGCACTGCTCGAAGAGAAGAAACACCTTCGCACCAGAGGCGTATCGGACACCTATGAACTGGCGATGCAGACTCGCGCCGGACGGAAGATCTATGTCCAGGTCAGTGGGACGCCGGTGGTGGATGACGATGGACGCTTGGTCGGCTCACTCGGCGTTCTGATGGATGTGACGGAGCGAAAGCGCTCGGAGGAGAAAATCAGGGCCGCGCTCACAGAGAAGACTGTGCTTCTGAAAGAGGTCCACCATCGCGTGAAGAATAATCTCCAGGTTATCTCGAGTCTGTTGAGCCTCCAATCGTCACAGATCGAGGATGCAAAGACACGCGACCTCTTCAAAGAAAGTCAGAGCCGCATCCGGTCGATGTCGCTTGTCCATGAAAAACTTTATCAGTCCGGGGATTTGTCCAGTATTGACTGCGGGGAATACCTGAACAGTCTGGCCGTAATCCTGTTCCGCTCCTATGGAGGGGAATCCCGGGGAATACGACTGAACGTGGAGACGAATGGCATTCATTTCGGGGTGGACGCTGCCATCCCGTGTGGCTTGATCGTGAACGAACTGGTCACCAATTCGCTGAAGTACGCGTTCCCTCACCTCGGCAACCCTGGCGCAGCGGGAGGAGAGGTGTCGATATTTCTGGACAGGCCGGCAGAAGATACGATCCGGCTTCGCGTCGAAGACGACGGCGTTGGGTTGCCTGCCCATCTGGATCTCCGGGCAACCAGGTCCCTCGGGCTGCAACTCGTTCAGATCCTCTCTGAGCAGCTCGGGGGAACGCTCGCTGTTGAAGGGAAGACAGGCGCCCGGTTTACCATCACGTTTCCCTCCTGATCGGGAGTGTTGAATGGCCGAAATCACCGTTCTCGTCGTTGAGGATGAACCTGTCGTCGCGCGTGACATCGCTATCCGTCTGGGGGAACTCGGATATCACTGCGAGGCTGCCCTGCAAACAGCGGAAGAGGCGCTGCAGCTTCTCGCCGTCCGGTCTGTCAACGTCGTGCTCATGGACATCCGGCTCAGGGGGGGGATTGACGGCATCACCGCTGCTGACCGCATACGCGCCCTCCACAGAGTTCCCGTTGTCTTCCTGACGGCCTATGCGGATGAACCGACGATACGAAGAGCGCAGGCCGCGGAGGCGTACGGGTATGTGCTGAAACCGTTTGAGACGAGAGATCTTCGGATCGCGGTGGAAATGGCCCTTGCCAAGCACCGGATGGAAGGTGAGTTGGAGGCGAGCCGACGATGGCTCGAGACGACACTCCGGAGCATTGGTGACGCCGTGGTGGCCGCTGATACAGCCGGCGTGGTCACGTTTGCGAACCCCGTTGCTGAAGCGCTCACCCGCAGGGAAGGCGTCCGGGTGGTCGGGAATCGGTTGACGGACCTGGTCAGAACAGATCCCCCTCTGACAGCCGGGGAGCGGCGGACCTCGGATGAGCGCGTTCTGCTGGCTGCTGACGGCCGGCGGATCCCGATCGATATCACCTGTTCGCAGATCCGGGCGGAAACCGGAGAAGGGCTGGGGACGGTGGTGATCTTCCGGGATTCGAGCACTCGAAAATTGGCGGAAAAGCAAATCCGCGCAAGTGAAGAGCGGTACAAGGAGTTCTTCGAAGAGGATATCACCGGCGACTACGTTGCTGCGGTGGACGGAACCCTGCTGGAGTGCAATCCGGCGTACCTGGCAATCTTCGGGTTTGCATCCCTTGAGATGGCGAAAGCGACCAATGTTTTTGCCCTCTATCCCGGAGAAGAGTCGAAGCAGAACTTTCTGCTGAAGCTGCGGGTGACCGGGAGGTTGAGCTACTTTGAAAAGGAGCTGGTCCGTCCGGATGGAACCCGCGTGCATGTCGTCGAGAACGTGATCGGGCGGTTTGACGACAGAGGGCAGCTTGCATCGTTCAAAGGGTATATGTTCGATGATACCCGTCGGAAGCGCCTTGAGGACCAGCTCCACCAGTCCCAGAAGATGGAAAGCATTGGTACCCTCTCGAGCGGGATTGCCCATGATTTCAACAANNTCATTGATGAAGTCGTAACCCTTTGCCGGGAAACCTTTCCGAAGAGCATTACCATTGAGGGTCGCCTGTCGCATCCCCTCAACTTCGTTCGAGGGGACCGGGGCGCGCTGTATCAGGTGCTTCTCAACCTGTGTCTCAATTCCCGTGACGCACTCCTTGCCAGACATGGATCGGCAGCAGGAACGTTGATCATTCAGGCGCACAACACACTAGTGGGAACTGACGTGAGCCCGGAACTGTTTGGCGGCGAAACGTCGCAGTGCGTGGAACTCACGGTGTCTGATGACGGGAGCGGGATCTTGCCCGAGATCAAAGAGAGAATCTTCGATCCGTTCTTCACGACGAAGGGACGTGGTCAGGGAACCGGACTCGGTCTGTCGGTCGTCTATACGATTGTCCGAAACCATCGAGGGACGATCCTTGTTGAGAGTGAGCCGGGAAAAGGAACGACCTTCCGAATTCTGCTTCCCGCTCTCCCCCCGCCGCCGGAACGTGTGGAAAAACCGCCCTCCCCCCGCCACCCCCGCGGCACTCAGGAACTGGTGCTGATCGTAGACGATGAGGAGGCGATGCTCGAGCTCGCCCGCGAAGTGCTCTCCGAAGAGGGCTATCGCGTGGTGACTGCGCGTGACGGGTTTGAAGCCCGTTCCATTTATACCCGGCGGCATCGTGAGATCGATCTTGTAATCCTGGACCTTGTGATGCCGGGGATGGATGGTGCGCAGTGCTACCGGGAACTCAAGGAGGTCAATCCCGGGATCAAAGCGTTTTTTTGTACCGGGTACATGCCCGACCAGATGGTTACCTCACTCATTTCCCGCGATCGTCTCGCGGTCCTTCAAAAGCCGTTCACGCATGACCAACTTATCCGGACTATCGCAGCCGTCCTCGCCTCACCTCCCTTGCCACGCTCTGTCTGATGCAGTGTGCGAGCCTGTGCCGGGTGTGCGAGCCTCTCCAGCAGATGGCTGATATTCACCACTCCCGATTCTCTTTCCGGCACACTTCCATCGGGAGCGCATGGTTGTGACAGCGGACGCTGGCATGGCGTTTGGTGTACAGTTCCTCGGGGGAGTGTACACTGCCCCCGAATGACGACCCTCCATCGCGGAATTCACAATCTCGCTGCCATTTTATGAACCTGCCGGAACAGAGAAAAGGGGCATGCATCCTTGTCGTTGAGGATGATGAGCTTCTCAGGCGCTCACTCGTCACCTTTCTGGCTTCACTCGGCTACAGACCTCTTGTGGCGGGATCTGCTGAGGAGGCTCTTGTCCAGGCCGGGCAAAACCGGGTGGATGCAGTTGTCACCGATCTCCATCTCCCCCTGATGAGCGGTATAGAACTGGCGGAGATGCTGCGGAACGGCGGTCGTCCGCTTCCCACAATCCTGATTTCAGGATTCCTGAATGAGAGCATCCGCGAGCGCGCAAGAAATGCGGAGATCCCCATCGTCCTGGGAAAACCGGCCGAATTGGCCCTTCTTGCCGCCCATATCGGCACACTCCTCTCCCCGTTGAACGATTCCTCGCGCTGACCGTGCATGGTTATTCCATGGTGAACAGCTGATAGGGCAAAAATACCGCAAAACCACCCTCCATTGTAGAGTTTACCCGTCTGACACCCCATTTCAGCATGAAATAAAGCCCGTTTCGGCACTCTGTGTTGGCACAGGTTTAGATGAATTTGAGAAGAAGAATTGACCTCGAACGTTAGGAGCGTGCGCCGGAGAGAGCCGTGGGCACAACGAAAGCAAACATCCTCGTCGTTGAGGACGAGAGAGTGGTGGCAAGCGACCTTCGATTTCTGCTTGAGGGTGCCGGATATCAGGTGTGCGACATGCTCGCCTCAGGCGAGGACGCGATCCGGACGACGGGCACTCTGCGTCCTGACCTCGTGCTGATGGATATTACCCTGCGGGGTGAGATCGACGGAATCGCCGCTGCCGAGGAAATTCGCCGGCTCTACGACATCCCCGTCGTGTTTCTCACCGCTCACTCGGATGAAGGGACTCTCCAGCGCGCAAAGATCACCGAGGCATTCGGGTATATTCTCAAACCCTTTGAGGAGCGCGAGCTGCGGGCCAACATCGAGATGGCCCTGTACAAGCACTCTACCGACCGTCGGTTGCGGGAGAGCGAACGTCTCCTCTCCACCACACTGAGAAGCATTGGTGATGCCGTGATTACCGTGGACGCCGCACGGAACATCACATTCATGAATGCTGTTGCCGAAGCACTCACGGGCTGGACACTAGGTGACGCGCGATCGAAACCGTTTGGCGTCGTGTGCAACCTGCAGTCGGAGACTGATGGTGCGTCGGCGGACACGCTCGTCGCCGACGCGATCGAGGAAGGGAAAACCGTCTCGACTGCCAACCACTTCTACGTCATCGCACAGGATGGACACCGAACGCCCGTAGACCGTTCCGTCGCCCCGCTCCGCGGGACGGAGGGGTCGGTCGCCGGGGCGGTGGTTGTCCTCCGTGATGTGTCCGATCGGAAGAGGGTGGAATCAGCCCTGCGGGAGAGCCAGCATTTGATCGAGAGCGTCGCCGGTGCGTCCCCGGATATCATGTTCGTATTTGACATCACGACCTTGCGCAGTCTCTATTCCAACCGCACTCTTTCATCCACCCTCGGATATACACAAGAGCAAGCGGGGGACGGGTGGTTTCTGAGCGCTGTCCACCCGGATGACAAGCCGTTGCTGACGACGGCACTCCACGAGATCTCAGGTTCACGAGATGCTGATGTGATGGAGGTGGAGTACCGGGTGCGGGAAGCCAAAGGGGATTGGCGGTGGTTGCGGACCCGTATCACACCGTTTGCCCGAAACGCCTCGGGTGACGTGTGTCAGATCGCGGGGATCGCGATGGACGTCACCGAGTCGAAACTGCAGCAGGGCGTGGAAAACGCGATCTACCGGATCGCAGAAGTCAGTCTCAAATCGCCATCCCTGTCGCAATTGTTCCGGGCGGTGCATGTAATTATCGGCGAGTTGATGAACGCCGAGAATTTCTATATCGCGCTGTTTGACGAGAGGTCCGGCCTCCTCAGCTTTCCTTACTTCGTTGACTCGGAAGATCCCGACGTCCCCCGGCCGAAGAAGCCGGGGAAGGGTCTCACTGACTATGTCCTTCGCACGGGGAAATCGCTCCTGGCAACTCCGGAAGTGTTTGACGACCTGGTGGCCCGCGGCGAAGCGGAGATGATAGGCGCGCCTTCGATCGACTGGCTCGGGGTTCCGCTGGTGACCGGTGGAAAGACGATCGGAGTGCTGACCGTGCAGACGTATACCGAGGGCGTCAGATACGGTCAGCGTGAAGAGCGCGTGCTCTCGTTTGTCTCCTCTCAGGTCGCGATGGCGATCGAGCGGAAGAAAAGCGAAGAGGAGCTCAGTACGCTCTCCAGTGCGATCGAACAGAGCCTGAACTCCGTTGTGATCATGGACCGAGACGGGATGATCGAATATGTTAACCGCCGGTTCTCTCTTACAACGGGCTTCTCCGAAAAAGAAGTGATCGGCGAAAACCTGTCGTTTCTCAACTCAGAAGGAGATTCTGGCGACGCGTTCAAGAGTTGCCAGTCGACGCTCGCCGCCGGCTCTTCGTGGCGTGGAGAGTTCCTGAGCAAGAGGAAGAATGGAGGGCTCTACTGGAATTCCCTCTCCATTACGCCGATTCGAGATTCAAAGGGTGATGCGGTCCGCTACGTGGCGGTGATGGAAGATGTGTCCGAGCGGAAGCGGGCCGAACAGGAGGTCCAGATCCTGCTCGAGATCTCGAACCGCCTCCGGTCCGCAGGGACATACGAAGAGATCGGGAGGAGCGTATTTGACGTCCTGCGTCAGGCGGGATACCCTGGCGGTTCCGCTGGCCGGCTCGGCGTCTACAACGAGAACTATGACCGATACGATACGGTATTCTCCGCAGATGAAGAGCTGGGGGGGACGGCCGAGGACGATCCCGTGTCCGTTCAAGAGATGCAGCTGTTCGGCAAGCTGGCCATCGAGCGCGGCGGGACGATGGTCGTTGATGACACGCATGGGGAGTTTGCGTTGAGCGTTCTGCCCGGTCTTCGGACCAGGGAGCGGGCGTCACTGGTGTATGTCCCGCTGTATCACAAAGGAAGGTGGGTGGGCATCCTCCGCTTCTGCAGCCATGGTTTCCAGTCCGTGGATTCCCAGGCAGTCAATCTCCTGGAGATTATCGCCCGGTATCTGAGTCTGACCGTGGGCGGGCTGATGACGGCCTTCAAACGCGAGGCCACGGCATCGGCGTTACGTGAAAGTGAGGAACGATTCAGAAATGTCGCCGCCTCAGCTCAGGATGCAATCCTGATCATCAACGAGAAGAAGTTGATTGCCTACTGGAACTCCGCGGCGGAAACGATATTTGGATATTCGCGTGACGAAGCGGAAGGGATGTCGATCCAGTCGGTGATTGCCGGCAGGGAGAGGGGTTCGGTTGTTGCTCGTGGGCTGGCTGCCCTACGGGACAGGGGCTCAAGCTCTCCCGGGCACATCCTTGAGTTGACGGCATTGAGGAAGGACGGAAGCGAATTTCCGGTTGAGGTGTCCCTCTCCCTGATGAAGGTGAGGGAGGGCATGCGTGCGGTCGCCATCATCCGGGATATCACTGAGCGGCGGCGCGCTGAAGAGGAAATCGCAGAGCAGACCGCGCGGCTCGTCGAGGCGAAGGCGAAAGCGGAAGAGCAGGCACGCTTGCTGAGGGTGCAGGCGGAAGAGCTGGCCATCGCCCGGGAAGAGGCCCTGGAAGCGCTCCGTTTCAAATCGGAATTCGTCGCGAACATGAGCCATGAGATCCGGACACCGATGAATGGCGTGATCGGCATGACTGGATTGCTCCTGGATACGCCGCTCACCGCGGAGCAGCGGGAGTACATGGAAATCATCCGGACGTCAGGCGAGGCGCTTCTCAGCCTTATCAACGACATCCTCGATTTCTCGAAGATGGAAGCGGGGAAACTCTCGCTCGAGTGCGTGAATTTCAATCTTCGGACGGCAGTTGAGGAGGTCGTGGATCTGCTGGCCCCGCAGGCGTTTCGAAAGGGCCTCGACTTTGCCTGTTCGGTTGCTCCGTCAATGCCTGTCAGTCTCTACGGTGACCCGGGCCGGTTGCGCCAGATCCTGCTCAACCTGATCGGAAACTCCGTGAAGTTTACGGACCAGGGTGAAATCGCGGTTACGGTCCACTCAGTTGAAGAAAATGCCGAGGACATTCTGATCCGGTTCGTTGTGAAAGATACCGGGATCGGCGTTTCCCCCGGGGCTATGAAGAGGCTCTTCAAATCATTCTCCCAGGCTGACGGGTCAACGACCCGGAAGTACGGTGGGACGGGTCTGGGACTCGCCATCTCCAAGCAGCTTGTCGAGCTAATGGGCGGAGATATCGGCGTTGACAGTGCTCCCGGAGAGGGAAGTGAATTCTGGTTCACTGTCTGGCTGCGCAAACAGACGGCCCAGGAGAAAGCCGAGCCGGAGCCGGGCGTCTTCGCATCCTCGCGGTTGCTCATTGTCGATGACAACGAGACAAACCGTCGCATCCTTACCTATATGGCGAGCTCATGGGGAATTCGAAACGAGGCGGTCGAAAGCGCGGGCGAAGCTCTTGCTCATCTGTGCGCCGCGGCGGCCGATGGAGACCCCTACACCGTCGCCATCCTCGACGGGCAGATGCCGGGGATGGACGGTATCGAGCTCGCCCGGGCGATCAAAAGCGACAGGAATATCGCTTCCACACGCCTCGTCATGCTGACATCAATGGGCAGAGATGGCGCTCGCCGAGCCGCAATGAATGGAATTGAGGCCTTCCTTACGAAGCCGGTGAAGCAGTCGGCCCTCCTTGACATCCTGGTGTCGATCACCCTGCCGGGCACTCTCGCCGAGGCTGTCGAAACCAGTCAGCTCATTGAGCGACCCGCCCCCGCGAGCGGTGCCGCGCCCGAGAATCTCCGCGTGCTTGTGGCCGAAGATAACTCGGTGAACCAAAAAGTCGCCCTCAGGATGCTCGCGAAACTCGGGTACCGCTCCGACGTGGTCGCAAACGGCGTGGAAGCGGTAGAGGCCGTAAAACGCATTCCATACGACCTCGTGCTCATGGACTGCAACATGCCCGATATGGACGGCTTCGAGGCGACACGGGAGATCCGCGCCCTCGACGGAGCTGCTGGAAAGACCGTCATTATTGCCATGACAGCCAATGCCCTCGAGGGCGACCGGGAGCGGTGTCTAGCTGCGGGCATGACCGACTATGTCCCGAAACCGGTGACGCAGAAAGACCTCGGGGAGAAGATCGCACAGTGGGTGCACCGCAATGGAACCGGGGCGTTGCCAGCCCCCCGAAGCAGGGAGAATCCTATGGAACTTCCAATTCTCGACAGGACCAGGCTCGAGGAGCTCTACGAGCTGCAGGACGATCCGGATGAGGTCTGGGTCGCGCAATTGGTCGAACAGTATTTCGAGGATGCGGCAACCCGGCTGGCGCACATGCGCGCGGCCTACACCTCATCCGACAACACGGCCCTTACCCGGCATGCTCACGCGCTCAAGGGGAGCAGCAACAACCTTGGAGCCCGTCGCGTGGCACAGATCAGCGAGCATCTCCAGCGGCTTGCCCACGCGGGGAGCGGGGAAGGCGTCGGTCCTCTCCTGGACCGGCTGGAGGACGAACTTCTTCGAGTACGAGAGACATTCAGGGAGATATGGACAGTCCCAGTTCTGAAACGATGAAGGTGCTGATCGCCGAGGACGATCCGGCCTCCGGCCGCCTCCTTGCGACGTCTATCGGCAAACTCGGGTACGAAGCGCTGCTGGCCACAAACGGTCGCGATGCCTGGTATACCTATGTCAGCGAACGCCCGCGTATCATCATCACCGACTGGATGATGCCGATCCTTGACGGGCCGGAATTCTGCAGGAAGATCAGGGCCGAAGGGAGAACCCAGTACACGTTCATCATCCTCCTCACCGCCCTGAGCGGGAAAGAACGATTCGCCGAAGGAATGAGCGCCGGAGCGGACGATTTCATTACGAAGCCCCTTGACCTGGAAATCCTCCGCGTGCGGCTCACGGTCGCCCGACGCGTCCTGGGACTCCAGCACAGGGTGAGCGAACTCAGGGGACTCCTGCCGATCTGCGCGTACTGCAAGCGGATCCGCAACGAGGACGGATCCTGGCAGAGACTGGAAGAGTACGTATCGGGACGGACGAGCGCGTCGTTCAGTCACACGTTCTGCCCTGAATGTAACGCGAAGGCAAGCTGAGGAGCTGATGGCAATGAATGTGCTCGTTGTTGACGATGACCTGATCTCCAGGAAAGTGCTTGCAGCGCAGCTGCGCAAGCTCGGACATACGGTGACGGAAGCGAAAGACGGCATGGAAGCCTGGTCGTTTCTCGAGCAGGTTGCCTTTCCCATCGTCATCACGGACTGGATCATGCCCGAGCTTGACGGGCCGGGACTTTGCCGAAAGATCCGGATGCTATCCAGGGAAGCATATACCTACGTGATCCTCCTGACCGCGATGGAGCGGAAAGACGGGTATGTGCAGGGGATAGATTCCGGAGCGGACGATTTTGTCACGAAACCCTGCAGTACGGACGAGCTGCAGATCAGACTCCGGGTGGCAGAGCGGATTCTCGCGCTTCAAAACGAAGCCAGCGTCCTGGAAGGGCTTCTACCGCTCTGTCCTTCGTGCAACCGAATTCACACGGGGGGGGCATCGTGGCAGTCCGTAGAGGGGTATCTCATGAAGAGGACCGAAGCCAGTTTCTCGCACGGCGTCTGTCCCGAATGTTACAGCCGGCACCTGAAGCCGCAACTGGAAGAGGTTCAGCGGGGCGGTCAGTGAGGCGG
>DKBG01000053.1 GCA_002451155.1 Ignavibacteria bacterium UBA6906
CCGCCTTCAAGCGTCTTCTGCACCTCTCCCGGGACGATCAGGCTGGAACTTGGCGCGTCGCTCACGTAGAGGTCTGAGCCAAGCACCTCTGTCCGGAAGAGGCAGTCTTTTTCCCCCGCGGCCGAATTTCTCCGGTAGACATATCCCGCCTGTCCGCCTTCAACCAGAATCTTTCCGCCCTGCTGTACATAGTCGACCAGAGCACTCCTGAGGTCATCACGGTCGAACGGGTTCTCGTTCGTCCCTCCGAGCAGGATGACTGCGGCATACCGCCGAAGAACCGCTGTGTCGAGATCTCCCATCGTTGCTCTGTGGAATCCGAATCCTTCCGGCGGTTGGACGGCGGAGAGGACGTCGTGTGACGACCAGCGGCTGCTGGCGATCGAACTCACGGCACTGGAAACCCGTTGGCCGGCGTCGTCCANNGGAAGTTCTTCACCGTGCTGAGCCAGTACAGAAGTGTCGGGATGTGTTCCCCGGCGTAGAGATCCCTGTCCGCCTGCAGAAGTGCCTGCGCGTGGTCGACCGCGGTAACATCGCTTCCGAGATAGAAAAGGCTCTTGATGACCAGTCGATCGGTCACATCTCGGCCGAGGTCTCCCCGGATTCCCAGGAGCGTTGCAGCCCAGATCTGTCCGGCCGCGTGGACCGACAGGTCTCCAAAAGGATAGCTTCGAGAGTCGTTCGTGATTCTCCCGCTCCAGAACGGATTGTGTCCGTCCCAGACGAAAAGCCAGTTGTATTGAGCGTCATCGGGTTCCCATTCTCTGAGCGACCGTGAATAGGACGCTGCCCAGTAGTCTCCCAATCCCTCGCCGAGCGAGCCGCATTCGCCGCCTCCCCACATCGGATCGATATTGTAATGGATCGCATGGCCGTACTCGTGCCATATGACCTCAGCGTCTTCGGCATCGTCGACGCCGCCTGTGCCGAAGGAAATCCAGTTCCCGGAGGGGCTGTAGTGTGAATTGTCTCTTCCCTGATACCCGTGCGGATCGATCATCAGCCGGGTGAGTGTGGGAGAGGAGAAACCCAGCTGCCTGAGACGGGCGTATGCGATTGACGCATGGTAATAGGCCATCACCGCCTCGAAGCCCGGCTGGCTTCTGGTATAGCGGAAGCCGTCGGCGGTGGCTTCGCTGTACGAGGGCGGGTCGCTTGGTGATTCGATGTCGGTAATCGTAACCCAGGGGCCGGTCAGGGAGAACCCTCCCTGATCGACCATGATTGAATCGAGCCGGACGAGTGTTCGGTATGCCGTCAGCGAATCCGAATCGGCATCGTCGGCGTCGACAAACCCGGGCATTCCGTAGAACTGACGCGACTTCCCGAGCGGAGTCCCCAGGTAGACGTAGCCGCTTCCGGAGACGGACGCGCGGCCGTCTGTCTGGTTGACAAACCGGTCCTCTCGTTTCAGCTCTTCTCCGGTAAGGGCGTCCACCAAGACTTCCCAGTCTCCTGCGGGGTCCTCGAGAACCATTGTCACGCGATACACGAGATGAGCGGTGCCATCATCATCCCTGAACGCCATCAGCTCGGCTGCCGGTGGTCTGCCAACCGGCCGACCGGCCGCCTGCAGCCGGCCACGCGTTTGATCAATTGCCCGTCCGGCATCAAAGGCAGGAAGGGTGGCCGGCAATGTCAGACCCGGATGGCTGTTGTTCACAACCATTCCGACGCGGTTCTCGGCGTCGAGGCTCACGACGACATCTCCACGGTAGACAGGGATTTGACCAACAGTCTGGATGAACCGCACGTGGGTTCCCCCGGGGACAGCGTCTACGCGATCGGCGAGCAATTCTGCGTCGGTTGACTGAATACGAAGCAGCCCTCGATTTTCGTTGAGGAAGGAGCGCGCCGCCTGTTCGGGAGTACCCGCATACGGAGCAGACCTCACGTTGTAGAGTGCGCGGTGGAGACCGGATTGATCAACTTTCGATCGTGCCGTGTACGAGGCGGCTGACCGGGCGCTGCCGGGTTGCTTCCCTGCGTCCGTGCCGTGGCTCTTGAGCGATTGCGTCACGGTACAGCAAAGACAGGCCAGACACAGGCGGACAATGAACCTGTGTGCGGTCTTCACTCTTGCGGGTGAGATATGGATCGCCTTTTTGGTGCGCATATCGAGGGTGCTCTGGAATATACGGCGGGCCATTCACCTAGGGAAGTGTTGTCGGTCACTAGATTGTAGAATGTCACGATGGATATGCCGCGGGGATGGCTAAATTGGACCAAAAACAGTGTGTGCGTCACCGGGGCGTATTCATCGGTGACACACACGTGGGTGGCGTTCCACACGCAAGCAGGAGCGAGGGTCGCGGCCTACCGCGCGGGCTGTCTGAACCGGTCCATCATGAGTCCCATCGATTTCAGGGGGAGCGGCTCAAAGCCGATCGATGAGACGGCGGAAGTATCGCTCAGCGTGAGGGTTCGTGTGGCGGGATCGAACGAGCCGGGAGCGCGAGCGAGAATCGTGTTGCGGGCAAGAACGCCGGCGGAATCCTTATCGGCCCGTTTCAGGACTTCGTATCCTTCATTCATGTCGATGTTCAGGTAGTACGGATCCCATCCTGTTTCGCCCGCCTTCCGCCTGCGGACGAGATCCGGATCGGCGATCAGATTGTTGCTGAGATCAACCACGGAGAAGTCGAACGCCAGGAAATCATAGATGTCCAGCCATCGCCCCCCCCAGGAAATATTTCTGACAATGCGGTTGTACTTCGGGACAGCCGTTTCCCCGTCGTACATGCGAAGCAGTCCGGGATAACGGGTGCTGTAGGGCGGACGATCGAAATGGACTTCCGCCATCTGGTCGAAGAGTTCTGTCCGACTTCCGTCGAAGTAATAGCCGGCCCAGCCGAGGCCGCGCGCGTCCACATGCACCGAGGGCTCGCACTCGATGTAGATATTGTTCTCAACCAGGTTGTTCCGCCCGCCGCCTATCAGTGTGGCGCGCCCCGCCCGATAGAAGAGGTTTCCGTACACGTGAAAACCGGAGGCCCAGTCGTCGAGGTAAACTCCCATCACCCCATGCAGGCCCGGACCTTTGAGATCGTGGAGGTAGTTGAAACGGATCACGTTCCCCTGCCAGGTCCAGTTTCGGCCCGTGTGGAATGCTCCGGCATCTCCGGTCTCCTGTGTCACATGATGTATTTCATTATACTCGAGAGTATGATCGTTCCCTCGAAGGTAGATCGCCTCAAAGGGGGCGTCATGGATAAGATTATGGTCCAGCCGGCTTCCGACGCCGTCCACAATAAGCGCGTAGCAGCCGGTCCGCATCCACCGGCCGAAGTGGTGAATATGGTTGTTTGAGGCGTAGTGTCCCGCCGGCGCCAGGGTCACGCGGTCGCCGCCTCGCAGAGTGATCCCTCCGAGGGACATCTCCGATATGTCGCAGCTTTGAACGCCGTGCAGAATACCCCCATCGATCAGGACCGCGTCTCCTCCGAGGTTTCGGAATGTGCATCCTGCGAAGAGATCGGCCCGGCCCCCCCGGATGATTGCGCCGGTGGTGCGACCGAATTCGAACGTAATGCCCTGGAATGCGACATGGTCACATTCCTCAAGCGTGATGAAAGGTTCCGGGAGGACAGAGACGACCACATCCTGCGGCTGAAACCGTGCGGGAGGCCAGAAGTACAGTTTTCCGGCCCGCCTGTCGAGTATCCACTCTCCGGGCCTGTCAAGTTCCTCGAGGATATTGAGGAAGTAGTACCGCTGGTTCTTTGTGTACCCGTAACCGTGGTACGGCGGAGCGAGTATGATCTCATGCAATGCTGTGTCTATTGCGCTGACCGCCTGGTAGCTGTCACTCCAGTCAAACGTCCAGTACCCGTGCAGATAGACCGCGTTGTCCTTCGACCAGCCAGTGGGCCGTTCTCCGTCATACCGGAGTTTCCCGTAGTGCCGTCCTGCCGGGACGCCATCGAACCTTTTCTCTCTCTCCAGACCTGCGTGGAACATGGAATCCCCGGACTGGGGCACGTCGGCGATCGTTAACCAGCCGGCGTTGGGCCACCGGGCGAGGGCCATTCGCTCGCCCTTGAAGAACAGTTCCATTCCGGGGCTGCCCCGCTGGGGGATTTCACCGAAATCAGTGAGGGCGGATGTATTCAGATCGACGACAAAGATCGAGTCGCGGATGGCCGGTCGGATGCGGGATGCGACGGAGGAATCGCGGATCGGCGAGAAGACCCCGGGGGAGCGCCCGCCGGTGAACACTGCCCGCTCGGACCCATAAGCACGCCAGGTGATGGTGAGACTGTCGTTGCCGCTCTCGTTCCGGGTGAACTTCAATCCTCTGGTGAGAGGGTAGACTCCGGCTCTGAACATCACGGACACAGATCCACGCATGCCGGGAGTACGGGAGAGCATCTCCCTGACAATGGCCTGCGCCCGCGCGGGAGTCAGGAGGGGGCCGTCCCCCTTTTCGGGATCGGGAGCGGTGAGAGTTCCTGACCACCCGTCATTCCCTGATGGCGAAACATAGATAATCTTCTCCAGGTTTCCGGGCTGGCTCTGTGCTGTCATCGGGAGGACCAGGAGAAAGGGGAGGAGGCGGCAGATTGTGTGACGGGTCATTGATCGTTCCATGGTATTAGTCCTTGAGAAGAAGTGCCGCGGCGTCGAGTCCCGAGAGGGCTGCTCCCTCGATGCGGGGTCCGCCGAATGCGTCACCGGCAAAGAGCAGTGGCGGCTCTGCCCGCGCGAGAAGTGCCCTTGATGGAGCGACGGAGCGTGGCTCCGCATACCTCCACCGGTGGATCTGCGTTTCGATGATTGTTGACCCGCACCAGTGTTCTATGTCAGAGCGTACAGCTGAAATGATCTGGTCATCGGGGGCCTCGAACATCAGCTGGCTGAAGTCAGGCGTCATATGCACTGTCAGCGCAGCCGTGGGGGAAATGCCCTTCATCTGGTTGTCTGCGATCCAGCGAACCGGCCCATCCGGCATCTGAATACCGCCTGGCGGAGGGATGGTGCTGGGGCCGTCGAGAACGCACAACAGGGCGATGCACGGGTCATAGCGGATCGCACGAAGCGTCGTCAGGTGGTCTGACGGAAAGGGATACCGTCCTGATTCGAACAGAGCCAGACTCTGTGGGACCGGTGACGTCAGGAGAAGGCTTTCGGCGCTGAACGTCAGTCCCTGATCGGTGACACAGTCCCAGCGGCCGGATGTTACCATAGCGCGGAGGACTCGCTGACCTGGCTTGACGTCAAGCCCGCGTGCAAGTTCCTTCGGGATGGCAGTCATGGAGGGGACTGATCGGTACCGTACCCGATGTGCTCCGGGAGATTCGCTCTCCGCACCCGAAGAGCTCTCAAACCAGGGGACAATCAGACCTGCAGCGGCCCACGCGCGCAGAAGGGAAGCGAACTCCTCCGTGCTGGCTGTCAGGAACTGCGCACCATGGTCAGCAATCGAATTCCCGATCCGCCGCGTCGCCATTCGGCCGCCCACTCCCCGGCTCTTCTCGAGGATGGTGATTTTGACGGAATTCGCCTGCAGTGTGCGTGCGGCGAGCAATCCACTGAGGCCGGCGCCGACGATGATGCACGATGATGGGCGTTTCACAGATACTCTCCCGGGGAGCGTGAACCTGAATGTACGCTGCCGGGGGGGCAAATGTCAACGTTGCTGTCTCTCCCCGGATCTCCTATATTACTGTCTATCCCTGACTCTTGGACATCCATTATGCGCAATGCGGAGTACTGGAAACGACAGCATACCCTCCAGGCTCATCCGGAGGGTGGATTTTTTCGCGAGGTGTACCGGTCGTCCGATCTTCTCCCGGGTCAACTTCTTTCCCCGCCGCGGGTCGGTGAGCGAAATCTGATGACGCAAATCCTCTACCTGCTCGCCGCGCCTGAGGTCTCACTCCTTCATCGGCTGACGTCGGCTGAGGCCTGGACGTTCATCGAGGGGGATCCACTCTCTCTGCACATGATCGATTCGGAGGGGAGACGGTCCGAGCGTGTGCTCGGACTAAATCCCGATGCCGGCCAGGGTCTTACTGTCGTTGTCGAGCGCGGCTGCTGGTTTGGTGCGTCGCTCGACACCGGGGGGGCGTTCGCGCTGGTTACGTGCGCGGTGGTACCAGGATTTGACTTCCGTGACTTTGAGATCGGGAAGCGGGAAGCGTTGCTCGCTCTCTACCCGCGACATGCAGATCTGATCATCCGTCTGACAAGAGCGATTTGATGGGGATGACGAGAGCCGTCCCCGAGTGAGATCGGATGTCGGCGCTTGCGGGCTGGAATTCCGGCTGCCTGTGCGTTTCATCAGGCGCTTTACCCTCCTGATCCACCCCGCGCCCTCATTCACCCATGATCTGGACAATAACCTTTCGGTGACGCGGCCGGTTGTCGAAGTCGACGAGCACGACCTGCTGCCATGTTCCCGACAGAGGTGAGCCGGAGGAGAGAGGAATTGTCAGAGAAGGGCCGAGGAGCGAAGCCCTGATATGAGAAAACCCGTTCCCGTCACCCCAATGCGCGTCGTGGTCGTAGTGCATGGATGCGGGGGCGAGGCGTTCGACGGCACGTTTCAGATCTTCGATAACACCGGGCTCGAATTCGATCGTCGTGACACCGGCGGTCGATCCCGGGATANNAACACGGTCACAAGTCCGTCCGAGATCCCTGAGGATGCGACCGATGAGGTGATCATGTCGCTGAGGTCGTGGACATCGCAGAACCCGTTTGTGTGAACCTCGGCGGTGTATTGTTTGACTGGCATTGGTCTCTCCCTGTAAGCCCGCGGCGCATCCGTCACTGACGGATGCGCCGCGGCGGTGTGTGAGCTCAGGTCTGGCGGTCTGCGTCAATCCTCCTTTTTGGCCCGCATGGAATCCCAGAAGGCGTAGGTGAAGAGAAGAAGGAATGCGATCAGGCCGGTTATCTGCCCGCCCGTCGATTCAGCCCAGGATGCCTGGAAAGGATCGACGTTCAACTCGAACTGATTGATCCCGAATCTCATAAATGCATTCAGGACGCCGAACAGAGATCCGCCTGCGATCAGGCCGGAGGCGATAAGGGTGCCTCGTTGAGATCTGGCNNCGCGATGAACCCGCCGAAGAGCAGAGGAACATTCAATTCCTGGGGTATATACATGCCCAGGGCGAACGCGAGCGGGGGGATTTTGACCATTGTAAGCAGAACCGCGATGATTGCGCCGACGGCGTAGAGGGTCCAGGGCGTTGGAGCGTTCGACATGAGCGGTTGAATAACCGCTGCCATCGCGTTTGCCTGGGGAGCGACCAGCGCATTCGGACCTTTGAATCCGAACGTCTCATTCAGGATGAGAATAACACCGCCGACGGTGGCCGCAGAGAGCATTACTCCCAGGAACTTCCAGGATTCCTGCTTCTTCGGCGTTGAACCGATCCAGTATCCGATCTTCAGGTCGGTGATGAATCCCCCCGCCACCGACAGCGCCGT
>DKBG01000160.1 GCA_002451155.1 Ignavibacteria bacterium UBA6906
AGTTACCAGGAGAACAGCAGGCGCGGACGGAACACGGGTTCAGCACTGCCTCAGCCCGATGCGTTCGCGTTCGACGAGGAAGTATATCCGGGAGGCTGGACGGATCTAACAACGCACATGACGTCCGAATACGCGCTCGGTTCCGCTGCCCGCCCCTACGTGAACGGGGGCCATTCCGATTCGGTCAATCTTCGAATTCGCCGGGCAGAAAAGGTCGGATCGCTTGCGGATTTTCGGTCAATGTTTGTCAGAGGGGTCTTCAACGGCGCCCTCCCGGGCCGCCATAATTTCTCTCACGTGGCAGGACTTGAGATTGACTCGAGCTACCTCTATGAGGAGGGGCGGAGTTTCATCTACCAGCACGAAAACAGGTGTATTGTCCTCTACAATCCCAAACGGGCGGGACACCTCGGCTTCACACGCTTTGAGGTTCAGATCATATTCGGATTTCAGGCCCCGTTCGATCGTGTGGCGATTGACGGGGCTGAGATCACGGGGTTTCCTCAGCGCGCCAGAGCAGGATCCGTTCTCTGCTTCCAGGATTTTGACACCTACATTCTCATGAAGCCTGTTCCCCTCGTTCCACAGGGATCTGACGAGCCTCTCTCTCTCCGGGTTGTTCCTGATTTCCTTCTGCTCTCGCTGATAAGTTATGAGGGCCCCCCGCTGGATCTCACCAGGGAGGAGATAAATGGGTGGAAATCAGGGTTTTTCATAGAAGTCTGGTCGAAGAGCGATTTTGGAGGATGGGAAGATTTTCTCGCCCATGCGGCCGCAGTTGTCGTCAAGGAAGAAGGAGTCGGAACGGTCACGCGGAAGGTTGTCTGCGAGAGTGGAGGACACACGATGGAGTTTCAATGTGATCCGTACAGAGAATCGGTTGTCAGCCGACGATGGGACGGCCAGGAGGAATTCCTGGAGCACTTCGAGGTCTCAGCGGGTGGGCGTCGGTCTGGCCCGTTCGTACCCGTAAGCCTTTTTGGAACGGACCGGGAACAGGCATGAGAAGAGTTTTTGGCAGAAGCGGCCACAATCTTACCGGCTATGGCTTTATCGCCCCGTGGCTCATAGGGTTTCTCGCCTTCACCGCCGGTCCAATCCTCGTCTCGCTCTTCATTAGTCTGAATTCCTGGTCGCTCCTCTCGGATCCTCATTGGGTCGGCTTCGAGAACTACTCGCGTATTTTTGAAGAGGACCCGCTCTTCTTCACAAGTCTCTGGAACACCACGTATTACGTCATCTTTACGGTTCCTCTCGGGCTGGCAGTCTCCCTCGCGCTGGCACTGTTGCTGAATCAACCTCTTCGGGGGGTCGGTGCTTTCCGAACGATCGTCTACCTTCCTTCGATTGCCAATATTGTGGCGGTGTCGGTCCTCTGGTTGTGGATATTCAATCCGGAGTTCGGTTTGCTGAACAGCGCGCTCCGGGTGTTCGGCGTGGATGGAATTCTCTGGCTGCAGAGCGAACGGTGGGCCAAGCCCGCTCTTGTGATCATGTCATTGTGGGGAGTGGGAGGCAGTACCATAATCTTCCTGGCGGCGCTTCAGGGCATTCCGCCTGAGTTGTATGAAGCGGCCTCGCTCGACGGGGCGGGAGCGGCGCGGAAGTTCTTCCACATTACGATACCCATGATCTCGCCGGCCCTCTTCTTCAGTACTGTCATCGGAATCATTGGCAGCTTTCAGGTCTTTGCTCAGGCGTACGTGATGACCGGCGCTGCCACGCCTGGCAGCGAGGGCGGGCCAAACAACGCCACGTTGTTCCTCGTTCTCTATCTGTACAAGAAAGCGTTCCAGGAATTCAGGATGGGGTACGCCGCGGCTCTGGCGTGGATTCTCTTCTTCATCATACTCATCTTCACCTTGATGCAGACACGCCTGAGCCGGCGATGGGTGTACTATGAATCGGAAGGCGGCTGAGATGGCTGCACGTCCACCCCGGCACCCGGACTTCCGTACCCTGCTCCGATCAGGTGCGGCGTATGTTCTGCTCATGGTCGTGAGCGGGGCGTTCATGCTCCCCTTCGTCTGGATGCTTTCGATGTCCCTGCAGGACGCGCAGGGTGTCTATGCGGTGCCGTTCAGGTGGGTTCCCCCGTCGCCGCAGTGGGAAAACTATGCTGAAGTGTTCAGGCTTGTTCCGTTCGCCCGGTACCTGTTGAATACAGTCGTGATCACCCTCGCCGTTCTCATCGGTACCCTTCTGTCAAGCAGCCTTGTCGCATACGGCTTTTCCCGGATCCGGTTTCGCGGCCGGGATCTCTTCTTTGCTGTCTGCCTTTCGACGATGATGCTCCCCGGGCAGGTGACGATGATTCCGCTCTATGTTTTCTTCGCCCGGCTCGGGTGGATCGACACGTTTCTCCCGCTGATTGTGCCGGCATTCTTCGGGAGCCCCTTCTACATATTCCTCTTGCGTCAGTTCTTCATGACGATCCCCCGCGAATATGATGAGGCCGCCCTCCTGGACGGCGCCGGGCGGCTCCGTATTTACTGGAGCATCATTCTTCCCCAGGCCCGGCCGGCGTTGATCACAGTGGGCCTCTTCACGTTTATCGGAACGTGGAACGACTTTTTCGGGCCCCTCATTTATATCAATTCCACCCAGAATGCCACATTAACCCTCGGTCTGAGCATGCTGAAGACACAAATCGTCGGGAGCGGAGTCACGCAATGGCATCTGTTGATGGCCGCCGCCATGCTCGTCATGATTCCTAACGTGATCCTCTTCTTCATCGCCCAGAGACATCTGGTGAAAGGGATCGCCACGGGAGGCCTGCGTTGAACACCCCCGGACTGCGACCCGCGCTCAGCACGGTTCTCCTGCTATGGATCGTCGTGGGATGCTCGGAAAACCGTGTCTCGGAAATTGAAGTTACCTACAACTGTGCCGCCAACGCCACGGATATTCTTCAGCTCCAGGCGGAGTTGCCATCCTTCACGGATACAACCGGAGTCCATGTCACGCTGCAGCCCTTCACCGGCCAGGAGAAACTGTATGCGATGATGGCTGCAGGGCAGGCTCCGGACATCTTCTACACAAACACCGTCGTACGGGATCGGCTTGCCGCCGAAAACCGGATCCTGGACTTGCGCGGGGTGGCCCTCGGTGATCCGTTCCTGCACCGGATCAGTCCGGACGTACTGGAAGGAGGAATGGCTGCAGATAGCGGGTTGTACAGTATTGGGAACTGGGTGTTTACAGCTGGAGTCTATTACAACCGTGATCTCTTTGATGCAGCAGGCCTGTCCTACCCTGACAGTTCGTGGACCTGGCAGGAGATGCGAACAGTGGCCCGGCGTCTGACCCGGGACATCAACCGCGATGGGACGATCGATACGTACGGTATATTTATCGGAAGCCACTTCGTGGAATTGATCGAGCAGATGAACTCCGACCGCCCGCTCGGGAACGAACTGCTTCTCCATCTCCCACGCGAGTCGATTGAGGCATATCGTGAGTATGTCTCCCTGATGACTGACGGATTGATGCCCGATCTCCGGAGGATACAGGCGATGGGGATGCAGCCGGTGCAGCTGCTCCAGACCGGGAAGGTTGCGATGCTCGTGGAAGCAGTCCCGCATCAGACGCTGTTTGAGACTCTTACGGTGCGATGGGGGATAGCTCCGATCCCGAAATTTCCCGGCAAGCCCGTCCGGTATTTTCGGTCCGGGAGCGGGGGGCTATCCATCAGTTCGCAGTCCGGACATCCCGACGCGGCGTGGAGGACGTTGAAATGGATCATTGCGGGCGCGGCGGTGTACCAGCCGAACCCGGTCCTCCGGGATGTTGACTTCGTGGGCGGATGCGAACGACGATATCCCTCACTCACCGGAAGCGGCTTCCGTGAGGTCTGGGAATGGAGCATCAGGTACAACGCGGGCGATCCAAGGTTCTTCGTACGCTTTTCGAGCTGGACCTCCGCGACAATTCTTGAACGGCTCCAGCCGATGCTGGACAGAGTATGGTCGCGCGAGATGAGACCAGCAGATCTTCCCGCGGAGGTGCCGGCGATAAACGCGGCCGCGAAAAAGGAACTCCTGCGGGTTGAACAACGAACAGACCTGAATGAAGGGTTCCTCCGGGAAATCCGGAAGGAGATCATGCGCCTTGAGTGACCGGTTCACCTGCGAACAGACTGGTCCCGCAGATGTCGTGATACGGTATGGTCCGGACATCGTGGGGTTGATCCGCGATCTCCGGCTGGTCTGCGGACGGTTCCGACCTGGCGGCCGGTGCTGTATCGGCCCAACTGTGCCGCTCCCACTCTTCTGGATGCAGTATGCGAACCACCAGGACCCTGAAAGAAACGCCGGCTCCGATGCGCGTGCGACGGTCAGGGAATCGGGACCTGAACGGATCGTTATCTCCTGTACAGGGAGAACAGCATCCGGGGCCTGCGTGAGTTCCATGACACTTTCCGTATCGGCGGAGGAAGACCCTGTCCGGTTCTGCTACCATGTTGACGCACGCCTTGAAGTGACATCCGAAAGCGGATGGACAGTGACTCCCAACATGGAACATGGGGAGGTGGAATTCGCAAACCTCTGGCCTGACGGTACCTTTGTGCCCGGAGGAGGAGACAGGAAATTGTACCAGGGCTGCTTTGTCGAGGGACCGCTTGGCATCCTCCGCATTCCCCATACTCATCTTGAATCAGCCGACAAGCATAACATTCCCCTCCATCCCAGAAAGAGATTTCTCTGGTTGCTCGAAGACGAGAATCCCTGCCTGACGCTGGAATCAGGATCCCCCGTTCTCGCCGGAGTGTGTGCCTACATGTGGGACGCGCATTTCGGATATCGAGTGTGCTCGAACCGTGAGCCGGTCATCCTGCCGGTGGGATCTCTGTTTGAGGCGGCGTATTCGCTTCGTGCCATGAGCCGGGAAGAGGGAGAGGCGATCGCGCGAAGTGCGGCTGGAGGAAAATCCCCCGAGACCGAGTCGGTCCCGATATATCTCCCCGGGCTCAACAGATTCTCGACATTCCCCGTCGACCTTCAGGAACGGATCGCGGATGCATGGCCATGGGAAACGGAGATCGACGCGAATGTTGATGCGCACTGCGTGATCGACGACCGGATCGGGTTTGACGACAGTCATTCGGCAAGGATTGAAAGCCGCTCGTCAGGGAAAGCCAGCTGGAAGGCCACCACGATCGGACCAGCGTACGGGCAGCAGGAATTCCCCGCCGGGTCCAGATTCCGGCTGTCGGCTCAGGTGAGAACCGAAAACCTCGCGGGCACTGCAACGGTTGTCCTTCGTCTGCACAGGGAGGGCACGGAGGACCTGTTCGATCCGTCGACGTATGAACGATTTGCGTCCCCTCTCACCGTCCGGGGGGATACCCGCTGGACCCTGCTTGATCTCACGACTCCTCCAATTTCCCCGCCCCCCGACCGGGTTCATATCCTCCTGGTCCAGGAAGGTCCAGGGACGAGCTGGTTTGATAACGTTGAGCTCGAGGTATTTCAATGACGAGACCGAGGTCACAAATCCCGTTCGTCCCTCCCCATTCCGTGATGGTCTGGTCGATCACGGATGAGCTGATCGAGAATGAAACGGTACGGGTCGCCCAGTTCATGGATATCATCGAGGCTGGGTTTGGCGGCGTCATGGCCTTCGTCCGTTGCAGCCGGTATTCATGGGCCGATCCGGAGGCGCGTCGCGCCCTTGCTCATATCGAAAAAATCTGCAGCATGAACGGAGTGCAATGCTGGGTCGTGCCCGATCCCAGGCTCGTCTCTCACGAACTCCGGCGCGGTCGGATCGGCCTCGAGCTGCTCCTCTTCGGGAATTCCTCGCGCGCCAGTGTTGTCCCTAACACGGTCCCTCTCGAAGAGGGGAAGTTCTCTGTCCGCTGTGATCTCCCCCCGCGGCATGTGCACACGCTGACGGAAGTGGCTGTCGAGTTCACGCCGATTGGCCTGGAAAGAGTCTTCGCCGTCCGGCCAGGCGATGGCGCGCTCGCGCGTAGGGATGTTGTGGATATTACCTCCCATGCCCGCATGTTTTACAATGCGCGGGATCGGTATGTTGAGGCATTCGGAAGCTGGCGACCTGCGGGCAGAGAGGAATGGCGGATCCTCGCGTTCTTCCACGTCAGCACGAACCATGTGGATTTTTCAGACTTCACTCAATTGCGGCGCTACGAGCAGATGCTGGCAGGCCTGAAGCGTGCCCGGAGCCGGCTTCACGGGGTCGCCTGGGACGAACCTGGGTTCACCTGTGTGTACGGATCATTGCCCTATTCGCGTACGATTAAAAAACGGTATGCCACGATCCGGGGGGGGCACCCGAGCGCAGATTTGTGGAAGATGGCGTTCGACGCGGAGGATGGTTCGCATATTCCTGTGCGGGTGGCATACTACAGATCTGTCGGCGACTCACTTCGCGAAGCTGAGAGAAGATTCTATATCGCCTCCAGACGGCTCTGGGGCCCTGACGTACTGGTGGGTATTCACGACACCTGGCACTTCGAATCTGCCGACATGAGTGATATGACCCACGGGAGCCTGGATCTGTGGGAGTCAGCCGGGACCAAAAGCGGCGGGTTTGTGGATCTCGGAGGAGTCCAGGCGCTTGCAGACCCGGATTCTCCCTACTATGCGAATCTTGCCGCTCTTTCCGTCCTCGCCTCGTCACTGGGCAAGCTCAGTCCGGGGCTCTTCGCCTACAACAATCTCTGGACGGTTGGAGACGACGCGGGAACTGGATCCCAGTGGGCGGCACTCGAGCATTGCGCCAGGATCATGGGGCTCTTCGGAACGCGATGGCTGGCACACGCGTACGGTCCGGCGGGCACCATCGGGCAGGAACGGACGTTTCTCGGCTCACCTCCTCTCCCGGGCTACCCTCACCATTCGACCTGGAAGGGCTTTAGTCGATGGAACACAATGTTGAAGGGCCAGCTTGATCTGGCAGAGAACAGACTTCCCGAGGCGAATCTCCTTGTGATCTTTCCCGTGGAGACGATGTATGCGCTGGGGGATGCGAGGGCGAACGATGCGGCTGCCTCGATTTTCAGGCTGATCCTCGCGCTCCTGGACAATCACTACCACGTTGACCTGATCGGGTCGACACGGGCTGCGGAGGGCAGGTGGCGCCAGGGAAAATTCACGCTCGGGGGACGCGGGTACCACATCATCATCTATCCGTTTCCGTCTGTCGTAGGAGGTGCGTTATATGCCACGCTTCGCGAGGAGAAAGACCGGGTCCTCTATATGTATGGTGCTCCGGCGATCACCGCGGAGGGGGTGAGACTCAGGCCGGGAAGGACCGATATGGCCCTCAAAGACCAGGAGATCTTTGATCGCCTCGCAGGAGAGGAATCTCTGCGGCCGGTCCGGGCACCGGCTGGAACGTGGGTGACAATGACCAGACACTCCGGGGGGATTCTGGTTGCAGTTGCGCCGTCGCGGGTTTCGCACGCCGCCGCAGGGGTTGTCTCGTTCAATGATGCGTCCGTCTCGATTCCGCCTTCGCAGGCGGTGAGGAGAATCCTTTTCGTTCCGGGCGAAGGCCCTCGGCTTCTGGATGAAGCGCCAGCCAGGGGGGCAGAAGAATGAAGCCGCCGGCGTCGGTGACGACCTATGCGGTAGAAGAGGGTGCCAGGTTCGTCTCTCGCGAGAGACGAACCTGGCA
>DKBG01000147.1 GCA_002451155.1 Ignavibacteria bacterium UBA6906
GTCGCGGTGGCTCACTGTGATGCCTCCGTCAAGAATCCTGCAGGACAACTTCGTCGAGGCTGGGAACCAGCAGCTGGATGACGACCAGTGCAATCAGATATGCAGACCCGGCCACAATGAAGAGCGATACGTAGCTGCCTGTAAATTCGAGAATGAACCCGGCGGCCGTGGCGATCAGCATACCGCCAATCGCTCCCGCCATCCCTCCGATGCCTACGACCGTCCCGATCGCCTTCCGGGGAAACATATCAGACGTGGTCGTGA
Source organism: Ignavibacteria bacterium UBA6906 (assembly GCA_002451155.1). Lineage (GTDB taxonomy): Bacteria > Bacteroidota > Ignavibacteria > UBA10030 > UBA6906 > UBA6906. The sequence goes on from DKBG01000147.1 coordinate 265, forward strand.
AGAGGTTTGCTGACCAGCCCTGATGGGCCGCCGTTGCGAGACCGAGCAGGAGCACGGCTTCCCAGACCGAATCCGCATTGGCGGCAAAGACGATCGGAGTCACCAGGATCGCACAGATGAGCATTGCCGCCTTGCGCCCTTTGTTCACCGACCATCCCCGCTTGATGAACGCGGAGGAGAGCCATCCACCGCCGATACTGCCAACGTCGGCGAGCACGTAGATGACAACCAGCGGCAATCCGAGAGTCTCAAGCGTCAGGCCGTAGGACTTATTGAGAAACTTGGGAACCCAGTAGAGATAGAACCACCAGACCGGGTCAGTCAGGAATTTGCCAAGCGCAAACGCCCAGGTCTGCCGGTAGGTCAACAGTGTGAGCCATGGGACCTTCTCTGTCCGCTCCGGAGGGTCACTGTTGATGTAATCGAACTCTGTTTTTGAAAGTCTCTTCTGCCGCGACGGTATCTCATAGAGCCAGATCCAGAACACCAGCCAGATAAAGCCGATGGAGCCGGTTACAATAAACGCTTCATACCAGCCGTAGGTGAGGGTGAGCCAGGGAACGACGAGCGGGGCAACGACTGCACCGACGTTGGATCCGGCGTTGAATATTCCCGTCGCGAGCGCCCGTTCCTTCCGGGGAAACCACTCGGCAACGGTTTTGATTGCCGCAGGGAAATTGCCCGACTCCCCGAGACCGAGCGCAAAGCGAGCCGCCCCGAACCCGAATGCGGAGCGGGCTGCGGCATGGGCCATCGCGGCGACACTCCAGACAACCATGGCAATTGAGTACCCCCGCTTGGTCCCCAGGAGATCCATCATTCGCCCGATGAGCACGAGTCCAATCGCATATGCGGCCTGGAATGCCACAACGATATATCCGTACTCGATTTCGCTCCAGCCGATTTCCTTCTCCAGCGTCGGCGCAAGAATGCCCAGAACCTGGCGGTCGATATAGTTGATGGTCGTGGCGAAGAACAGCAAGGCAACGATTGTCCATCGGTACATTCCCGGTCTCGGCGCTGAAATCCCGCCTGGAGGTGATTGCCGGTCAGAGGGAGGGGTGATAGTCATTGTCTACCCATCGAGTTGTGAACGCGTGCGTCGCCTCCGGCCGGATGCGTCCCGGCCGGATAGACGGTCATGATGTTGATACGGGAGGATTCTGGCGCTTCGATGGTGCCGGGGCTGCCCGCAATATTTCTCAGAAAAATTGTCCGGACGGGAACGTAAACCGAGAGCGCCCATTCGGCCTGAAATGCTTGAAGACGGAGCAACCCCGAAACCGATAGTACTCAAGGTAGTAACGCAACCGATAAAGTCAAGGATAAAGTAAAAGGTCAAAAATCACCCCGGAAGCAGAGAGAAATAGGGGTTTTTTCGCTCAATGCCCCAAAATCCTGTCGATCACCAGGCTCGTTCTTGCACCGGTTTCACCCGTACTTGGACAGACGCCACGACAAAGGAGTTCATCGACGATTGTCTGTACAAGGGGGAGATGAACATGCTCAGGCCACGGGGCCGGAAATTCAGCCAGGCCGGCGGCCGTGACGAGACGAATCGGTGAGGGGTCGAAGAACGAAAACGTCAACGTCCCTCCGGTCCCTACGATTTCAGTCCGGTCGGATTCGGCCCCCTGAGCGGCAGTAAAGCACCAGATTCCCTCTCCTGAAATCCCGTTCTCAAATCGAAACTGCGCGGTGACAAGATCCTCCGCGGGATACATGCCGCCCTGATTGGTCGACCACCCTTGAACGTCTGTGATCGGCCCGAAGTAGTAATCCATCAGATCCAGCTGATGCGATCCGAGATCGACAAAATATCCGCCGCCCGATATCTCTGGCCGCACGCGCCATGGAAGCTGCTTTGCCCCCAGCACCTCGGGTCGCGGAGACTGGAGAAAGGTGATTATCACTGCCCGCACATCCCCGATGGCGCCCGTGCTGAGGAGTTCTTTCACCTTCAAGAACTTCGGCAGCCGCCGCCGGTAATACGCGACAAATAGCGGGACGTTCGCCTCCCGACAAGCCGAGATCATCCGTCCGGCTTCCTCATAGCGCCGGGCCATCGGCTTTTCCACATACACCGGTTTCCCGGCGGCTGCGGCCATCAGCGTATACTCTTCATGGGAATCGGGAGGCGTGGCGATGTATACGATATCGACGTCCGGGCTCGAAACAAGCTCCCCGGCATCGCCAAACCATCGAGCGATACCGTGACGCTCCGCGTAGTCCTTCGCTCTGGACGCCGTCTGGCTCGTCACCGCAACCAGCCTCGAGTCCCGCACCTTTGAAAAGGCAGGCCCGCTTTTCACTTCCGTGACAGAACCGCACCCAATCATCCCCCAGCGCACCACCCCCCCGCTGAAGCGTCCCATCCTCCCTCTTCAGTTGTTGCGAATCCTGACAACGATCGGAGCACTCAGCTCACGCGCAACACGATCACAATACTGTTGAAACATTCGACCATCTCTGATTCCGTCCGGTTCCTCCTGCCATGCTGCCCCAAACGCATACGAAACGGATTTGCCTTTCGGCCGGAGAACGACGAGGTGATTGAGACTGTCCTCGGTAATTTCCACCAAGTCAGAACGCCGGAAGAAGAGCGCCGTCCCAAGGCTATCCCCGGTGAGCGTCTGTGCGCCAAAATACCCGAGGTAGCCCCAGGACCGATTCATTCCAACCGGCTCTCTCAGGACACGGCAATCCGGATGTTTCGCGAGACCGGTGACAAATTCCGCGGCGGNNGCCTGACATCTGTCAGCCGGCTCCCCGCGGAGATCGACAGGCGTGCGGTGAGATCTCGACGGCCGTCACCCGTCTTCCAGCCGTGGTATGAAACACCCACCTCTGCAACGAGCGGACCGTCCATGAGGATCTGGCAGGTGATGCTGTCGGCCACAGACACGGGAACAGGATGTCTGTTCAGCCAGAGCGCGTACGATCCAATCCCGAGAGAATTCCCCACCTTAAACATGTCCCGTCCCCACTCGAGCATGCTCTGGTACGATTCCTGACCATTTGAAACAAGATCGTGAACACCGACTGACCGCAGCACGAGTCCGCTCTTCCTTTTCCCGAAGATGTCGATCCTGTTCCTCTCGTCAAGGTAGAGCCGGTATCCTATCAGTTCGGATTCCCACCCCGGACCTTCATACTTGAAGTACGCATTATGCGCCCGGTGATCGGGGGGAACCCTGGCTTGGCGTACTCCGGCAAATCTCCCTCCGGTGTACTCCCCATCCAACAGCCGGTACTCGGTCTTCACCGCGAGATCCGCCTGGGCTCGCTTGCGGCGTTCCGTTTCGAGCCTCCCGTCGCCCGGAGAGCCAAGCGTCAGCACCTTTGTCTCCCCGGCGCTGAAGTCAAGCATGACGAGCAGTCGATCGATAACCCCGTCACCGTCCGCGTCCTCTGTCTGATGCGGGAGAATATGGGCACGTTCCATGAGTACGCAGGAGTCCACGACGAATCCTGGGAGTGCGCGCGTCAGTTCACTGAC
>DKBG01000026.1 GCA_002451155.1 Ignavibacteria bacterium UBA6906
CTACAGACTGGCCGGATTTTTCGGACGCCGCACTCGAAAGATCCCTCCGCGACTGGCTCGGGCCGTTCCTGCAAGGTGTTACGCGCCGTAATCATCTGAACACCCTTAATCTCCAGGCGATACTCCGTTCGCGCTTCTCCCACCCCCAGCTCCGGGAGCTTGACCGGCTCGCCCCTTCCCAGCTCGGCGTGCCGGGTGGCTCCCGCATCCGGATTGACTACCATTCCGGACCGGAGCCCTTTCTCGCCGTCAGACTCCAGGAGATGTTCGGGGAAACCGACACGCCGACAATCGCGGGAGGTCGGTGTCCACTTGTCCTCCATCTGCTCTCCCCTGCCGGAAGGCCCCTCGCGGTAACGCGCGATCTCAGAAGTTTCTGGCTCAACACATATCCCACTCTCCGAAAAGAGATGCGAGCCCGCTACCCGCGACACGAATGGCCTGAGGACCCCTTTGTGGCCCGGCCGACCAACCGCCCACGCCGCCGAGAACGCACATGATGTCCGGTCCTCCCCTGAGACCGGCCTTCCACTTCTCCAGGAGAAAGGAGCGATCCCGTTCTTCTCCGGGCGACGCCGGTACGGCGGGAGCATCAGCGAGAAGGAGCGAACCCTGTAATGAGATTGTCCGTGCGTGGGGGGGATGCTGATCGAGTGGATGTCGTTCGAATATCAGAGGAATATCGCGTAGGTCACGCCGAACGCCCAGAGAGCGGGTGGAGAGGAGCGGGTGTCCGTCTGATATGCAAGAGAGGTGTCCAGTAACGATCTTCCGCTCAGGAACCATTCGAGACCCAGCACGTACTGGATCCGGTGAAACGTCTCGTAGCGGAAATCATAAAAGAACTCGACCGACCCGTACGGGTTGATCGTAAGAGGGCCGACGACGGTGTTTCGTTCGACGCGTGTGCGGTTTCTGTATCGGAACGACTGCTCGTCGTTGACCCATCTGATCTCTGCCAGATTCCGGTTGCTGAGAAGCGCCTTTTCTGTGAGGTAGAGCCGGACGGACGGCTCAACGAGGATGCGATGTTCCCGATAGGAATCAGCATTCGTACCAAACGCCCGCGAATAGCGGTATCCCGCGCGTATCTGAAACACGCGGTACTGTTCAAAATTCGGCGAAACCGTCCCGATGAGCGGCATGATGGGGAGAAAACTGAAATCAAGATGAGCCCCAATCTGGCCGTCAGTGTACTCCACCTCCCGGTTCTTCGTGAGCGATGCAAGCGTAAAGAGTCTCCACTGCGCGTCGAAGCGATAGTAGAGATCCACCTCCGGCCAGAATTCGAAGGTAGATTCCTGAGCATGACTATCGGGGGGGAGGACGGCCGACAGCAGCAGGACGCTGACCGTGAGAAGGCAGAACCAGAGATATTTCGTTCTCACATGAACACTCCGTAATGGCGAAACGAGTCCCCCTTGATGGAACCGGGACCCGCCGGTCATGAAGGCAACAGTATACACACTTCACCGAAGATTTTCAATCCGATTCGCACAGACAATTTCACCTCCCTCATCACGATCGCACGACATCTTCCAGATCGGACCAGTCTATGACACATTCAAGACTCACCACGCGGACATTCAGCCCGAAGGAACGCGCGCTGCTGGACCGGCTCACAACGCCGATCAAGATACAGGAGTTTCTCCTGGATCTCCCGTACAGTGCTGAAGAGAGATATCGATCGCCCCGATCGGTGATTCGCGACAGGACCGCCCATTGCTTCGACGGTGCGCTTTTCGCCGCAGCCGCGCTCCGGCACATCGGGTACCCTCCGTTAATCGTAGATATGCTGCCCAATACGAGGGACGACGACCACCTTCTCGCCGTGTACAAGATCGGGAGGCACTGGGGTGCCGTGGCCAAATCGAACTTTGCCGGGCTGACCTACCGCGAGCCGATCTTCATGACCCTGCGGGAGCTGATCCTCTCCTATTTCGAACAGTTCTATAATGTAAAACGGGAAAAGACTCTCCGCGGCTACACTGTCCCCCTGGACCTGCGACGGTTTGATCCGCTGGACTGGATGAAACGTGATGATGGACTGGACGCGATTGCGGATGCGCTCGACCGAATCCGCTCTGTCCGACTCCTCACGCCTTCAATGATCAGGCGTCTCGCGCTGGTGGACGAGCGCTCCTACCGGGCAGGTCTGGCGGGCGCGAACACGAAGGGGTTGTACATTCCCTGAGAACGCGGAATCGGCGCAGCGGATGGGGGGGGAGAGCAAACTGATATGAATGGTTCCGTCCCGCTGCAAGCGGGCCGATCTCTCGTCAGGACCTCCGGTCGACACGGGCAGCTGGCAGCAACTGAATTCTCCCTCTCCCCTGTTTCATATTCGCGCGCCCGCTTCCTGCATAGGGATTCTGACCTGACGACAACCGATCTGTACAATCTGACAACTGCTGCAGTTCCACATTCTCTCTACGATACCCTACAGACCGGATATGAACGCGGAGATCGAATATCAAACAGGGGCAGTGAGGCACCCCGCCGGATTCCCTAGGCTATAAGCAGACTCTGGAACAGCACTGCAAATCCGAGAAAAGTGAAGAACCCCAGGACGTCCGTTATAGTTGTCAGAATGATACTTGATGACTGCGACGGGTCAAACCCGAGGATTTTCATAGTAAGCGGAATCGCTGCGCCGGCGAACCCCGCCGCGATCAGATTCGCAACCATCGCCAGCCCGATCACCACTCCGAGGTAGGGGTTGCCGTGCCAGAGCCACGCAACAGCCGCAGTCACCACGCCAATCACCACCCCGTTGATTAGTCCAATCTGACATTCCTTTCCAATCAGCTTCCAGCGGCTGCTGGGCGCGATCTCCCTCATGACAAGGCCCCGCATGACCACAGCGAGCGACTGCGCGCCCGCATTCCCACCCTGACCCGCGACCACAGGCAGAAAGACCGCCAGGATAGTTATCTTCGCGATGATCCCCTCGAAGAGTCCGATGACGGCCGCGGCAAGGAACGCCGTGGCGAGGTTGACGTGGAGCCAGGGGAGTCTCTTCCGGATGGAAAAAGAAACAGGCGAAAACGCATGTTCGTCTCCGCCGGCACCGAACATCTTCTGGATGTCTTCGCTCGCCTCCTCTTGGACATCAGAGAGGAGCTGGTCTGTCCGTATGATGCCGAGCAGGTATCCCTGACCATCGACGACGGGAACGGCGAAGAAGGGCCGGTCCGCCATGATGCTCGCAACTTCCTCCCGATCCAGAAACGCATTCACAGAGAAGACATCTGCCCGCATGATCGCATTCAACTCCGTGCTCCCTGAAGCGACAAGCAGATCCCGCATACTGATGATCCCTGTCAGCTTGCTCTCATCATCCAGGACATAGACGTAGGAGGAGCCGCTTGCCCGATGGGCTGAGGAGCGGAGCTTTCGGATGGCATCTTTGACTTTCGTGGTCCCCCGGAACGCAAGGAAATCGGTGCTCATGATTCTCGCGGCGCTTCCCTCAGGATACTCAAGAAGGTCCCGAATTTTTGTCCGCGTGCGTTCCGGGAGTTCATTCACCACTTCCTGGCGTTTTTCGGATGAAAGCCCCAAGAGGATTGACGCTCCCTGCTGGGGATCGAGACGGGCGACGACCTCACGAAAAACCTGAGGGGGAAGATTTTCCAGCAACGCAGTCGCCTGTCCGACCTGAAGGTGGCGAAAGGCCTGAGCGGCGAGGGCCGGAGGCATTGAGCGGATAACCTTAACCGCTTTGACCTCGTCCATAACCTCGAGGCTGTGAGCCGCTGCAGCCGGATCCAGCTCAAAGAATTTCTGGACGAGGGGGAGAAGAGGCGTTCGTCGGGACATGCCGTATGCTCTCACGCAGTGATGATACGTTTCATGGCGGGGACCCGCCNNATCTAGGCTTCCGAAAGAGCAGATGAAATCATGACCGGACAGAAGGTTTCGGACGTCGCAGAAGCGCGAATTCCACAATCTTCCCGAGAGTCTCCGAGAACGTCATTCCCCCCTTCTCCGCCGATTCCATGTACGAAACCCCCTCGGTAAGGTCCGGATTCGGATTTACTTCGAGCACTGAAACATGGTTTCGTGCGTCGAGACGGAGGTCCAGTCTTGCGTAATCCCGACACCCGGTGATCTGAAAGGCGCGAATGCAGATCTCCTCGATCTTTCGCCGGACTCTGGAATTGAGCTTCGCGGGACAGATCGAGTGGACCCGATGGTATTCTTCCTTCAGGGGATTCCACTTCGCATCGTAGCTTATGATTCGGGGGTGGTCGGGGGGAAAATCCGAGAAATCGAATTCGATGATCGGCAGCACCTTCGGAGGATCGTTCCCCAGAACGGAGACATGGAGCTCCCTGCCCTCGATATACTCTTCCACGAGAATCGGCGGTGAGAACTCCTTGAACACCCTGCCCACCTGTTCCATCAGGGAGGCATAGTCCCGGACGACAGAATCCCTGCTGACCCCCGCGCTGGCATCTTCCCTGGCCGGCTTGACAATGAGAGGGTAGTGAAGTCCGTGCCGCCGCGGCAGAACCGGACGGTTCAGCAGGCGAAAGCGAGGGGTCGGCACCCCGTTCGCCAGAAGGACCTGCTTCGTCAAGCCCTTTCTGTTGCAGAGGCCGAGCGCAAATGGCCCCGCTCCCGTATAGGGAACTTGATGCAGCTCATACAGGGCTGCGACCGCGCTTTCCATCCCCGGAGTATCATGAAAAAACTCGACCAGATTGAAAACGACATCCGGCCCGCGACGGAGGGCGTTTTGAAGGATCCGGAAGTCTTCCTGCACGTTTATGGACCGGGCCGCGTACCCTTCCCGCTTCAGGGCCTTGACAACCGCTTCAATCTCCTCCCGAACGGTCGCGACGTGGATCGGATACTCGGGCGTAAATCCCAGGGTGGAGGGGTCTACATCCCGCAGCGCCTCATATTCGTCGTGTCCAACCTGGTTATACAGGATCAGGACATTCGGCTTCTCGCGACCGGACGGCATAGGGCAACTCCTTGTGGGTTCTCTAATATGGGGAGTTGAGCGCGGAAAGGCAACCATTCTCTCGTTGCGTCTTGGCCGAACTTTATCTAGCTTGGATAACGTTCTCCCCGTGACGTCTACGAAACCATCAATGGGCATCAGTCCACAACCGAATCTCTGGCAGTGTGGTCCCTTCGCACTGAAGCATGCGCTGATCACCCTCGGCATCTTTGCCGAGGAGGGAACGATTACCAGAATCGCCCGCACTCGATCGGACTACGGAACTGACGAGATCCAGCTCGCGCGCGCGGCACGATATTACAATTGCAACCTCCCGATGATCCGCCGCCACAGGGCGGAGCGAGCCCGAAGCGAACTCCTCTCCTATCTTCGCCGAGGGATTCCCTCGTTACTCTGCATTTACGACTGGAGTCACTGGATCGCGATCGTCAAGGCCGAACGAGGGCATTTCATCGCGCTGGACAGCCACGATAAGGCCGTCCTCACCATCCTTTCGTGGGGAGAATTAAAGAGCCGATGGGTGTACCGTCTTGAGGACGAATACGACGAGGACCACAGGGAGACCGTCTTTGATCTTCATCCCGTCGTCCCCCGGAGCCGGGTCCAGACAAAAGCCCGATTCTCGCTTGCCCGCGCCAGATATCTCCGGAGACCGGAGCACCGCACCCTCTCCAGAATGTGGGATCAATACCTTGTCGATTTGATGGCGATCGCCAAACCAAGGACATCTCTCAGCCGCCGCGTCTTCTCTCTGGGGGAATTCTTCAGAAGACATGACAAGATGATTCTTGCCCAGGTTGATTACTGGCACGGGTCCATCAACCGTACCGAGGCATTTCGTCTGCTGCAGAATCTCCATTTCGTCGCGGACACCTATGGCCTTGTAATCCACCAAGAGGACGAAAAGCGCGCGATCGCCGGGATCACTTCGATACTCACCCTCTGGGCCGCTGGAAAATACGGGGCCTCTCCCGTTTACGAATAATCCGCCCGCATACAGAAAGGCCACGATACGCCGAACCCCGCAAAAGCGGGGTTCGGAGTTCTGACTTCCCACTGGAGCAGATTTTATGCCGCAGGCTTTACCGACGTCACCATGGGGATCTTTCCGAATACCAGCGCAGCCACGATCCCGGCAAGCACATACTGCACAATTGTGCTTATGAACCAGGTCATGGCGAGCGAGTAGGGGATGGCAATCATCGCATAGGTCCCGTAGGCAAATCCGAGTCCCATCCAAATCCCGATGTAGAGCCCATAGCGCACTCCCTCCATGACACCTTTCCCTTCGTATCCCTTCGAGAATATGAAGACGAAGAAAAACGCCCCGACAATCAGCAGGACCTGGTAGACCCACATCAATCGATCCATGTCGGGCCGCCAGAGGTCCTTCAATGACTCATACGTTGCCCCCAAAAAATACATCTCGATGGCGCTCAGGACCTCGAAAAGGACCACGACAGCAACAAATCCGATCAGGACTTTCTTCATTGTGACCCCGGGGTGGATGTGAATGAAAGATGGGTTGTGAGAGCCCTGCAAGTATACGTGTCAGAGGAGGAATTGTCAACACCGGCCGACAGAAATCCGGCGGACCGGGCTCAGGATGCTCCCAGTAACTATCCTTTCAGCCGCTTCAGGCCCGCCTCAAGCCGCCGTTCCAGGGATTCTTGAAAATCGTAATCATCGAAATCCTTCGCCCTGTCGAACGATTCGACCGCTTCGGTAGTCTTCCCGAGCCGTTCATACGTCGCGCCCTGGAGATAGAGAGCGTGCGGAAGAACCCAGAGATCGATTGTCGGCTTGAGAAGGCTGATTTCCTGTGCAGTTTGAAGCGCTTCTGCAAACTGTCCCCGGTCGAACTGGAGGCTCTGGATCCGATAGAGAATTCGGGCCCGGAGATCCTGATCATCACCGCACCGAAGGAGAGCGACGGTATACCATGCGGCCGCGGAATCATATCTCCGGCGATCCTGGTCGTTTTCACCCTTAATGAGGTCAATTTCCGCTCCGGTCAGCGGGTGACGGAGAAGTTGTTGCGCTCGTTTGTAGAGATGCGACATGTATGCCGAATTCCACTCATTCTCAGCCTGCAGCCGGCGATAGATTCCGACGGCCTCGGCCCGATTCCCCGAAATCTCAAAAGAGAGTCCTGCCCGATACAGCGCCCGATTGGTTATCTTCTCCTGGTTGGCGGCTTTTCGAAGATATGAGGCGAAACTGACCTTGGCCTGCACAAACTCGTTCCGGGAAAAATGAACGTTCCCCAGGGTACTGTAGATGAACTCCTCACCGTATCGGATGGCCTTTTTCTCATTCACCCGCAGTGCTTGTTCGGCAAACGAAAGGGCCTCGTTCAGACTATCCAGTCGGAGATACCAGTTGGATGCCAGTACCAGAAAAACAGTGTTCTCGGGGTACCGATTCAGCAGCGGATTAAGGTACCCGAATGCTTCGTCGTACCGGTGCTCATTGAACAGAAACTGGGAGAGGAAAAACGAGGATTCACTCCGGGTATATGTCCCGTGGGCGGCCGCCTGTTTGAGAAGGGTGAGGCCTTGCTCAATGTCCCCGCNNCCGCCGTACCCGAGGATATCAAGTATCCAGCTAAACGAACGGGGAAGTTTCGCCAGCAGGTACTTGAAGAGGCCAAACCCCATCCGGGCATCGAAGAGCGCCGTGTCTGCCCGAACGGCATCCTCAAGATCGATGAATCCCTGACGTCCTTCCTGCACGGCTTTCAGGACGGAACCATTGAGCTGATGGGCCATCCCCCGGTACCCCCGGGTGCCGCCTAAATAGAACAGCGCCTTCGCGTCCCCGGGATTTCGATCGAGTAGCGTCTCGCAGATCTCGACCACGCGATCGGATTCAGACAGATATTGAGCATAATCGGACTCTTTTCGGCTCATCGTATAGAGCCAGAACCGGACCATGCTTCCAAAAAAGAATCCGCGAGGGTCGTCCGGCGCCATCTGCTTGACGGAGTCGAAGGCCAGTGTCGCGGCATCAGGCTCCAGGTTATAGAGATGATCAATGCCGCGGAGCGTCGTTTCATGCACCGCACGCCAGTCCAGGGACTGCGCCCGGGTCTGAAGGATCATACAGCTGAGGAGAAACGCCAGTATGGTCAGCCGCTGTTTTCGCATAACCCTAGGACGCAATCTACAGGAAAGGTGCCTGAACCGCAACGGGTGGACGGACAGTGGTCGTCTCGAAGATTAAGAGGCGCTTTCTTTGTNNTCGCCGAACGACAAGTTCATCGTCCGAGAACCCTCGTCCGAAAAGGATATCGCCTGGGGACCCGTTAACCAGCCGCTCCCCGAAGAGAAATTCAACACCCTCCATTCTAAACTCTGCGCGTATCTCCAGGGACGCGATATATTCGTTCAAAACCTCTACGCCGGCGCGGATCCGGAAAACCGGATAGCAGTACGAGTCATCAATGAATATGCCTGGCACAACCTTTTCGCCCGAAATCTCCTCATCCAGCCTGACGCGCCGGTGATCCACAATGCCGACGAGGCCTGGACGATCATCGACTCGCCACGGTTCCATGCCATCCCGGAAATCGACGGGACGCGGTCGGAGGTATTTGTTGCCCTCCATCTCGCCCGCAAGCTTGTGATCATCGGCGGCACGAGCTACGCCGGCGAAATAAAGAAATCGGTATTCACTATACTCAATTATCTCCTCCCCCATCGAAANNACAGGAAAAACAACGCTCTCCGCCGACCCTGACCGGGCCCTGATCGGCGACGACGAACATGGATGGAATGATAGCGGGGTTTTCAATTTCGAGGGCGGGTGCTATGCAAAAGTCATCAAGCTCTCTGCCGAGGCGGAACCGGAGATATTCGACACGACCCGGAACTTCGGAACCATCCTGGAGAACGTTGTCATGGACTTCGATTCCCGCAGAATCGATCTGGACGACGATTCCCTCACCGAGAATACGCGCGCAGCATATCCTCTCACTCATCTAAAGAATATCGTTCGCGGGGGAAGAGGATCACACCCAAGAGCCATTATCCTTCTCACCGCGGACGCCTTCGGTGTCCTTCCGCCCATTGCGCGGCTGACCGGCGAGCAGGCGATATATCACTTCCTCTCAGGCTATACAGCAAAGGTCGCAGGGACCGAGAAGGGGGTCACGGAGCCAAAGGCGACATTCAGCACCTGCTTCGGCGCACCGTTCATGCCAATGGCACCCGCGGTCTACGCGAAGCTCCTCGGAGAACGCCTCGAAAAGCATCGGGCAACCGTCTGGCTGGTTAACACGGGCTGGACGGGCGGTCCCTACGGGACCGGCGCCAGGATGAAGATTGGATACACCCGGGCCATGCTTCGGGCCGCTCTCTCCGGAAAACTTGAGGGCGTAGAGACATCCCAGGATCCAGTCTTCGGGTTGCACACGCCCACTTCATGTCCGGATGTCCCGGCGGAGATCCTCACTCCGCGGGCCACCTGGAAGGACAAGAACGCGTATGACGAGAAAGCCCGGGATCTGGCCGGACGGTTCAGGAAGAACTTTGAGCAGTTTTCCCAATCGGTAAGCGAGAAGATCCGGGCGACTGGTCCCCGCTGAATCCCCCTCGCGGATTGCCGCTTGCCCACCAGCTCCGATGAACGTACGGACCTCGGCAAGCGGGTTGCTCTGATCGTGCAGCCGGCCGCCCGGGAGTGCCGGAGTAGATGGTCTGTCCGCTTTCGGTGAAGGGTATCGTTCGGACCATCCTGTCAGAATAACGCGACTCGTATCCAACAGGCTGTAGAAGTATCCCCTTTTCCGTATATTGGCGGGGAACAACGCCCCCCACTTTGAAAGCTTCTCCCATGCAGATCGGAATCGTCGGGCTCCCCTTCTCAGGCAAATCGACCCTTTTTCAGGCAATCACACACACCAATCTCGATGCTACGGCACTTGCACGCGCGGAAGCCCACCACGCAATTGTACGGGTGCCAGACCCGCGTCTGGATAGGCTCTCGTCCATATTCACGCCAAAGAAGACTGTCCATGCCACAATCGAATTCGTCGATGTCGTCGGGCTCAAGAGGGGCGAATCGGGTTCCACGCAATTTACAACAAACTTCTTCTCGAACGTGAAAACCAACGACGCGCTCGTTCAGGTAGTCAGGTCATTTGGCAACAACGCTGTTCCCCACCCGGACGGGTCGATCGATATTGTGAGAGATATCGCCTCGTTTGAAACTGAGTTTTTGCTTTCCGATATGGGGATCGTCGAGACACGTATCGAACGCATCACAAAACAACTTCAGAAATCGCAGGATGCGCTCCTGAAGAAAGAGCTGCCCGTTCTGCAGAAATGCCTTGAACTCCTGCAGAACGAAAAGCCTTTGCGTGAGGTAGAGTTCACACCGGAAGAACACCATCTGCTCAGAACCTATCAGCTGCTCTCCCTGAAACCAATGCTGATCGCAGTCAACTGTGACGAGACCCAGCAGAGCATCGCCCGGGACATTATACCTGACCTCTCCGCTCGAAAAGGCGGAATGAATACCCGGATCGCATCATTCTTCGGAAAGATCGACCTCGAGATGTCCGAACTTGCCGAAGACGAGGCGAGGGCCTTCATGAGCGAATACGGCATCAAAGAATCCGCCCTGGACACTCTCATCCGGGAAGCGTACTCGCTGCTCGGTCTTCAATCGTTCTTCACCGTGGGTGACGATGAATGCCGCGCCTGGACGATCCGGAGGGGAATGACTGCACAGGAATCAGCGGGAGTGATCCATTCAGATTTTGTGAGCAAGTTTATCCGCGCAGAGGTGGTGCATTTCGATGACTTCATCGCAACGGGAGGGTCATTCGCAAAAGTGAAGGAGGCAGGACAGTGGAGGCTTGAGGGGAAAGAGTATCAGGTCAAAGACGGGGACATCATCTCCGTCCGGCACAGCTGACCGGCGATATCCGCGCCCGTTCCCCGTCCTAGCGGGGGTTCCGGCTATCTTCCCCCCCGAACGGCTCATCCCCCATCACTCCTTTGTTTTACCGACGAGGACATCCGCTTCTACGCGATCAACATCGCCAGGCCTGTCTTCCCCCTTCATGACCATGGACCTGACATACATTCGCAGGTGTCTGCCACCAACGCTCGCATCAATGACCATCCGATCGGTGGGCAACGCATACGGATTCGGGAACTCCCGCACCAGCGCACGGGCAAACGTCTCAAGATCGATGGACACAGTATCGCCGCTGCCGGATCCCGGAGAGACTGACAAGGAATGACCGCGAAGTCTCAGGACGAGGGTATCGCCGCCCGGCACCAGCGTCACCTGCCTGGATTCTCCCTCTTTAAGCAGAAGAGCTGGATATAACTCGGAGAATCCCTGGACTTCGTAGGAGAAAGCCTTCACGGCGGCAAGTCGTCTCGGCGTGAATCCTCCCGACTCGGTCCTGCTCACATACGCAATCCCCATAAGTGCCACGAGCGCCCTCGCCTGTCCCTCTCCGCCAAACGACCTCTCCTCCTGAGGGCCTGAGAGGCCGAGCGTGTCAAGCGGAGTGTCAAACCAGGGTTGTAGCGCCGACGGCCCGTGGACTTCACAAAGATACCGAACGATGGAGCTTACATCCCGCGACGCGGTGGCCGGGATTGGCTTCACCGGCGGGACCACCCGTCCGTCGCGGAGTACTCCCGCTTCCGCGAGGATCCCCGACAAACGTTCCATCTGGCTGCGCTCCGACACCTGAAACGCGCCCCAGGGGCCAAACGCAACAAGAAATGCCAGCGCGCAGAGGGAGGCAGGTATCACCTTGATACCTGGAGACCTGGCTGCGACACAATAGACCGTAACCGCCGCGAGCCAGACGCCAAGTACCAACACGAAGTATCGGTTCTCGGTAATGCCATACTCGGTGATGCGCCGTATGATGGCAAGGAGGAGTACTACGATGAGCGGGATGAGGGCGATGTAATACGCCCTGGCAAAGCGGGAGATCCAGGCTACCCCCTCCTTCCCGCGTAATGGATGCACAAGAAGAAGAGAGAATATTCCGGTGATAGAGAAGCCAAGGATCAGATTTGCGACCCAGCCCTTCGGCCAGTCCCACTCGACGATGATCTTAAAAACATAGGCGTAGAGAATCAGAACATAGACAACCACAAGGGGAAGGAGTACATATTGCGTGAAGACCTTCAGCCCCTTCGGATAGGCCCTCTCCTGTTCGAGTCCGTCGAGATTTTCTGGCACGCCTGAGAGGAAGAACCAGGTGTTGAAGACCCCGGCCAGCAGGATTCCGAGTTCGAGGTATCGTTCAGGGCGAACGTCGACGAGGAAGAGATGATCAACCGCGGCCAGCGCTATCGAAAAGCCGGCCCAGAGAACACCGGTGTAGAGGAGTGCGGTCAGGAGGCGAAGGAAGAGCGTCTTGTTATACTGCCAGAAACCGTTGGCATCTCCCTTCCCTGCGAAAGGCGCAAACGCCGCAAGCAAATGGACGCCTATCAGGAGAAGCCAGTGCCTGATCCCGTACAAATACGGAGGGCCGTAAATATCGCGTGGGAGCGAGAATCCGTACAGGACAAGCAGAACCAGGACGAGGCCCTGGACTCCCGAACCCGCCGTGAGGTTCCATCTTCTTCTTTCCCCGGACAGCGAGGCCGCTATGAACAGGGCAATGCCGGGCGTGGACGCGACAAAGAGATTGTTCAGTTGCCACCAGGTGGCGTCCTTTTCTCCGGTCCAATCCACAAGAATCAGCGCGACAATTGTTCCCACAATGGCATCGGCGAGGGCAAGGGGAAATCTCCGGAGGGTCCGAAGACCACTTTCGAGGATCGTGCTCAGGGAGGGAATCTTCATGACCATCCTTTCCTGTGGTATGAGTCAGCCCGGTGTCGCTTCAACGCAATTCAAAAACGGCCGAGCCACACGTTCACGGTCGGATCCGGGCCCGTTCCCTTCATCGAGCACGGACCGGTGGAAACGGGAGCACTACTGCTTCGTCATTACCGCTTTTTCGATTCGTTCACGGAGTGAGTTCTCCGCCCCCACGGATTCAATCGCCACGACCCGCGTCGGTGACTGTCGCCAGAGGTACCGATGGACAGCCGCTCCCTGATCAAACCGCCGGATGAACCGCGCGCAACCCGAGGAATCCGCGAATTCGGCCTGGGCGACCGTGACCGCTCCGTTGTCCGTGTTTCCTGGTAGGATATATGCCTCGAGCAACCCCGCCTCATCAAATAGATCGCTCCACGTGTCGAAACCGTTCTGCACACCGAGTGGTCCACGCACATACCTGCACTCTTCAAGGGGCAAGCCTGACGCGCCCAGAACAGCCGGAAGTACAGGAGACCCTCCCGGGATCTTCCGGTGGAGAATCCTTGCCAGTTCCAGGGCAATGCGCTCGCCTGCGGCTGAACCGGCCGGGTTTATCAGCCTCAGGAACATTTGTGATGACGCCCAGAGAACCTGATACCGCGACCGGCAGGAGAACGGACCGAGAGAATCCGCGGACACACATCCCCCCCGCGAGACGCTGAAGAGTCCGATCGCCGCGAGGTCATCCCTCATCAGGTATGATTCAAGCGTGAACTCCTCCCCCCCGGCTGTTACGTGCTGAACCGCCAGTCTCGTGAAGCCATACTCGTACACAAGCTCGGCCCCTCCGTCGATGTATCCGTAGAGAGCCTTCCCCTCGAATCGCTCCACCTGTTTCACCGTCAACCCGGGGAAATCCTCCGAGGTCAACAGCGGAGGATCAGAGCCGCCCGGTGCCATCGCTCCGATCCAGAGCAGAACTCCCGGAAGCCACGATGCCGCGAACTTTCCCCGCCGCGTCTCAGACATGTTCGACATCAATCTTTCTCTCCTCCGCGACCCCCAGTCCGATGTTCGCCGCGAGATCCATGAAGATCCGAGCCTTCGGGTTTTCTTCCTTCTGGACGTTTTCCTCCTGTCGTTTCCGGAGAATTATCCCATATCCAACACGATCGACCGCCACCGGATCCGTGCCCACCAGCAGGGTATTGAACGCAACGATGAACTCCGGATTTGCCGCGGGTCCTCCCTGGTAGCATCCCTTGATCCCGTCCACGATATTCAGTACTACTTTGTCTCGCAGAGGAGGAAAAGCGGGAACCTCAGCACAGGTTTCATGCCAGAGAGGTCGGTGCAACCGTGATGTATTGGTGATGGAGCCGTAGGCAAGATTCTTCAAGCAGAGCGTAACGGAGGAGCCGGCATTCTTCAGGATGGGAATATTGATGATCTTTGTAACATCCCTCGTGCAGATTCTTGAGAAATAAGACTCCTTCCCCTCGTTCACCATATATGGCAGGGTCTCCTCATCGTAGTGTTCCTCCACGTCCGCCCAGTAAAACCATTCATGATCGATCATTGTTTCGCTGTAGAGCTTCCCTCCCGCGTCGCGGAACGATCCATTTTCATCCTTTCGTTCCGTTCCAACAATTCGGATTCCTGGAAATGCATCTGAGGTGAACCCCACCTCATGGAGTTCGAATTCCCTTCGATCCCAAATCAGGATATTCGTTCGAGGAATTCCGGCCTCTTCCAGCTGACGGATAATGACATGGACCAGCTCAGGGCTCGTGGCAAGCATCTTCCCGGCGACGGGGTTTACCTTCAGGCCGATGACATCATCCGCGGTGACGAACATTTTCCATGCGGCAGAAACCGTTGAAGCACCCGTCAGCGCGAGCATGGATCGTGCAAGCATCGCCTCTACTCTCGAGACGTCGGGGCGATCGCTGGAAAGGGATCGCTCGTCATACGCCCGGACAACTCGTGCGGGAAACCGTCCTGGGAGCGAAGCTGCCGTCCGCGGATGCTTCAGTGCATCGCTGATATTTGTTTTCGGAGTCAGGCGTTCCTGGCGGGAAAAGGATTTTGGGGAAAAGCGGGCGCTGAGCAAGCCCCCGAGGGCACCAGTTCCAAGGACCTGGAGAAGGCGACGCCGACTCAGTGGGACGCGTGTGATCATGGCAGTCCTGCACTCAAAGTGGGGAATGAATGTGGTGCGGGCGTGGGGATCGGACGATACACTTCCTATACAGGGTCCGACGCCGACGCGTTGCCCGGGAAGAAGGTCCATTCCCTGCCGTGAGAATATACGCCGGGGGAATGACTTTTTCCTCCCCCGGTTGCAAACGAGGAAAACCTGGGTTACTTTAAGGAGGATTTCTCACCCAACCCCGTGCAGACCATTCAGATAACGGCGATTCAGGTCATTCAGGCCATGCTCGCTCCCGCGCTTGGCATTTCCGCAGTGGGTTTGCTGCTGCTGGGGCTGAGCAACCGTTACTCTACAATCGTCAACAGGATCCGGCTGCTCAATGACGAAAAGCGGCGATACGTGAGGATGCTCGCAGAGGGGCGATCACTTGAGTATGCAGACAATGTGCGTTTCCAGAGCGTTGCGCGCCAGACAGAGGGCCTTCTTATGAGGAGTCGCCTTGTCCGGAACGCTCTCCTCGCGATGCAGACCGCAATTGCGCTGTTTGTCATCACCTCACTCGCGATCGGCCTCAGCCTGTTCTCAGATTCAGAGCTCGTTCGCGCTGCCGCCCTCGTGTCATTTCTGACGGGGATGGCTGCCGTCCTGGTCGGAATCCTCTTCGCCGGCATTGAGATACGCCGCTCACACAAAATTGTCCTCCTGGAAGTCCGTTCGGAGGACTGATCGGTCCCGCACTGCGGCATCGACGTCAGAGTTCTGACCGCAGGACCCCTGATCTCACATTCCCGGCCCGCCCGGACATTCAATCCCCTCTGCAGGGCCACACGCGCTCCTTTCACGACCGTTCCCGGGCGGATCGCGTCACAGGTTGTCTCCCTTCTGGATCTCCTGGGTGACACAGTAAAGAACTCCTCTCTATGCTCGCGTGCCACGCATGCTTCCGGCTCCCGGGATGCCTGGCCGGATCTGGCGGGGAGGTTTTGTCGTTTCCGCGAAGTTCAGTATCTTGAGGGATCAATTTTTGAGCGGGATATGAACTGGGTCCTCCGAACGCTGCTCGTCATTTCTCTCGCGGCTCTCCCTCTCTATGTGTACGTCGGGCTCCGCCTTGCCGCGTCCATCAGCCTACTCCGGCCGGAGCTGAAGAGACCTGCCCGTCGGGTCACCCTCCTGTCGATTGGATGGGTGTACCTCCTTCCCCTCAGCGTCCTCGTCTTTCATTACTTCAGGTCGACAGACCGTCTATTCCTTTTCGCGGACGCGTTGACGTGGGCCGACTTCGTCCTGTACTACCCCGTCTGGATTGCCCTGATACTCGTCCTGGAACTCATGGGGCCATTTCTTCTTTTCGATCTGCTGGCCCTGCTCTTTCGTTTCCTGCCTTCGGTACGGCAGGCGGTCCGGCGCGGTCTTGCATTCGGCAGGATCGGCCTCGCGGTGCTCATGTTCGTGTACGTCCCGGTGCGTGCAGCCCTCGATACCGCGCACGTACGAGACACGGAGATTGAGATACCCGTTCCCGACCTTCCCCCGGAGCTGGAGGGGATACAGATCACGTTGGTGGGCGATATTCAGGTCGACAGATACAGCGGCGCCGCAAAAGTCGATCAGGTTCGCCACATTGTGGAGCGGCACGCACCGGCGCTCCTGCTCTCGAGCGGGGATCTGGTCACATCGGGAACCGAATTTCTCCAGCGCGCAAAGCAGGCAATCTGTGGTCTCAAGGGAACAACCGGCACGCTCGCTGTCATGGGAGACCACGATTACTGGTCTGCGCCCGAGGCGGTGCGGGACCTCCATGGTGAATGCAACTGGGATTTTCTGCAAAACGGTCACCGGGTCTTCGTTCATGCGGGCCGCACGATCTGTGTGAGCGGGTTAACTCAGATCTACAGTGAAAGAATGACTCCGGGTGAACTCGATGAGTTTCTGGACACCGCGCCCGATGCGGACCTGAAAATCCTTCTCGCGCATCAACCGAGGGAGGGTGTCGCGACGGCTGCGGCGCGACACGCATATTCGCTCTTCCTCGCCGGCCACACGCACGGCGGACAGATCGTCCTGCACCCTTTCGGGATCCCTCTCACGCCGAGCATGCGCGAAACACCATTCTACACCGGAGTCCACACTGTTGGGCCGACAACGGTTGTCGTAACGAATGGGGTCGGGCTGACACTTGCACCGGTTCGATATCACGCACCGGCGGAGGTGACCACCATGGTCCTGAGAAAGACTCGCTGAAGCCCCGTGTCCGGCCGAGTCCGGACGGTGAGGGCCGGAGACCAGCGGACACCTCCGCATCTTCTGCTCGTGCAAGCGTGCCCGGTGGTCACATCGGTTCACGCACTCTCAGGTTTCCCCTCGCACGATGAGCTTCGAACTCTTCGGGATCTTTCTGTACACCGTTTTCCAGCTGCTGCTGGGCTTCTTCGTGTTCCGGTGGATCAAATCGGAGGACGACTATCTTCTGGCAGGAAGACGGCTGGGCGGGCTCCTTGTTACCGTGTCGGTCTTTGCGACCTGGTTCGGAGCGGAGTCCTGCATCGGCACTGCCGGGAACGCCTACGCCGAGGGATTGGGAGGAATCGCGGCGGATCCCTTCGGCTACGCGGTGTGCGTGCTTGTTATGGGGGTCTTCTTCGCGGCACGATTCTGGAAGATGGGGCTTGTAACGGTCGCAGATCTGTTCAGCAGACGATTCGGCCCCGGGGCGGAAACGACCACCGCGCTGCTCATGATCCCCACGTCACTCCTCTGGGCGGCAGCGCAAATCCGCGCGTTCGCAACAATTGTTTCGGCCGCCTCCGATCTCCCGCTTGAGACCGCAATAATAGTCTCCACGCTGGTCGTGGTTCTCTACACGGTTTCCGGAGGAATGTTCGCCGATGCCGTAACCGATCTCGTTCAGGGCGGGGTGCTCATACTCGGACTTCTCGTCCTGGGCGTCGTGACGGTCGGCAGCCTCGGCGGACCGGAGGGCTTTGTCGCCTCGGTCATGGACCGCATCGCGGCAGAGCCTTCGGTCTCATCCTCCGGCCCGCAGCCCGGACTCCTATCGGCCCTGGAGGTCTGGGCGATTCCCATATGCGGTTCACTCTTCGCGCAGGAACTGGTGTCGCGGGTCCTCGCAGCGAGGTCTGCCACCGTAGCCCGGCGGTCGACCATCACCGCTGGCATTCTCTACGCAGCTGTCGGCCTGATCCCAGTAGCACTCGGGCTGGCCGCACCCCGGATACTGGGGTCCATTGACCAGAGCGAACTTGTTCTGCCCTCACTCGCGCGGTCACTCTTGCCGACAGGAATGTACATTATATTTTCCGGAGCCATCCTGTCCGCAATTCTTTCCACGGTGGACAGCGCCCTGCTGTCCGTCTCAGGTCTTTCCGTCCACAATCTGCTGATACGATTCCGGCCAGGCGTTTCGGACCGAACCCGGCTCCTCGCCGAGCGTGGAGCAGTTATCTTCGGCGGGATAAGCGCCGCCTTTCTAGGCGCATCTGCTGATCGGGTATACGATCTGGTGAAAGACGCGTCCGCATTTGGGAGCGCCGGGATCTTTGTCGTTGCGGTCGCCGGGACATTCACACGGAGGGGTGGAAATCGGGCAGCGGTGGCAACACTTCTTGCCGGAGCCGGGACATGGGTTATCGGACATTCGATCCTGGTTCTCCCCTACCCTTATCTCGTGTCGCTGGCCTGCTCGGTCTTCGTGTTTGTCGTCTCGAGCCGGTTTGGGCAGCCGGGCGGTTGTTCAGTCCATTCTTTGCAGTCGCAAAATCGCTCCGGCTGGTCTGCGCGGGAACCGGGCTAAGTCCGCCCGAGGGGAACGTGCCGGCCGGAACGCTCGTTCCCAAGAAGAGCGGAAAACGGTCCTCTGTCCCATCTCTTACGGCACTGAAGCGATTGTTTCGCGCCTGACGGCCGCCTTCGAAAGGAATCGGGCGAACAAGATTTTTTCGCTTTCCCAGCGGTCCAGTGTTGCCCTTGCCGTCGCGCTCTCTGTGAGTTCAGCATGCCTGCGAAGAAGTGTGAGGATCCGGTCTTCGTCATCGGCATCCAGGTCGGACACCGCCAGGTAGTTCCTGTTTGCAAACTGCTCATTATCCCGCCTCATGTACAGCACTCCCCCGGTCATCCCTGCACCGGCATTGTGCGATACCGCTCCAAGGATGAGCACCAGGCCGCGGGTCATGTACTCACACGCATGCAGTCCCGTGCCTTCCACAACCGCGGTCGCGCCGCTATTGCGCACGGCGAACCGGTCTCCGGCCAATCCATCGACAAACAATTCTCCCCCCGTTGCACCGTACAGGGCTCCGTTTCCAATGATCGAATTCTCTCCGGGCGCATAGCTGCCTCCCGGTTTCGGCCGGACCGCGACGGTCCCGCCTGACATCGACTTGCAGAGCGAATCATTCGCCTCGCCAAGGAGGGTCACCTGGAGGCCCGGCTCCAAAAACGCCGCGAATCCTTGACCGGCGCTTCCGGTGAACGTCAGCCGCACACTTTTTCCCGCGAGCGGGTGAGCCGGAGGGTGGCCCCCTCGGCCGCGAAGCGCGGCAACCCGTGCGGCAACCGCCCCCGAGAGCGTCGCCAGCACGGCGCGGTCGCCCGTCGTGACGGGATAGGAAAGAGTCCACCGGGTTTCTCCCCTGTCAATGCGCCCGAGGACATCTTCCGCAAGTCTCTGGTTGAGCGGGCTGACTGTTTCAGGCGTCATCCGATAGGCCGGCGAATTCGCGGAAGGCACGGGGAAAAGAAAGAAGCCCAGGTCGATCTTTCGCTGCTCGACAAATTCCCTGTGCCGGGCGGCGATGCTGAGCAGCGTCGTTCGTCCGACCAGGTCGCGAAGGGAACGGACACCGATTGCGGCGAGATGTCTTCGTACATCCTCTGCCACCAATGTCAGCATCCTCACGACATCTTCTTTCGATCCCCTGTATTTCGCTTTGAATTTCGGATCATGTGTTGCGAGACCCGTGGGGCAGGTATTCTTTTCGCAGATGCGGGCCATGATACATCCCTGAGCAACCAGAACCAACTTGCCGAAGTCGAACCCTTCGGCGCCGAGGATCGCGGCGACAATGACGTCCTTTCCTGTGAGCAGTCCCCCGTCCGTCCGAAGTTCCACGCTGCTTCGAAGATTGTTTTCCACCAGGACGCGGTGGACTTCCATCAATCCGAACTCCCAGGGGAGTCCGGCATGCTTCATGGACCCGAGCGTGGCCGCCCCCGTGCCTCCATCTCCCCCGGCGACATAGATAATGTCCGCGCCTGCCTTCACGACGCCGACGGCGACCGTCCCGATATTCGCACCGGAGACAAGCTTCACGCTGATCCTGGCCTGAGGGTGAACCTGACGGAGCTCGTAGATGAGCTCTTTCAGATCTTCGATGCTATAGATGTCATGAAGCGGCGGGGGGGAGATCAGGTCAACCCCGGGATACGCGTTGCGAGCCCGGGCGATTTCCTCGTTAACCTTGACGCCCATGAGCTGACCTCCCTCACCCGGCTTGGCGCCCTGCGCAATTTTGATCTGGATTTCGTTCCCGACAATGAGATACTCTGCCGTGACGCCGAAACGGGCTGATGCCACCTGCTTCGTCGAAGCGGTGATCCCCTCTGCGAAATAGTAGGGATTCTCACCTCCCTCTCCGCTGTTGCTTCTGCCGCCGAGCTCCCGCATCGCACGGATGATATCCCGCTGGACTTCTGCGTTTATCGCCCCAAATGACATGGCACCAGCGCCGAACCGGGCAAGCACGTCCTGGATCGGTTCCACGGCAGAGATGTCGAGGGACTCTCCGGAGGGGCGGACATCGAAGAGATGCCGGACACTGATCGGTTCAGATTCTTCGCCCAGCTTCAGGTATTCCTGATACGAGGTCCATCGCTCAGCGTCTGTTTTCCCTCCCCGCGCAGCGGCCTGCGCGACACGCGCCCGCTTGCTGGTCAGCGAATGCTTCTCGCCTGTCTGGAGCTGGTTCTGCTCGCGAAACTGGTAGGTGCGGAGCAGTTTGTCGGCAAATTCCGGTTGCCGGGCGAGCCCGGTCTTCCAGAGAATATCCTCCGCGAGTTCCTCGAACCCGATTCCACCGAGCAGCGTCGGCTGACCGGGGAAGAAGTCCTCCATCAGTTCCGGACCGAGGCCGATGGCGGTGAAAAGCTTGGAGCTCTGGTATCCCTGGACGACCGAGATTCCGCTCTTGGACATAATTTTCAACAGGCCCGATTCGAGCGCGGTGATGAGATTCCGTTCCCTGTCGTTTGCCGACAGCGTTTCGTACCCCGGGTACCGGTCGCTCCGCGCGATCGACAGCGCGAGGGAGGGGCAGACAGCCGAGGCCCCGAACGCAATCAGCGCCGCAACATGGTGGGGGGTTCGAACTTCCGCGGATTCCACGACAATCGAGGCGTTCAGACGCAACCCCGAGTTATTCAATCCATGGACCACCGAGCGCAATGCAATCAGGCAGGGGATCGGCGGATTGGCGTCATTCGCGTTCCGATCCGTCAGCACAATCAGCGTGCAACCATCCTCAACCGCTCTCAGAACCTCCCTGGTGATTTCCTCGACCCTGGGCTTCAGTCCCACAACGCCGCCGTCCCGCTCGAATGTTATGTCGAACACTCGCGGAATGATGTGTGATTGCGAAGGGCGCCGCGCGCGAAGCGACTCCAGGTAGGCCATCTGACCGAGATCCAGCACGGGCCCGGGGAGCTCGATTGCCTCCTCGAGCGGGATCAGGTCTTTTGCGAAGAAGATATTCGGTTTCCGGCCGAGGAACACGCGCAGATCGGTCACATTCTTTTCCCGCAGGTAATCGACAGGCGGGTTTGTGACCTGCGCAAAATTCTGATAGAAATAGTCGTAAAATGGACGCGGTTCGCCGGAAAAGACATTCGGCCGCGCCGTATCCCCCATCGACCCGATCGGCTCCTTCCCTTCACGCACCATGGGAAGAAGAATCATATCCAGTTCTTCCTGGGTCAGGGAGAAGAGGTTCTTCCTGTAGAATGTCGGGTCCGCCGGGCGCCAGAGATTCTCATCAAGCCCATCGATATCCAGCGTTCCGATGGGAACGGTTCGAGGGTCGAATTTCGCATCCCGATTTTCGCGCGAGCGGCTGGGATCCCGAAAGTGGACCCGCCCGTTTTTCAGATCGACCTTCACGCCTGATCCCGCATGGAGCGCGCCTTTCCGCTGAACGCGGGGCTCTTCGACCTCGAAGGCGCCGGCTTCTGAGGAAAGATAGAAGATCTCTTCCGTCGCAACCCAGCGGGCCGGGCGGAAACCGTTTCTGTCAAGCCGGGCGCCGACGGAATTCCCATCGGCATACAGGATGATGGCGGGACCATCCCACGGTTCCATCGCCCTGCTCCAGTATTTGTAGAAATCACTCTCTTCATGCGCCGGGGGCATGGTAATGGCCAGGATATCTTCCACATGAGGGATACTGCTCCGATGCATCAGGGCTTCCACCATTTCATTGAGGCTTCCGGAATCGCTGATCCCGGAGTGGGTGAGCAGCTGATCTTTCGGGACGCCGAGTGACATCTCGCGCGAGATCGCCCAGGAGCGATTACCGGCGATCGTATTGATTTCCCCGTTGTGCGCGATGAGCCGGAACGGTTGTGCTTTATCCCAGCTTGTTCGCGTGTTCGTGCTGAACCGCCGGTGAAAGAGCGTGAATCGCGTTGTGAAGGCAGGGTTTTGAAGATCGAGGTAGAAACGGTCCAGCCCTTCCGCACGGACGAGTCCCTTGTAAATGACCGTTGTGGCGGAAAGGGAAGTGAAGAAGAATTCCTTATTGATCCCGCGGTTGGATACTTCGGTGCGGGTCCGCTGCTTCGCTGCATACAGGACCCGCTCGAACGAGGCATCCGTGCGGCAATGAGCGGGTCGTTTGATGAAACAGTGCGTCAGTGACGGCATGCTCCGCCGGGCTTCGTCGCCAAGGACTGAGGTGTCCACCGGGACTTCGCGATACCCCGCCACCTCGAGACCATAGAACCGAAAGGTGCTCTCAAACACTTTGAGAGCAGTCCGCATCCGGTCTTGATCCTGGGGCATGAAAAGTGTGGCCAGGGCGACCTCGCCCCGCTTAAACCCCAGAAGATCAAAAGGAATATCGGTCATGACGCCCGCACCGTCACCGGTAACCTGATCCGCGGCACAGGCTCCTCTGTGTTCGACACATCGGAGGGCTCGCAGGCCCTGGCGGAGGATGTCGTGCCGGAATTCATTTCTCCTGCTTACGAGGAACCCTACGCCGCAACTGGAATGCTCTTCTCGATCAAAGGGTGTGCTCATTGTCCTCCGCCCGTGCCTGGTGTGGGAAAGAACGATACGGTAAAGTATAATAGATCGCGAGATAAACGCAACAGCAGGTCCGCAGACCGGCGAGGGCGTGGCACCGATATACGAGCGGCGAGGGAAGGTCAGCCGTCAGGGCGGCACGGATGAGCAAGGCGGGTGCTCGCCGCTCCACCTCCCCGCAGGAGGAGAAGGAGTCCGCCTGAGACCCAGAGGGCTTCGCGCGCGCGCTTGAGCGTGATGAACGCGGCCGCCACTGTGAGCGGGTCTCCGATCCCGAAGGCAGCGATCAATGAGGCGTAGCTTACCTCGGCCACTCCGAGCGCCGACGGTAAGAAGAAGAAGGAGATGCGGAGAAGCGACGCAATGCATTCAAGAGTCAGTCCCTCCAGAACCGACACATCCGCGCCGAGGACGGCGAGGATGACATAGGATTCGAGTCCGGCACACACCCATCCCGCACTGAAACCTCCGATAGACCCGGCAAATCCGCGAACATTTTCGCGTGAAAACCTCCGGACGTGCGCATCCACGGCATGAAGGGAATTCGCGTGCCTGGTCAGGAAGGCACGCCAGCGGGGCCGGTCAATTCGGCGGAGGAGGTCGTGGATTTGCGTACAGCGCGGTCCCGAATAGAAGAACACCAGAAGGGCGATCAGCCCTCCGAGGCAACCTGTCGCGAGCAGCCCGGCATGTTCACCCAGTGGGAGCCCGTTCACAATCCGGGCGGAGTCTCCGTTCCTCATCAGGAAGCACCCAATCGTGGCAAGGAAGAGGGCCTGCGATGCTGCCATGTTTACCTTGCCCATCAGGCATGCCGCAACACACTGTTCGATATTGGTTTTGAGCGAGCGTGCCAGCGTAACCGGTCGAACCGTTTCAGCCATCGCCACCCCTCCGGGAAGAGCACTCCCGAGCGCGTCGCAGCCGATTCTGGCCGGCAGGACCTGGAACAGCAGGCGTGCCGAGAACCGAGCCGGAAGGCAGGCGGCCAGGCCGGCTGTGTCGGCAGCAAGCGCGCAAAGGGGCGGGAGCAGAACGAGGCTGATGGACCACCCGGCGCCACTTAGGAGACCCCATAGCGCCGCAGCATCAAGCGCTGCAAACCGGGCAACGGCCAGGGCAATGATCAATCCCGAGGCCGCGATCTTCACTGCCAGCAATAGACGGTGGCGATGCCTGGAGGCGGCCACCGAGGTCCTTGAACAGTCAGATCCCGGGCCATGGCCAGAGAACCGATCCAGGTCTGTTACCTGCGTGCCGCATTCACCGGCGATGGCGGTCTCCATCCATCCCTCCTCCATCGTTCAAGTTCAACATCGATTGAACCGAGAAAGATATCCAACTCAGCGCGGAGCATCACGGAAGCCTCGTCATCGCTGGTCCAGCCGGTGAAGTCACCCGTGACGCCGGCAGCAGACGCGCCCGACCAGTCCGCCCTGCCGGTAAACCTGTGCGCCCGGATCGGCGGATCCCACGCGTCAATCGACAGTTCTTCAGGCACGCTGTCGATCGTCAGTGTCGTCCGCGCTATCGAGAGGTTTACGAGCGTCGGGGCGTCAAAGACTCCGCCGCGCAGCGCGGCATGACGCGCGAAGAAGAACAGGCTGACTCCTTCAACATACCAGTCAACATCCGGGATTGTTTTCTTCCACTCCCGCTCATTTTCACCGTCGATGAGCTCCGCCGTCGCGATCCGATCCTCGGGCCTGAAGGCATGGTGAATGGTTTGCGAATGACCATTCATCAGATGAACCGCAGCAAACGACAAGGAACGAACCCGGACAATATCCATCACTGCCTCATTGTGTTCCTGGAGCGAGACGACCGGCAGGCCGGGACTCGACTCCACGTTCATCACACAGCGAACCCGGCCTGTATCGTTGGAGGAACTATCCCGCACAGTCCTGACGATGATCGTGCCGAGTCGGATGAATTTCCATCTGACTGCGTACTGGAGTTCTTCTCCAACCTGGAAGATCGGGCTCGGGCTATCGGGTACCTGTGCCCGCATGTGGGCGGCCAGACCAAGGGCAAGAAGACCGACGATGACGTGTCTCATGCGCGTTTCCCTCCATTCAGCAGATTCATGTGACGCAGCCACTCAACGACGATTGCGAGGGCATCGCGAAGCGGCGTGGGATGATATCCAAGCTCTACCTGAGCCTTTCGCACGGTCAGCCTGGTATCCTCGACAATGGCGTCATACCACTGGCGGGTTACCCGCGGTCGATCCCGCATCACCCTGGAGCGGGAATGTTCTGCAACGGCAATTGCCCGCGCCAGCCCATGAGGAAGCGGCACAGTGAGCCGCGACACGCCCGCGATTTCTTCAGCGATCGCGAAGAACTCACGGAGACTGGCGTTCTCTCCCCCCAGGATGTATCGTTCCCGCGGCGTTCCGTGGAAGAGCGCGCGGACGAGTCCTTCTGCCACGTCGTCGGCGAAGACCCAGTTCGCCATCTCCTTCCCCCCTCCGGGGAGCAGGGGTAACCTCCCTCGCAACCGCGCCGCAAGAATTCTTGTGGCGGCATTCGCATCGTCAAGGACCCCGGTTCCGAAGACCCTGGTCGGGTAAACCATGATCCAGGCGAGCCCGCTCTCCCCCGCCATCTCAATTGCACGTTCGGCTCCGAGTTTAGAGCGAGCATACTCGGTGAGATTGCGTCTCCTCGGCACAATGTCGGACTCATCCCGAACACCGGTCCCTCTGTACTCGATGGCTGAGCCCGATGAGACGTGAATCAACCGCTCCACTCCCTCTTCGATTGCCGCCTCGGCAACTGTGCGTGTTCCATCGACATTGACATCGAGCATGAGACCGGGATCGGACGACCACGCATTGACCGCAGCAGCCAGATGGCACACCTGACGGACCCCCCTCATCGCCCGCTGTACAGACCTCCTGTCGCGGATATCTCCAACGTGGACTTCGCAGCACCCGACGGGGAGAGTATCCCCGGAGGGGGAATCCTTCGCCAGGATCCTGACACGGACATTTCGCCGTACCAGCGCCCGGACAACCCTCGTCCCGATAAACCCTGTTCCGCCCGTCACGAGGACGGGATGTCCGTTCAGGCTCATACGTCCACCCCGGCGGCTTCGGTTTCCCGCGGAATGGGAGGAGCCGGCAAACGGAGGATATCCGAAGATCCTGTCGTATACCATGCGGTCAGAAATGCGCCGATTCTTTCCGCGTTTGCCAGAATCGTCAGGTACGGGTTTACGGCCAGCGAGGAGGGGATTGCCGCGCCGTCGGTGACGTACATGCCGGGATACCCGAACACTTCGCCGTTCACATCGACCACTCCCTGACGCTGCGAATCCGCCATCCTGCACGACCCGGTCATATGGGCAGTCGTTATGTGGAGATCGGGATACTCAACTCCCTGACCGTCCATAATTTTGATATGGACGATACGTCCACCCGTCCGCCGGAAAATTGAATGCAGCAGCCCGAGCGTCTCATTGTAGTACTGTCTGAAGGCGCCGTCGACATCAAACACCGGTGTGATTTCGCGCCGTCGACCCGTCATCCTGATCTCAGCGGTAGGCGTGGAGAGCCCGAGTGCGTACAGCACAATGGCGCGTCGCCGGTAGAGTTTCATCAAATCCACTTTGGCCTGCCCCCACCATGACGGATTCCTCTCGTCGTCCTCGAGGTAGAGATTCGCGTATGAGACCGCATCGACCGGGAGCGGTTTCGCCGTCGAGACGGTTATGCCTCTCGACGAGAGGAACTCATAGCTGATCACTCCTGGGTGCGATCGCCCGCGGAACATATCTCCGTCAGGGATATCATCCGGCAGGATGCCGATTGACTTGACTGTGCCGTTGACCGCGATATTCTTCCCGAGGTGCGGGCTGAGGCCGGGAAGGGCGTCCCTGGAATTGAGCAGCAGTCTGGCCGTCCCAACCGTCCCGCCGCCAAGGATCAGGATCTTGGCCTGGATGCGCAGCTCTGCACCCGTTTGCCGGTCACGGCAGTCGATCTCGTACCGGAAGGGGAGATCCCGGACATTTCGTATGATTTGACCATGATCCGCACCAATCTTCATAGGCCGGATACGAGTCACTTCCTGATCCGCGAACAACCTCATCCCAAGCCGTGACGCAGGACCAAGATAGGTGTCATGAAGGGTCACCTTCGCTCCCACGACACAACCAGCCACGCAGAAGCTATGCCCCACACACCCGCGGACGGAATACGGGACTCTGTCGACGGAATACCCGAGCTTCTTCATGAGCAGCGCGAAGGCGATCCCGCTGCGCGGGATCTCCCGGGGGGAGATCTGGGTAACTCCCATCATCCGCTCCGCCGTCTCGTAGAAGGGATCCATCGCCGGGCGCCCGATCGACTTCGGCCAGAGACGACGGCCATCGACCCCCTCCTGTTCGAACGCGATAGACGGAGCTCTCAGGGATACCATTTCATAGAAGCCTGATCCACCTCCAACCCCCTCCGCGTAGGTGAAATTCACATTGTCGCCCCGAATTGTTTTGATGTACCGCAAGAGGTACTGAGGGTCCTGGGATTGCTGGAAGTCCTGCTCCGGCCGGATGGTGCTCCCTTTTTCCACCATCGTGACCTGAAACCCAGCCTTCGCCAGTCGAAGGGCCGGCGCAGCGGCGCCAAACCCGCTGCCAACTGCCAACACTTCTGTCTGAAGTCGTTCCATGATGCATCTCCTTCCTTATTCCTTAGGCTATCGTGGGTTTCCATCGAAGGTCGTCTCATACCCGAGGGCGGATTCCGCCCAGGGATAGGATGACTCTTCAAGGGAGAATCCCCCGTTGCGTCCCGGGAATTCTATGAGTTCACACCCTCGTTCGGGGTGGTAGATGCCTGCGTAATACGACACTTGGGCCATGAGAATCGCCCCCCGGTAAAGCCGGGAGGTCGTGTCGTCCGAGTTGAGGGCATCCTGTACGACGGAAGTCCGATCATCGGCTGATATCCCTTCAAAGGATACGCCTCCACGGAGCCGCCCGGCGCGCGTCTCAAGGTCGTACACGAGGAACCCGGTGTATGGGTAAAAGGGATAGTCTGTGTCGTGGTACATCCGGACAAGGTCAGGTTCCCCGATATCGGCCCCCGGGATGATCGTCGTAGCAAATGCCCGAAGCACACGATCCTGGAGCGCTGTATCTTGTCGGAACACTGCCGGATAGAGGTCAAGCAGCATCCGGAGAGCGGCCAGCACTGCACCCGGTGTGAAGGCCGAAGGGCCGAGAGTTGCCCCGCTGCTCTGCAGCGTGCGAAGTCTCGCCCAGAGGCTGTCGCGAGTGGTCGAACGATGGAAATCCATACATTCCTCCTTCGTGAATTCTGTCAATCACCTGGACTGATAATACCTCGGAGGGATGGAGGAGATGTCAGAAGGAGGTCAGAAGAATGTCAAAAACCTGTCACACTCCGACAGCAACGTGGGGGGGTCACATGTGAGGAGATAGGCCGGATTGGCCCGTACCGGGAGGATATTCGTGGAAACCCCGGACTGGTTGGAGGAGAGGGAAGTCCCTTCCCGGCGTTATCTGTTCAACCAGTCGGCGTAGAGGACCGGTCGGCGATCGCGGAGGAACAGCCTGCGGGCGTGAGAGGCGTGTACGTTGTCGAGGTCAAGTGTGGTGGTGAGGATTTCCTCCGTCCCAATTCCGGCGCGAGCGATCACCACACCCGACGGATCGCTGATGAAAGACTCTCCCGCAAAGGTCAGGCATTCTTCCCGGCCGACGCGATTGCAGAGTGCAGCGTAGTATCCGTTCTGAAACGAGGCCACGCGCATTTCCGCCTCATAGAGTCCTTCCGGCCATTCCCCCACCGCCCCGGCCTGCGGCACGACAACGATCTCCGCCCCATTGAGTGCGAGGGCACGCATGTATTCCGGAAAATGCCGGTCATAACAGATCGCGACGCCAATGAACCCGAACCGTGTCGCATAGACGGGTGCACCGAGCACACTGGGAGAATAGTATCCCTGCTCATGAAAGCAGGGGTAATCGGTGATATGGATCATTCGGGTGATACCCAGGAGCTTTCCGTCCGCGTCGATTACGGGAGAAGAGTCGTAGGTCTTTTCGCCGTCCCGTTCGAAGAGATTAAGGACAATGACAACTCCGAATTCACGGGCCACCGCAGCAAACGATTCCGTGGTAGGTCCCGGAATCGGTTCTGCCAGGCGGAGAGTCTCAGACGTGGCCGGACGCTGTGGGTAGAACGGGTCGAACGCGAGCTCCGAAAACGCGATCACCTGAGCACCCTGGCGAGCGGCTTCCTGGACCGATGTGAGACCGCGGACCCTGTTGGCGGCACGGTCGTGTCCCGCTCTTTGCTGGATGAGGGAGATGGTGACGTTCATCGTTTGGATAGTCCTTTCGATGAGGAGGAAGGTCGGGAGGAAAGAGCGGATTATTACACTCTGCGTTCCAGGCGGCTATGGATGCTACACGCAAAGCGCGCAAAGAAAAGCATATTTCCCCTTCGCGAACTTTGCGATCGCTCGACGCCTTTGCGTTGGAAACCCAGAAGCTTTTACGACCCACTCGAAAAGCGAGCGAGGTCCGCAAAAC
>DKBG01000069.1 GCA_002451155.1 Ignavibacteria bacterium UBA6906
GCCGACGACAACGCGAGCGGGGTCGCGGCGGTCCTGGAGGCCGCCCGGATCCTCGCCTCCGAGACGTTCGACTTCACCGTGATCTACGCCGCGTGGGACGAGGAGGAGCTCGGGCTGATCGGGAGCAGCTATTACGCCGCGATGGCCGCGGGCCGGGGCGACGACATCCGGGGGGTGCTGAACCTGGACATGCTCTCCTGGGACAGCAACGACGACGGACTGTGCGACGTCCACGCCGGCGACGTGGGGTCCTCGATGGCGCTGGCGAACATGCTCGTCGGTGTGGACTCCGTGTACGGGCTGGGGCTGGTCCCGGTCGTGCGCAACCCCGGGACGGGGGCGAGCGACCACGCATCCTTCTGGGGCCGGGGGTACGGCGCCATCCTGCTGATCGAGGCCTACTACGGCGGCGATTTCACCCCCTACTACCACACCGCCCTCGACCGGATCGATCAATTCAATTTTCCCTACTTCCTCGGGATGACGAAGGTCGCCGTCGGGACGCTGTCGACGCTCGCGACGGGCGGCATCCGGACGACGACGACGGTGGCGGTCGGACCGAAGTGGAACCTCGTCTCGGTCCCCCTGGTCGCGCCGGACGACAGCGTCGCCCACCTCTTCCCGTCGGCGGTGACCGGGGCCTACGCCTACGCCGGCGGACCGGCGTACGAACTCGCGGGAACGATGAGCCCGGGGACGGGCTACTGGATGAAGTTCGATTCCGCGGAGGATGTCGCCGTCACGGGGGTCGCCGTCGCAGTCGAAACGGTCGCGGTCGCGGAGGGGTGGAACCTCGTCGGGCCGCTGTCGGCGGCGGCGGCCGTGTCGTCGATCGGGTCGGTCCCCCCGGACCTCGTCACGTCGCCGGTGTTCGGTTACAACGGCGGATACTCCACGGTCGATACGCTCCTCCCGGGGAAGGGATACTGGATCAGGGCGGCGATCGACGGCCAGCTGATCTTCTCCGGCGCCCCGTCGACGCCTCGGAACCGGATCAGGGTCGTCCTGACCGGCGAGCGGCCCCCGCCCCCGCCCGATGACGCGGCAGACCGTCCGATCGCGGGGACGCCGTCGGAGTATTCGCTGTCGCAGAACTATCCGAACCCCTTCAACCCGACCACCACCATTCGGTACGTCCTGCCCAGGGATGTCATGGTCACGTTGCGTGTGTACGACGTTGTCGGCCGCGAAGTGGCCACGCTGGTGGATGAGAGGAAATCAGCTGGAACCTACGCGGTGAGATTCAACGCATCGGGGCTTGCGAGCGGTGTATACCTCTACAGGCTCAAGGCCGGGGATTTCGTTGAGACCCGCAGGCTGGTGCTGATGAGGTAACCATTCTCACAGATTTGGATACGAAACGGCCCGGGAGTAATCCCGGGCCGTTCTTGTTGGATCCAGGATGTTTCCGAGCTTCCTCTGTAGCCAGGAGGGACTACCTCAAGGCAGGGGCGAAGAGATTTCGTGCCCGCGAGTCACAGTCGCGTATCGCCCTCCAGCATCCTGTGCGCGGTACAACCATTGAGGTGACGATCGCGAAATGTCGGTTCAAGGGCTTGACATCCGTTCAATCGAAGAGTATGTTTCGTTTCGCAAACCCTCTGCGGTACCAGTCTGCTCCCGGCATCCAGGTCCGGTGCCGGTAAGAGTTCCTTTATACATGAACTCACGTGAGGGAGACGGACCACGCGATCGAAAAGCGCCAACGGGAGAACAGGTTGCACTCAGTACGACCGGGAGAACAGTATGCGAGCTGCCATTACAGTTGTAGTCGCCTTATTCCTCCGTCCCTGCCTAATTCCAGCCGCCCTCTTTGCTGTGGCGATTGCCGCCGGGCAAGGCAGCAAGGCACCCGCCTCCGGCAGCGGACCAACACCTGACGATACGCGACCGATGAAAACCCTCGCCGGGATCGAGCATGCCAATGCAACCCTCAATCTCACAATCGCTGATACATCGGGCGGAACACTCAAGTCCTGGTTTATACTCGCTCCCCCCAGGGCAACATGCGTGATCAGCGTGGATGGAACTGTTCGCTTCGATGGAAGGTTCGGGAACCTCTTTATGTCGCGTGCCAGCGTCATGTCGACTGCCACCGGGGACGATGGATATACCAGTAGATATTTCTCTGTCACGAATACTGGCCTTCTGAACGGCTATACGGCCGGACATAACGCATACTTTGACATTCCCTTTTCCGATTCGGTGAATATCACGATCGTCGGGGATACCGCCTGGGTCGCATTCTATAATATCTTCTACGAGGTTGGCAGGCGTGAAAAGGGCCGCTGGAATGAATTCTATGCGGTCACGGGAGACAGCCTGCCGACAGATGCCAGCGTGAACGACACGCTGCTCGCGCTCACAAACGTTGGAAGAGGAGCCTACTGGTCGATGTATTTCTGGATGCTCTCCGACAGCGCGCGGGAAAATAACAGGGCGTACGAAGAACGCGATTTCTATTGTGTGCCGGATGAGAGAAGCGTTCACCTGTCTACAGGGACTGAGGATTACTGCGGCTATTACTACAACTGGCAGAGTGCGGCTGGCCTGGGCTCCCGCACGTCTGACTTCCACGGGTCTCCGACATTCGGGAAACGATCCGATCAGAGGTACCTGGACGCGTTTTACAGGATACATGAGCTGGACAAAATCCCCTTCGAAAACAGCTTCGTGCTCTACTGGGAATCCTGGGATGGCTGGCCGAATATTCCCCTGTCACGGTACTGTCACATCGGCTATACGATCATCTATTACCTCGAACACCG
This sequence comes from Ignavibacteria bacterium UBA6906, assembly GCA_002451155.1. Lineage (GTDB taxonomy): Bacteria > Bacteroidota > Ignavibacteria > UBA10030 > UBA6906 > UBA6906. The sequence goes on from DKBG01000069.1 coordinate 2,769, forward strand.
GAAACCGGCTTGATTCTCCGATCGTTTTTCACAAGATTTCTCCGGCCAGCGTAATGCCAGCACATGCCTTGAAACATCCTTCACCACCTGCGAATTCTGATGCCCTCTCTTCTTAATGTTGCCATTATAGGCTGCGGAAGCATGGGTGAAATCCATGCCCAGTGTCTTTCACAGATCGACGGCGCTGCCGTTCGAGCATTCTGTGATTCGGATGAACAGCGCGCGCAATCCCTCTGTGCGAAATTCGGGGGATCCTATGCGACAACAGATCCCGAACGGGTTCTGCATGACGACTCGGTCGATGCGATCTACATCTGTACTCATCATGACACGCACAGCACGCTTGCCATCAGAGCCGCAGAAGAGCGCAAGCATGTGATGGTCGAGAAACCTCTCGCG
>DKBG01000064.1 GCA_002451155.1 Ignavibacteria bacterium UBA6906
TCGACCGACGCAGAGCGGCCTGAGTACACCCTCTTCACTGGTACTCGTGTACTGGAGCCAGATTGATCGAACGAGACTACATCATGCGAATGATCGCGATGCTCACGGCAGTCATCGCGAAGATTCTCGACCTGAAGAAGGCGAAGGACTTTCCCCGGGCGTTGCATGAACTTGAGGCGGCAACGAAGAGCCTTGCCGGAATAGACTCGGGGCTTCTGGAGGCCTTCACTGACGAGCAGCTTCTCGAGCTCTTCGGACGCGATTTGGAAGTTGCACCCGTGCGCTGGTACGTCGTGGGAAGACTGCTTGCCGAGAGAGCCGAATTGTACCGGTTGATGGGAGATGATGGTCGGGCCACGGAGGCTGAATGGAGGGCGTTGAGCCTGCTCGTTGCGTCATTTCTCGCTCCAGAAATGACGCCTGAGCCGGATCAGCGGCCGACGATTGAATCACTCATCACGCAGGTCGGCCCGGCGATGCCGAGCTTCAGTGGGTGCGTGAATCTCGCTCTGTATCATGAGAAGGCGGGCAGATACATGAAGGCAGAAGACTGCCACTGGGTGGTCCTGGAGCGTGATTCCCGGTACGCACCATCCGTCCGGGCCTTTTACGCGCGAATGCGGGCACTGCCCGACTCCGATCTGGTTACCGGCGGCCTTCCCAGAGGAGAGGTGGAAGAGGGTGACGAGCGGCTTCAGAAACTGCTCGGTTCATCCGCGTGATACCGCGCCCAGCGAAGCGTGGTGCGACGCCGACTGGTACGGCGTGAATTCAATCTCTGCAACAGATATTCGCAGTCCGACGCTCTCATTACGTCGGGCTCCTCCTGTTTCCTGGGCGCCTGATTCGCGGGCACTAGGCGGCGAAGTACCTCTGAAGCGTCTGCAAAGTATCTTCGTTGGTTTCGAGGTCCTGAATTACCACTCCCTTTTCAAGCAAGACGATTCGGTCGCAGATCTCCGTGACATGGTTCAGATCGTGGCTCGAGATGAGCATGGTCGTCCCGGTCCGCGATTTCAAGTCGAGGAGCATCCGCTTGAGCCTGATCACTGAGCTCGGATCGAGATGGGGGAAGGGCTCGTCGAGGACCAGAATTTCCGGACCGGCAACAAGCGAAGCGGCAATCCCGATCTTCTTCTGATTCCCGCGCGAGAGCTCCCGGATGTACTTCTTCGTCCCCAGAATCTCCCCGTTGAAGAACTCCTCCATTGATCCGAGGAACCCGTTCAGATCGTCAGGGTTCATGCGATAGAGGCGACCAAGAAAATCGAAATATTCCTCGGGTGTCAGGAAGTCGATGAGAAATCGTTCGTCCAGGTAGGCACCCGTGTACGCCTTCCATGCCTCGCTCTCCCGTACATCTTTCCCCTTTGAACACACCGATCCGGCCGTCGGCACAATCAGGTCAAGGACGAGGCTGAAGAATGTCGTCTTTCCAGCACCATTGTTGCCGACAAGCCCGAACGCTTCGCCCTCCGGGATGATCAGGGAGGGGAGATGTAACGCATCGGTATTTGCGTACCGTTTGCGGAGGTTCTCTGCACGTATCATTGGTTTGACCCCGGGTTCTGCTCTTACGGCGATTGCCTGAACGCTGCAGCGATCAGGTATCTCTTCTTCTGGAATTGTCTGATGATGACTCTGAGAATAATCCTGTGGAGCAGAAGCCCCGCGACTCCCGTGCCGCCCATGACGAGCAGCGCGACGTCGCGGGACATCGCTGTCCGGAAGATCAGGAACAGCACAATCGGGCCGATGAGGGTTGGAACGATAGTGAAGAACTGGATGCCTCCCTTGCCCTGCATTCCGAAGATGCTCGCCGTGAGATCCATGCGTTTCCGGTTGTACGTCGAGAGGAACAGGAGCATGTACGAATTGACGCCGAGACTGTAGAGAGAGGTCGCCGTAATTATCCCGAAAAATTGCGGACGAAGAAACACGAGCACAAGGCTTGCCACGTATGACGCGATCCCTCCGAAGAGCAGAAGGAAGAACTTCGCCTCGAAGTATGAGCGGAAATTCAGGGGACGGGAGATGAGAAGGTCCAGGTAGTTGCTCTCCCACCCGAGGATGAATTGCCCGTAGCTGAGGCTGAGCATGAACGTGAGAACGAGAGCGAAGTACATCAGGTTGAAATCCACAATCGCCTCTGTGGCGGGGATNNAGTGACTCTCCGTCGGGGGACAGCATGGGTGTTCGCCTGGATCCGAGGGTGTACCGATACTCTATCAGGGTCCCTGCCGGGAGGATGAGTGTGCGGGACCACTGGGAATCATGGTCGAGGATCATCGGGATGGCCAGTGGATTCCATGAGCCAAGCGCAGGGTGGCTACCGCTGAGGAAAATCGTGGCACCCTCCGGGATGGAGGCAGAAACACACCGGAATGTCACCCGTCGCTCGGCGATATCGGGAGTTCGCAGTTCACGGTGAAGAGACTCCTCTCCAGGAGTGGGATACACGTTCCCCATGATGTTCAGAAAGACGATCATCGCCATCATGAGCGGAACCATTGTCAGCGCGAAAAACATTTGCGCCCGCGAACGCTTGTTGCGAAGAAGCAGTTTGAGCTCGAGGCTGACAAAGGTTCCGATGTCACCAAAACGGTCGAGGAAGCCGAGTCCGGCATATGACGATGCCCGCGTTCGTGAAAACAGGCGAAGGTGCTCGATTGTCATCCGGGAGCGGAGGGAACGATAGTCCAGCGCGTAGATCACCCCGACGAAGAATGCTGGCACACTTGCCAGCCAGGGGTGCTCCAGGGGCAGGGCAAAGAGCGTGGCTGAGAGGGAGGATACCGGTATGAGGCCGGCTTTGTCGAGCGCCATCAGAGCCACGACGAACAGCCCGGCCCAGAGATTCAGCCCTGGGTAATCAAGCAGCTTCTTCTTGATAAAAACGGTCGAATAGCTGCTGCAGAGGATGATGGAGACAATGGCACTGAGCCAGCCCCATGACGCTGGCCCGCCGGCCTGCCCCTTCACCAGCGTGAGTGCCGCCGGGAGAAAGACCAGGATCGGAAGAGCGTTGAAGAGATTCAACGCGGAGGTCATCAGGAAGAAATGAACGACCGATGACTTCCTTAGAGGGGTCAGAAGGTATGGTTCAGCAGAGCGCGACGGAATACGCTGAAAAATGAAACGGAGAATAAAGTCGAACGCGAAATAGTAAAGCAGCGCGGAATTGAACGCTCGTACGGGATCTTCTCCGGGGGCCAGAATCTTCAGATACCTGTCGACGAAAAGTCCCAGCCCAAGGAGGTTGAGCGTCACCATCGCGAGGAGGACGCTAAGGATAATTTTCGCTGTCAGCTCCTGTTTCCGGGAGGCGGACCTGGTAGTCTCACGCGCCTGATTCCGGACGAGGAGGGGGATCAGCTCCAGGGTCGATAGTGGTGAACGCGACGTGGATGTCATCTGGCGTGCTACCGCGAGTGAAGAAAAGGAGACACCCTGTGTGTATACGGCGGTACGGTGCCTCTGGTTACACCGGCGTCATCATGGCTTCTGGATTGGTGGTGAATTCCCTCCTCCCGCCAAATGCGTCAATCGGGCATTCAGGAGCTGGATGGTGGATTCGCGCGACTGTTCTCTTCCCCACCCTCCGGCGCGGTCCGCCCGGCGCGAGATGCCTTCCTCCTGGTATAGATCATAGACACCCCGAGAAGGGCGGTCCCGAGAACCAGGAATGACACGATGCGCAACGTCGGATCGAGCCCGACCAGATTGATGGCGAACACATAGAGGATAGTCATGAGGACCGTGAGGATTGCCATCCAGCGGTACTTCCTGTTCTTGAGAATTCTGCTGTTAACGTAGTAGATGAGTGCGACCACCAGCCAGGAGAGCCCGACCAGACCCGGAGGAAGGGAATGGTATAGCGCGTAGGGGATCACGAACAGGGCGCTCCCCAGATAGGCATTTCGCATCATCTCGGTGTGTAACTCCAGCCGGTCCCGCTGCCAGTTCAGGATTCTCGCGCTCAGAAGAGCGGCGAGTCCGAAGCTGATACTCACGAGGCTGACAGTTCCCGCCGCGAGAAGGTATGCAAGGAATGCCATCAGGAAGATCACAAAGTTCGCGACGACGATGAACCGTGATCGGAACCAGACTGCGGTAATCAGGACAAGCACGCTCTCCCAGCAGAGCCAGACGAAGAAATCAGGTTTCGCGAATATGTGAACAATGGCAACGCTCAGCGCCAGGTATCCCACCATGGCGTAGACAAACGTTGAGTACTTACTCCGTCTGTACGTCCAGAAGAGACTTGCGATGAGAAGGGATGTGGCCGAGAGGCCCGCTTCCCAGAGAGCAACATCCGAATGCTGTCCGAGTGACGTTACCAGGAGGAGCAGAAGAAACGCAGAGCCGCCATTCAGGGCCGCTGCGACCGCATGTCCGAACGATTCCTCCTGGTCCTTGATGCCCCTGAGAACTCCCAGACCGAATACTGAAAGAAACACGATGAGGAAGAGATTCCCTGCTTCCGGCCCGCCCGTGAGACGAAGGACATTCCCTCCCACGGGATTGTTCATCGCGAGAAGGAAATGGGACGCGTACACGAAAAATGTTCCAAGGAGCAGAACAATGGTCCATTTGTGCCGAACGAATCCAAACACCGTTACACTCGCGAGCAGAGTCAGCATGACAAGTCCGGCAAAAGGATTCACCGCCATCAGTGCGGTGACACACCCGAGGAGTATACTGATGGATGTCAGATACGGAGACTGTCTCCGCAGTGAGACTGTGGTGTTGACAATCACCACAACACTCAGGAGCGCTGCCTCGAGGGTACTATCAGTGATGGCCGGGTCAGGAGTGAAGTGTGCGAGCCGGAGCGTCGTGAAATAGAGCAGTATCATTCCTCCTCCGAGCAGATATCGTGAAATCTGCTCGTAGCTCTCTCGCCAGGCGATTGAGAGAAAGGCAATGAGGGCAACAAGGACATACCCTGCCAGGCTGGGGACAAAGGGAGGGATGTTGCTGTACGGGAATGTCATCAGGAACACGATCCCGCCGGCGAGTCCGACGATTCCCGCCTTCGCAAACCAGTTCTGCCCGATTCGCAGTTCCAGAGCTTCTTCGCGTTCTTCCTCTGAAAGTTGCGGAGACTCGATGGATTCCTCAGTCTCGGGCTCAAGATTTAGATGGGCCTCGATGCGGGAAATGCGGGCGTCGAGAGTCTTCAGTGTGGCAAGTATGTCGTCTTGAGGGGTCTGCTCTCCTGCAGTGGGCATCCGACAAACCTCCGTGAAAGTGGCCGTTCACCCGCAATTCGGACTGGTTCGTCCGGCTTGCGGGATGCAAAACCTAGCGTGGAATTTGCTGGAGAAGTCAGTATCCCTTCGGGTTGGGCGAGTGGAAGACGGCAACGAAACGCATATGATACTCCGTCCAACGAAACAGGAGTGTCTCTTCCCGTCCCTGGTGAATATAGGACAACACACGATACACTGCAAGCAAAAGGTCGCGCCGGTGGATGCGCCGGGGTGCTCGGATTCATCCCCGCGGTGGGGGGATCTGTGGGACCTGGCATTCGAACCCGCACAGATCCAAGATGGCCATCCTGGTCACCGGCACGGCCACGAGTGTGTCCAGGGCGCATAATTTTGCTGTTTCTGAATCCAGAAGTTCCCCATATTGGGCAACACGGTGACGAAGCTGCGAGAATGCAACCCTTTCACGAAATTACGGATCTCTCACAACTTCCCGACCAGTCGGTTCTCCTGGGCGCGGAGAATTCAGGACGCTGGCAACTGTTCTCAGATCCGGTCACCACGCTGGTCTGCCGCAGAGTCGGGGAGATCCCACATGTCCTGAGTGGAATGGAAGAGCGGGTTGAAGCGGAGGGCCTTCACGCCGCAGGGTACTTGTCATACGAGGCGGCTCCTGCATTCGACGCGGCGTACCAGGTAGAGGGTCAGACAGACTTTCCGTTACTCTGGTTCGGCCTGTTCCGTCAGGCGCAGACGGTTCTCCTCCATCCGACCGGGCAGCGGACACCGGGAGGAAATGACTGGACCCCATCCGTCGATCTCGCTCAATACTCCGCCGCGATCGACACAATAAAAGAGCACATCCGTCGGGGAGATACCTACCAGGTCAATTACACCTTCAGGTTGCTGAAGACATGGCGGGATGAACCCTGGAAGTTCCTTCTCCAGATGCTGGGAGCCCGTGCGAAAGGGTACCCGGCGTTCATCAAACTCAAGGATTGGCTGATTTGCTCTCTGTCTCCGGAGTTGTTCTTCCGCCTGGACGGAGAGGATCTCATATCGAAGCCGATGAAGGGGACAGCTCCCCGGGGGTTCATGAACGCGGATGATCTGGAGAGCGGATCTCGCCTAAGACAGTCCGAGAAGGAGCGGGCGGAAAATGTAATGATTGTTGATATGGTACGGCATGACATGGGGCGCATTGCGCGAGGTGGTTCGGTTGGAGTGCGCACGCTCTTCGATGTGGAGAAGTACCCGACCGTCTGGCAGATGACGAGTACGGTGACCGGCAAAACAGCGAGTCGGGTCGGTGAAATCTTTCGCGCCCTGTTCCCCCCGGCGTCGATTACTGGCGCGCCGAGAGTGAAAACAATGGAAATCATCAGGGACCTTGAGCGATCCCCGAGAAAGATATATACCGGCTGCATCGGACGGATTTCCCCGGACCGCCGGGCGCAGTTCAACGTCGCGATTAGGACGGTGCTCATTGACCGGGTGACGGGAGAAGGGGAGTATGGCGTGGGGGGAGGAATTACCTGGCAGTCGGAGACCGGGAAGGAGTACGAAGAGTGTCTGACGAAAGCGCTCGCGCTTTCGATGCCGGGGGATGAAGTCGGACTTCTCGAAACGATCCTGTGGAAGCCCGGATCCGGCTTCTTCTTGGGCGACGAACACATCCGGCGGCTTGCATCTTCCGCGCTCTACTTTTCCTACCCCTGTGATATTGCGGAAGTGCGGGAGGCTCTGGACGCCNNGATCACGTCGTCGTAGCCCGGGCTACGACGACGTGATCCTTTGGAATGACAGGGGGGAAGTTACCGAGTCGACGATCGCGAACATAATTGTGGAAATGGAGGGGATGATGGTGACTCCGCCGGTGAGCTCAGGGCTTCTGCCCGGCGTGTACCGTGATCATCTCCTTGAGACGGGCAAAGTGAAGGAGCAGGTGGTGACAGTGAGTGACCTCGGCAAATGCTCCAGGATTCTTCTGGCGAACTCGGTTCGTGGGCTCTGGCAGGTCGAGTATAAAGGTCGCTGAGCGACGGCGATCTGCCCGGATTACCTACCATCGACTATGGAAAGGCCACCCGCGTCCATCTCCCCTCACCAGTCTTGTAATTGTTTGGGAAAATCCTTTGAATTTGACTGCACTCTGGCCCCACGATGCAGTGACCGCCGGTCGGGGGCTTGCGTTTCTTCAGGTGTCCTGAAAACCTCGAGGTATCATTCCGTTCTCCAAATGTACGCCTTCGAACGCACGACGTAGTACACCTTGTTAAAGGGAGCATGATATGGACATACCGGGGTTTTATCGGCGATGGGTTCTTCTTCTCTCGGGGATCGGGTTGTACCCGGGATTGCTCCAGGCTCAGGGTTCGGTCACAGCCGGAGTCGACTCCGCAGTCAGTCCGATCCCCGCCATTGAGATCACAAGCCGATCGGAGAAGGATCTTGTTGACCTGGCCGCTGCGCGGCGACTGGTCACAGACACATCCAAGATCTCTGCGGTCGACACCCTGTTCCCTCGATATATTGCGACCATCAGGGTCTCGCGGGAAAGGCTCAGGGATACCTCCCAGGCTAGCGGGAACCTCACCTTCCTGCGGGAGCGGATGAACGAGTGGACGCGACTGTCGGAACCGCTTGCATTGTGGCAGCGAACGTTGGAAAATCGGGCGAATGAGCTGGAGCGGACAAGGTTACAGCTTATGGCGATTCGTGAGCAGTGGGACCTCACCCGTCAGAAGCAGACAGGGGAGGGTCTCACACCCGGCCTTCGCTCCAGGGTGCGGTTGGTCCTCGGCGAACTTGCGGATGTGCAGCGGCTGCTGGAACGAGAGCGCGTTAGGACTCTTGACCTTCTGAAGCGTGTCTCGGACGAGGCCCTTCTCGTTGAGGACGATATCGGCTGGTTGAAGGATGCTATCCTCAACTACACATCAAGTCTCTTCGTTCAAAACGCGAGACTGATATGGTCCTTGAGGGGAGGATCGGAGGAGACAGCCAAATCAACCTCGGACAATTTGACAATCGCCAGAAGAGTCCAGTCCCTGACCGAATTTGCCGCAGCCAACATGCCGAGGTTCGTACTGCATGCCTTTGGGGCTCTTGCGCTCGCCGGGTTGCTGTTGACAATTCGGCGGTCCTTTACCAGGAGCCGTACGCATGCCGCTGATCAGGAAGCAGTGCCGGTCCCGCTGGTCGCGCGACGTCCATATTCCACCGCCCTGTTCATTGCACTGTTGATGTCCCGGTTCATTTACCCCAAAGCGCCGGAGCAGTTGTTCTTCACGCTTGGAGGTCTGGCCGTGATACCACTGCTCCGGCTCCTTCCTGCGTTGCTTCCCCGGAAGTACCATCAGTTTGTGTACGCACTGTTAGGCGTATATTTCCTGCACCGTGCGGAAAACATCATTTCGGACGTTACCACGATCGACAGGATTTTGCAGCTGGGATTGGCCGGGCTCGCTCTGCTCATCCTGCTTTGGTTCTTACGGAAGGTCTCCGCAGAGCGGGAGGATGCGCAGGTCTCCGCCAAAGGGTGGGCGATCTTCTTTTCCTGGATCGGCATCGGCCTCCTCGGCATCTGTATCGGCGCGAACATCTCTGGATTCTTGAATCTGTCCGGGCTGCTCCTCAACGGAGTGCTGTATTCGATGTACAGTCTCCTCCTCGTTGCCGCCGGCGTTGTTCTTCTCGAGGAAATTGTCTCCGTCGGCCTCAAGACGAAGACGGTCCGTCGACTTCATGTGGTCCAGAACCATGAACAGATGACCAGGGCGAGGCTGTCCGGCATCTTGAAGCTAGCAGGAGTGCTGGTGTGGCTCTCCGCCTCACTCGCGAATTTCAATCTTTGGATGCCGTTGGCTTCGACTGTGCTGCGGGAATTGAAGAGGGATTGGACGATCGGGACCCTGACGATCACTCTGGGATCCGTGTTCGGCCTGGCTCTTACGATCTGGCTGGCGGCGCTCCTCTCCCGGTTTATCCGGACATTGCTTGAAGAGGACGTTCTGCCGCGTACCGAGCTGCGCGTCGGGGTGCAGTCAACGATCTCGACCCTGGTCTATTATGCCCTCATTCTGATCGGCATTTTCTTCGCGGCCTCCGTTGTTGGCATACGCTGGGAAACGCTCACCATTGTCCTGGGCGCCGTGAGCGTCGGTATCGGATTCGGGCTGCAATCGTTAGTCAATAATCTGATCTCCGGTCTCATCCTGATGTTTGAGCGTCCTCTCAACGTTGGAGACAAGATCGAATTTGGCTCGCGATTCGGAACGCTCATGAAGATTGGTCTGCGCGCAAGCACGGTCAGGACATTCGACGGCTCGGAAGTTATTGTCCCGAACTCCGCCCTGATCTCCTCCGAAGTCGTGAACTGGACCCTTTCGGATCAGTTCCGACGCATGGAGATTCAGGTAGGCGTGGCATACGGGACTGACCCGCAAAAAGTGATTGCGACGCTGGTCGAGGTGGCGAAGGGCCACCCCGAGGTCATGAAGGATCCCGAACCGTTCGTGATGTTCCTCGGATTCGGAGACAGTTCACTCGATTTCAAGCTGATGTTCTGGGTCTTCTTTGATATGGGCTTCACGGTGCGAACGCAGGTAATGGTGGCGATAACCAGAGCCTTCAAAGAGCGGGGGATCGAAATCCCCTTCCCGCAGCGGGATCTGCATCTGAAATCCGTTCCCGAGAACGGGGACAGGACTGCCGGGGCGCCGCCTGGCCAGAGTGGCCTCCCTCAGGGCCGAAAGAGGCGGGTCAAACCGTAAGGTGCGGGCGGACCGCATCCCACAACCTCCTCTGGACGCCGGCAGAGAGGTAGGAGCGGTTCACCACGATGCTCCTTCGGTCTGTAACGGACGAAGGTCCGCCTCCGGGCGGACCTTCGCGCATCCTGCATCCTCTGACGACGTGGATCAGCCTGCTGATCCGACCTCCTTCATTGTTCCAGTGGCACGCGACTCTTCTGCCTTGAAGGCCATCAGGTGGCTCTCCATGGAGTTCTCAATCGTCGTGGGGAGGAGGGCCGGATTTCGCTGGCTGACCGCCTGCAGCCAGTCGCGCACCAGCCCGAAATCTCCTCCTCCGTGGCCTGAAGAAATCTCGGTGTTCTCCCGTACATTCCAGCGCACTGTCTCGCCGGTCGTAAAGTCCGAAAAGGTGAGGGTCTCCTCGTCTCCGACAATGTCTCCATTGGTGAACATGATTCGTATCCGCCTGCCGGCATAGCTCGTATGGGCTTCCATATTGAAGTTTGCAGTGACTTCGTCTTCAAACTGCATCATGACAACCTGGTGATCCACGACATCATTATCACAATGGTACACGCATCGGCCGTACGGGCCGGTCTTCAGGTTCTGCAGAATTGCCGCCCCCTTGTCCCCTTCTTCCGGGAGATCCATGTGGCCGAGCCAGGTCCGATTCCGATAATAGATTCTGAGGGCGGAATAGGGACAGGTGGCTTCGACAGCGCAGGCATCGGTGCATCGGGCAGTGCTTCCGATTGGGGCATTCTCGCGTTTAAACCATGTGAGTGAACCGAAGGACCCTACTTTGAGGCAGTGTTTTCCGGTGAACCAGAGAAGGACATCAAGATCATGGCAGGATTTTGCGAGGAGCATCGGATTGGATTCTTTTGTGTTTCGCCAGTTTCCCCGGACGAATGAATGGGACATATGGATATGTTCCACCGGCTCCATAAGCTGAATGCTGACCATTCTCCCGAGCACCCCTGAGTCGATCACCTCTTTGATTTTCCGGAAGAACGGGGCGTACCGGAGGACATGGCAGATCGCAACGATGCGGTTCGAGGACTTTGCGAGCTTCATGATCTCCGAACACTGCTGCCAGGTTTGTGCGATGGGTTTCTCCAGGATAAGATCGTATCCCATCGCGAGGGCCGCCATTGCCGGGCCATAGTGGAGGGCGTCCGGGGTGGTAATGATTACCGCGTCCGCGAATTTCGGCTTTTCAAAAATTTCTTCCCAGGTCGTGAAGCGACGGTCTGCAGGAATCTCGTATTTCTTCGAAAAGCGGTTGTTCCGAAACAGGATCGGCTCGGCAACGCCGACGATCTTGAGGTCGCCAGGATACTTCGCCGCATACGAGGAATACACATTCCCCCTGTTCCCCGCACCGGCGACGATGGCCGTGAGGGGTTCGCCGATAGGCTGAACGCGGGGGAGCTCTGAAAAAGCCACCGGCTGATTGATCAGGTCTGCGAGTGCCGACCGGCTGAACGCAACAGCTGCGGATGAGGCCCCCAAGGTTCTCAGAATGTCGCGTCTGCTCCAGGATCGTTGCATAGGAATATCCTTAGGAAATGGATTGTGAGTGGGAGAAACGATACGGTAACCGGGGAAAAATATGGAGAGGACGGGTTGGGAGAGTGTGAATCATTAAGGGGTGAGTGAGGTCCCGGTCCGAGCCGTCTGCACATCCGGTGACGAACGGCCCTGTCACGGGCGTGTCGCCCTGACATAGAGCGATCCGACCCGTCGATCACCTCTATCGAGGTCAGGATCATACTCCCGGCGTGTGATCTCCGTGAACCCAGTGCGTGTTAGAAGTCTTGACAATGTCTCAAAATCGTACGAATACCTGTGCTCCCCGTCCTGACGAAAATTGTAATTCACATGCTCAATTTGAGTCTGCAGATGCGGAGGATGCCAGCAACGCTGCGCGTCATAGTATTGTGGTGTTCCTCCGAGCACGGTTGAACGTAACACCAGCTCAATGTCCGGCACGACGAGGCTAAGGATCCCTCCCGGTTGAAGGACGCGTCGACACTCGCGGAGAAAATCAGACGCGGAGTCCGGGTAGTCCAGATGTTCCAGGAAGTGTTCGGCGTAGACTATGGTCGCGGAGCCAGGAGGGAAGGGGAACGGCCGCCGGAGATCGAGCCTGATGTCTGCCTCCCTCCTCAGGTCGATGTTGATCCACCCTGGTTTCAGACAAGGACCGCAGCCGGCGTGAATTCGAAGATCTCTGGACCTTCTGTAAAGCAGACGTGCAAGGATGTAGTCCGGACAATGGAAAAGGAACCTCCGGACTTCCTCGGCCAGATCTTGTGTGGCAGCCCATATTCCCATGGATGAGTCCGCCCTCCGTGCGGGATGAGATCCCCCCTCCACGTTGTCGGTCCTTGAGATCCGCGTATGGCGGCAGCTTCACCTTCGCGCGAA
>DKBG01000071.1:0-10483 GCA_002451155.1 Ignavibacteria bacterium UBA6906
CCTCGCCTGGGGCCTCTTCGTCCCTCTCCTGCTCTATTTCCTGGGACCGGAGCTCGCGGCCTCGCTCCAGTCCGGCGGGCTGGATGTGAGCAGCCACGAAACGTGGGAAGCGATGGCCGGCCAGGTTTGGCGTACGATCGTCCGGCCCATCGCCATCGGGGGCATGCTCATGAGCGCCGGGTATACCTTGTTCCGGATGCGGAAGAGCCTTGGATCCGGACTGAAGCGGGCGGTCGGTGATGTGAAGAAAGCTGCGGCCGACACGGGCCACGCAGAGATCCGCACCGAACGCGATCTCAATTTCAAATGGGTGTTTATCGGGATCGGTCTGGCGGCGGTTGCGACGTTTTTCGTATACAACTACTTTACCGGCGATACGCTTGCGGCGCTCGTCGCAACGGTTGTGATGATCATTGCCGGGTTCTTCTTCGCCGCCGTGTCCGGCAACCTTGTCGGGCTTATCGGCTCCAGCAATAATCCGATCAGCGGGCTCACGATCTCCACCTTGATTATTGCCGCGCTGCTGATGGTCGCGCTTGGAGTCTCCGGTGTTCCCGGCATCGCGGCGGTTCTTGGCGTTGCCGCGGTGATCTGCGTCTCGGCCGCCGTGGCCGGAGAGATGCTCCAGGACCTGAAAGTCGGGCACATCCTTGGCGGTACACCCTGGAAGATGCAGGCTGGTGACATGGCCGGCGTTCTTCTTGCCTCAGCGGTGATGTTCTTCCCCCTCCTTATCCTCCACCAGGGGGATATAAACCAGGGCGGAACCGGGCTCGGCGGACAGAAGTACTCGGCACCCCAGGCGAGTCTGATGGCAATTCTCGCCAGCGGAATTGTGGGTGGTGATATGGCCTGGCCGCTCATCATCGTCGGGATGCTGATGGCATTCGGCTTCATCCTCCTGAGAGTGAAGAGTCCGATGCTCGTCTGCGTCGGAATGTACCTCCCCCTTGAAACGTCATTCGCGATTTTCGTCGGGGGCCTGATCAAGGGAATTCTGGAGAAGCGAGCAGCGAAGAAGGCCTTCAATGACGCCCAGAAAGCACGGTCGGAGAACAACGGCGTACTCCTCGCGTCCGGCCTCATTGCCGGAGAAGCTCTTATCGGGCTTCTGTTCGCGGCACTGGCCGTCGGAGAGATTCACTATGAAACGTGGCTGCCGGATCTGACATCGCTCTTCCCGCTGCCGTTCATTGTCAGCTCGCTGGTATTCATCATTATCGCGTGGATCCTTATTCGGATTCCGCTGAAGAACGCGGGTCGGCCGGACGAGCCGGCTCCACCAACGGCGGTCATGTAATTGCATGAGAGGACGTGGTGCGGGGACCCGGCTGTCCCCGTCTCCGCGCCCTGAACAAGTCCGCACACTGGAAATGGAAGGAGGCGCATCGTGTCAATGGCAATTGAAGGCCTGCAGCCCGCAGGGGTCTGGAAATACTTTGCGGAAATTGCACGAATTCCCCGGGGTTCGAAAAACGAGGCCGCAATCAGCGCGTACGTGTATGAGAAGGCAAAGGCGCTCGGGCTGGATGCGGAGGTTGACGGCGTAGGGAACGTCGTTGTCAGAAAGCCTGCCTCCCCCGGGCGGGGATCGGCATCCCGTGTCTGCCTGCAGGGACACCTGGATATGGTCTGCGAAAAGAATAAGGAGACCAGGCATGATTTTCTGAAAGACCCCATCGAGCTCGTCCGGAATGGCGACGTGTTGATGGCGAACGGGACGACGCTTGGAGCCGACAACGGTATCGCCGTCGCCACCAATCTCGCGATCATGGAAGATTCAGGCCTGGAGCACGGCCCGTTGGAATTTCTCTTTACAGTGGACGAGGAGACGGGGCTTACCGGTGCGGCAAATCTCCAGCCCGGGTTCCTCCAGAGCACGACGCTGATTAATCTCGACTCAGAGGAGGAGGGGGCACTCTATGTCGGGTGCTCGGGTGGGAAAGACACGCACGCAACCTGGAAGCTTTCGTATGACAAAGCACCGGCCGGGTCGACGGTCTATCTCCTGAAAGTGGGAGGACTCAGAGGGGGGCATTCCGGTCTTGAAATCGACAAAGGGCGCGGAAACGCAATCAAGATATTAAACCGTCTCCTTCTCAGGCTTGCCGGTCTGGGNNGACCCGTGCGCAAGCGGAGGCGTCCGTTGCCGAAATGCGCGAGGTTCTCAAGGCCGAAATCTCCACCGTCGATCCCGATCTGTTCATCGAGTTCGAGGAGAAAAAGGGAGCCCGGCGCGGGAAGATGTTGAAGAAAGGACTCCAGAGGAAGATCTGTCTGACGCTCGCCGCGCTTCCTCACGGGGTCATGAAGATGAGCGCCGACATCCCCGGGCTAGTCGAGACCTCAACAAACCTTGCCGTGATTCAGACTTCGAAGAACAAGATATCATGCGTCACCAGCCAGCGGAGCTCTGTTGCCTCGGAGATCACCGAGATTTGCCAGTCAGTCTCGTCGACGTTCGAGCTCGGAGGGGCGGCCATTACAACGGGCGATGGGTACCCGGGGTGGAAGCCAAATTTGGATTCGCCCATCCTCAAGACGGCTCGGGAGACCTATCACTCGCTGTTCGGCAAGGAGCCCGAAGTGAAGGCAATTCACGCGGGTCTCGAGTGCGGGATCATCGGCGAAAAATACCCCGGGATGGACATGGTGTCCCTTGGACCGACACTCGAAGGAGTGCATTCGCCGGACGAAAAGATCTACATCGGTACCGTCGACAAGTACTGGCAGTTCTTGCTGGGAGTCCTCAAGAACGTCCGGTGAGGTGCATGCCGGATGCATGCTGGTGCAGGTGACGTGCAGATCGCTGGCAGGGAGTCCTGAGGCTGTGAGTGTTGCGTGCGGGCAGGATCCCAGTGCCGGAGGTGGATCAATTCCGCGCCGCGCGTTGTGCGCGCGGCGTCTGTCTATCCTCCCGAGCGCGTTTCGGCCGGGGGTCCCGGTCTGCATAGAGGTGAACAGGGCTCGATCCAGAAGCCGATCTGCCCTTCGGTCCCAACATTCATTCAGGGTGAGATGAGAGTATGAACGACACATCCGTCCCGTCCACAGTCCCCGTTCGTCCGGATGCGCCGCGATGGTACCGCTGGCTGGTTCTCATCCTGATCAGCCTGGCGATGTTCGGAAACTACTACATCTACGACAGTGTCAGTCCGCTTGCAGATGTACTGAAGACGCAACTTGGTTTTTCCGATACGAATATCGGCCTTCTGAACGCGATTTACAGTTTCCCCAACATTCTGATGGTGCTTGTCGGGGGGATCATCATCGACAGGATTGGCACGCGGAAGGCGACGTTTCTGTTCGCGGTGCTCTGCCTGCTCGGATCTGCAATCACCGTCTCGTCCGGCCGTCTCGAGTTCATGGCGTCAGGAAGGCTCATCTTCGGTCTCGGTGCCGAATCCCTCATTGTGTCGGTGACGACGGCGATTGCCAAGTGGTTCAGGGGCAGAGAATTGAGTTTCGCTTTCGGCATCAATCTGACGATCGCGCGGCTCGGCTCGTTTGCCGCATTGAACTCACCGTCGTGGGCGGGGTCCCTTTTTGGCGATTGGAGGCTTCCACTGCTGGTTTCCGTGGCGGCGGGAGTGATCTGCGTCGCAGGGGCCGTGTTGTACTGGATCCTGGAGATCGATGCGGAGCGACGATACAGCCTCGGTACGGCGGGGGAAACGGAAAAGGTTAGATTCGCTGACCTGTTCAAATTCGGGACGTCCTACTGGTACATTGTCGCCCTCTGCATCACTTTCTACTCCGCGGTGTTTCCGTTTCAGACGTTCGCCGTGAAGTTCTTTATGGAGTCCCATGGGACGACGAGGGAACTCGGCGGATTCCTCTCGAGCATCATCACCCTGTTCGCGATGATTGCCACTCCGCTGTTCGGACTCATGGTTGACAGGGTCGGGAAGCGGTCGCTCTTCATGATGTTCGGTTCCTTCCTATTGATTCCCGTGTACCTGATGATGGCCTATACCTCGATTACCCTGTACGTGCCCATGGCAATGCTGGGGGTGGCGTTCTCCCTCATCCCGGCCGTGATGTGGCCATCGGTAGCCTATCTTGTGGGACAGGAGCGGCTGGGTACGGCATACGGCCTCATGACCATGATTCAGAATATCGGGCTGTTTGCATTCAACCTCCTGATCGGCTGGTCGAATGACGTGGCAGGAGCGAGCGCCGAGAATCCCGGCGGGTATGCGGCGGGTATGTGGATCTTTTCGATCCTGGGATTCCTCGGTCTTCTCTTTGCATATCTTCTCAGGAAAAACGAGCGGGGGCCGAATGCTCACGGCCTTGAAACCATCACCGTGAGTTCGAGATCAAGGTAATGTCTGACCCCATGCAGATATCCTCACTGTGTCGCAATGAACGGGGGTACCCCGGAGGTGAGCGTGAGTAGATCATACAATGTTGTGATCCTGGAAAAGGATCCGGCTGAGGCCGACGGTCTCGAGATGCAGATCAAGAAAAGCGGCCTCAAGGTATCGACGATTCGGGTCGGGACGAAGGAAGTCTATAGGAGCACAGTCAAAGACCTGTTGCCCGATCTTGTGGTGGCGAATTTTCAGCTGCCCCGATTTGATATCCTCGCGGCGTTGGAGGAGGCAAAGGAGCTCATTCCCGGCGTGCCATGGATTGTGGTTGCGGGGACCGCCACGGAAGAGCAGGCTGTTGGATGCATGAAGGCGGGAGCGGCGGACTTCATCACGAAGAAGAATATGGCCCGGCTTACCGCGTCGGCCAAGGGGTTGCTGGAACGGCCGAAGGTCGAGAAAGCCCCAGAGGCAGCAGAACCAAAGAAACACCGGGAGCCGGCGGCGGATCCAATGCAAGAGCTCTACCGTCTGATTGTCGAGTATGCGCCTGAATTGATTGCATCCGTAAAGCCCGATGGGCGCAGGGAATACAATAATCCCGCCTACGAGAACATTCTGGATGAACCGGATATTCTTATCGGAACCGATTCCTTTGTGGATATTCACCCGGATGATCGGGAGCGTGTGAAGGCGATCTTCCGGGAGATACTGGCGCGTGGGGCCGGCCGGGAAACGGAATACCGATTGATGGACAAGGACGGGAACACGCGCTTCATCGAATCGTGCAGTTCCATCGTCCCCGCTCCGGACGGGAAACCGGGCAGGGTCATCGTCTTCTCACGGGACGTCTCGCACAAGGTTGCTGCTCGCCACGCGTTTGAGGCCCTCGTCGCGGCCACGGCGGGAGTGACGGGTGAACAGTTCTTCTCGACGCTCGTTCAACACATCGCAGAAGCTCTCGGGGTTCACACGGTCCTGCTCACACGCGTCCTGAACGAGGAACGAACCCTCGTCCGGTCCCTGGCCTTCTGGTCCGGCGGCTCACTTCACCCCCCGATAGAATATGAAGTCGCCGGGTCCCCCTGCGAACGGGTGGTGCGGGATGGAGTGATCGGGTCCTTCCCCGATGCTGTTCAGCATCCGTTTGCACTGCAGGGCGCTCTCGGAGCCTTGAACGCGGAGTCGTATCTTGGCGTCCCTCTCCCCGGGGCGGACGGCCGTCCGCTCGGTCATCTCGTATGCATTGACACCAAGTCGATGACGGATGTCCCGAGGAAGGAGTACATCCTCCGCATCTTCGCACACCGGTCCGCTCTGGAAATCCTGCGGCTCACCGTCAGCGACGATTCAAGAACTCGTGACGTGGCTTCACGAAACATGGAGTCCCGCCTCCGGACTGCGCTGGAGGGATTCCCCGAACCGATTGTCATGACCGATGAGCAGGATGTGATCACGCTCGTCAACAACGGCCTTGAGCGCCTGACCGGCTTCCGTGCCCAGCAACTGATCGGGCAGAAAGTCTCTCCGCTGGTGCTCCAGAGCGGCAGCTGGCAACTCCTCAAAGAGGAATACCCGGAACTTATTTTCCGCTCGGACAAGATCGCAATTCCCGTGACTGTGTATGCGATTCCCTGCAGGAATGCGGAGGGGCGCATTGCGGGAACGCTGTCCATTCTGAAGCCGAAGGATCAGCCCGGGACCGGCCGTCAGTCTGGAGAAGGCATGCCGTCCGCACACGAAACCTGGCTGGACCAACTCGGGTCGGCGGTTCTCGTCCGGACCCTCGATGACCGGATCCTGTACTGGAATTCCGGGGCGTCGGATCTCTACGGCTGGTCGGCGGACGAGGTACAGAGCAAGACATTCAGTGAGGTATTTGCAGGCCGGACGACCGAAGAGGTCACCAATTCGGTACGAATCACCGTGGAGAAGGGAGAATGGGTCGGCGATTGCAGAGATCTTACCAAGGGTGGGAGGGAAATTCAAGTCGAAAGCCGCTGGACTCTGATCAGAAGTCCCGAGGGTATGCCCCAGGCGATCTTGATCCTCAATACAGAGTCGACCCAGCGGCGAGCGCGGGAAGCGACTGCGTCCCGGCGGGACCGTCTCGAGGGGGTTTCGTTGCTGGCGGGCTCGGTTGCCAATGATCTGCAGGAACTTACTGCTCCGATCTTGTTGGCCGCGGAATCGCTTGGATCACGCCAGCCTGACGAGGGGGTCCAGAAGCTGGCAGAGGTCATCACGCAGAAGACCCGGAAACTTGATGATCTTTTCAAGCAGGTGGTCATGTTCTCCATCCATCAGGAGGGGGAGCCTCCGGTGCACGCACTGCCGCAGGGAAAAGGCCAGCTGGTCATGATCTTTGATCCGGACACTTCCATTCGTACGCTCTTCCAGACTACGCTCGAAGCGAATGGGTACCGTACCATTCCTGCGGACGACGCTGAAGAGGGTTTGGCACTCTATTCCCAGCATGTGGAACGCATAAAAGTGGTCCTCCTCCATCCGGGGATGACCGACATAGAGGGAACACCTCTGGGAATTGTATTGCGGACCATGAATTCTGACGTCAATCTTATAGCCACGTCGGATCCTCGCGCCACACAACCGGAACTTCCCGGCACTCTCTTCGGGGCGTTCATCTCCCGTCCCTTCTCCGCCAAGCTCCTCCTGGAGACGCTGGCCCGGACGCTTTCCTAGGTTCTGATCAACAGCGTCCGGGTTGGTCAGGGGAGGGCCGGGGAATTTGTGCCCACATCCCGGTGTTCTCATTGATGCGATGACCCACTCCGTTCACAAGAGGCACTATTCTGTCGAAGAGGCACGCCGTGTACTCACCAGTGCGCATGCTCTTGTCGTCAGGATGCTTGAGCTCAAGCAGCTGCTTGACCGGCAGGGGTGGGATCTTTCCAGACATGAGTATCTTGGTGGTCGGGGACCCAACGGCGACGGCAGTTTTCCTCCTGAGATGGAGACGATCGTGGAGATCCTGAAGTCTCTGGATCAGAAGGGTGTTGTCGTCAAGGGGATCGATGAAGGGATCCTGGATTTTCCGCATCTGCGGTCGAACGGGGAGGAGGTCTATCTCTGCTGGAAGGTCGGAGAAGATGACATCGGATTCTGGCACGGCCTGGCAGAGGGTTTTGCGGGGAGGAAACCACTCATTGAGCTCTAGCGGAGTGGACTCCACAGGGGGAGGGGGCCGCACATCCGGTGGTACCTCGTCGGTTCGGAAAATATGGAGCTGCTGGTAATATCAATAGAGAGGGTGACCCTGCCCGGGATGATCCTGCGCCCGCGACCACCCGTCTCATGAGGAGGACATCCTGTGCCGACGTTTCGCCTTTCCTCGGACTTTCAGCCTACCGGTGATCAACCTGAGGCCATCCGTCAGCTTACTGCGGGGGTCCTGCGGGGGGATCGCTATCAAACGTTACTCGGCGTGACGGGCAGCGGCAAGACTTTCACGGTCGCAAATGTCATCGCATCCCTCGACACACCGGTCCTGGTCATGTCTCACAACAAGACCCTGGCCGCCCAGCTCTACGGTGAGCTCCGAGGTTTTTTCCCGCACGACCGGGTGGAATTCTTCATCAGCTACTATGATTATTACCAGCCCGAAGCGTACGTACCGTCCACGGATACCTACATCGCAAAGGATGCGTCGATCAACGATGAAATTGACAGACTGCGGCTGCGCGCGACGAGTGCGCTCATGAGTGGAGATCGCAATGTCATCGTGGTGGCGTCCGTGAGCTCGATCTACGGCATCGGGGCGCCTGAAGAATGGGCCAAACAACTGGTTGTCGTCAGAAAAGGGGACAGGATCGAGCGAAACAGCCTCCTTCGCCGTCTTCTGGATATCTACTATGTCCGGAACGACTTTGAATTCGTTCGGGGGACGATGCGTGTTCGGGGTGATGTGGTGGAAGTCATCCCGGCCTCTGAGAACGACGAGGCGATCAGAATCGAGTTCTTCGGCGATACGATTGAGAGAATCGCGTACATTAACCGGCTCGACGGCAAGGTCCTTGAAGAGACTGACTACGAAGTGATCTATCCGGCGAAACAGTTTGTGACGTCGCGGGAGACGCTGGAAAGAGCCTTTAGGTCGATCGAAATCGAGCTTGAAGAGCGGTTGGCCGAATTGCGCGGCATCGGGAAACTCCTTGAAGCGCAGCGTCTTGAACAACGAACGCGGTTCGACCTCGAGATGCTCCGTGAGGTTGGCTATTGCTCGGGCATTGAGAATTACTCACGCCACATCGCGGGAAGGGAGCCCGGCTCACGACCCGCCTGTCTGTTCGACTATTTTCCCGAGGGCTTCCTGGTCGTGATCGATGAATCGCATGTCACCGTCCCGCAGGTGGGCGGGATGTATTTCGGCGATCGATCGCGCAAAATGACCCTCGTCGAACATGGGTTCCGCCTTCCATCTGCTCTTGATAATCGTCCGCTCACCTTCGACGAATGGGAGGCAATGGTGCCGCAGGCCATTTTCGTGAGCGCGACACCGGGGCCCTATGAGCTTTCGAAGAGCAAGGGTGTCGTGGTCGAGCAGGTGATACGCCCGACCGGCCTCGTCGATCCAGAGGTGGTCGTTCGGCCGGTCAAGAACCAGATTGACGATCTCATTGCCGAAATCCGGTTCCGGGCGGAGCGGAAAGAGCGGACGCTGGTCACGACGCTCACGAAGCGAATGGCGGAAGACCTGACGGAATACCTGCTCGACATCGCGATCCGGGTGCGATACGTCCACTCGGAAGTGGATGCGCTCGAGAGAGTGGAGATCCTTCGAGACCTCCGGCTCGGAGATTTCGATGTCCTTGTCGGGGTAAATCTGCTTCGCGAGGGTCTCGACCTGCCGGAGGTGTCGCTGGTGGCGATCCTTGACGCGGACAAAGAGGGATTCCTCCGGTCGGAGAAGTCACTCATTCAGACTGCGGGCCGGACGGCCCGAAACCTGAACGGGCTCGTCATCATGTATGCTGATACGATCACCGGATCGATGCAGCGGATGATCGATGAGACGCGCAGGCGGAGAGAGAGGCAGCTTGAGTACAATCTCGAGCACAATATTTCGCCGACAACAGTGTATAAGAGCATCGATGACGTCCTTGCCGCGACGGCTGTGGCGGACGTAAAAGCGTCCCGGGATCAGCGCCGGGAGCGGGCAAAGATGCCAAAGGTGGCGGAGGCGGTGGTCAGATATCTGACGCCGGAACAGCGGACGGATCTCATTGAGGAACTCCGTTCGGAGATGGCGAAAGCCTCGAAGGATCTTGAGTTTGAACGCGCGGCCGGACTTCGCGATGAAATCCAGAAGCTGGAACGTATGAGTCAGGATCCTTCCCGGAGTGACCGGCGGACGGGGAGACGCTGACGTGATTCTGCCGGCGATCCGGGGACTCCTGCCCGAACTGACCGCACCGTTGCGTGATTTCCTTCTCCCTCCGCTCTGTTTCCACTGCGGCGGCGCCCGGCCGCGGGAATTGACGGGCCTCTGTTTCGCCTGCTGGAAATCTGTGGAAGTGATCAGGAAGGAGGACCCGGGGGTGCGCGATGCCGTCGCGCGTATCTGTGCTGACGGGGGGGTCGACGCGTTCTTTTCCCTGTTCAGGTTCAGGAAGAATGCACCAATCCAGTCACTGCTGCACGAGCTGAAATACGGGGGGAAGCCCATGCTCGGATACGCGCTCGGGGTCATGCTGGGCACGGAAATTTCCCGTCTGGGCGGTTTTCCCGCGCAGGCAGGAATCGTTCCGGTTCCTCTTCACAGTGCGAAGAGGCGCGAGCGAGCGTATAATCAGAGCGAGCAGATCGCTCGAGGGCTCGCCGACCGGACGAAGACCCCGTTGATTCCGGACCTGCTCCGGAGAAACCGGTATACGCGGTCGCAGACTGAGGTTCGCGCGACCGAACGCGCGTCAAACGTTGAGGGGGCCTTCTCTGTTCCATCGCCGTGGCGCCGTCTTCAGGGCGAGGGCATCTGCCTCGTCGATGATGTGGTGACGTCTGGTTCAACCCTTCGTGAGTGCGCGCGCGTCCTGCGGGAGGTTGGCTTCAAGGACATTGCGGGTGTTTCGCTCGCGCTGGCGGTCCAGGCTGATCATAGCTGACGGGCGAGAAGGCGCATCGGCCACTGCGCGCAGCGATGGATCGGT
>DKBG01000071.1:10495-10756 GCA_002451155.1 Ignavibacteria bacterium UBA6906
AGAGTGATGGCCGAGAAAGACCCGGCAAAACTTCCCTGGAAGACACTTGGCGCCGACATCGTGGTAGAAGGTACCGGCGTGTTCACGAGCAGGGAAAAGCTGCAGATGCACATCGCAGCAGGGGCGAAGAAGGTCTTGCTGACGGCGCCTTCAAAGGATGAGGTCGATGCCACTGTGGTAATGGGTGTGAATGAACAGATCCTGACGGGAAAAGAGGTGTTCCTCTCCAATGCGTCATGCACGACCAATTGCCTGGCACCG
>DKBG01000161.1 GCA_002451155.1 Ignavibacteria bacterium UBA6906
CTGAGCGTCCCGTCGGTTACCGCAATGGTGGCGACTCCGGCCTGCACGAGCCGCATGACACCGTTTCGTCCGAGGGACACGCTTGCAACGCCGCTTGTGAAGCTCAGCGAGGTCGCCGTGCCGAATGGCCGCGCTATTCCGGTGCGGTCAATGACTGTTGGAGGAAGCTTCGGATTCGACGAAGAGTCAGCCCCGGAAAAAGTCAATGATCGATTTCCGGTGAACGCAACGGGGTTCCCGGCAGAATCTGTCAGCGTGATCGTGAGGTTCTGTGTCGTGCCAGCGGTTTGGGTGCTCGACCCCGCGATGATATACCTGGCAGCCGCCCCCGACTGAATTACAACATTCCCCGAACTGCCGGTTTTAAGATCCGCGGAGCGGGCAGTAAACGTACCGGTTCCGGCGAGCCCGGTAAAGATTATCTGGTTTGTGAGATTCGCAACGCCTGCGCTGAAATCACCGGCCTGGTTGAGCACATTAGTGTTGGCCGATCCGAGCCCGGTGATTGCCCCGGTCAGAGTCGAGGTCACGGTGACATTGTTGGCAGCGGCATTAAATGTCGGAACGATGTTCCCATATTGGTCCTGTGCCGTAAGCGTGTTTGTCCCCGTGAACGGCACTCCACTCGACTGAGGAGTCGTCAGGGAGAACTTGAACTTACCGAGGGCTCCGGGCTGGACGGTTACAGCAAGTTGATCAGTTCCACTCGCGCTGATGACTCCATCGGTAGTCGAAATCGTGGCAGAGCCTGCCGCATAGAGCGTCATCACGCCATTTGAAACCCCGCTCACTGTTGCCACGCCGTTCGCGAACTGGATTCCGGTCGGAACGCCGAAATTGCGGGCGACGCCAGTGTTATCCGATACGGTCGGCTGCCTTGTCGAGTCGGGAGACAAAGCGGATCCGGAAAAGACGAGTGACTTTACTCCCGTGTAGGCGGGTACAACGTTCCCCGAACCATCCCGCGCGGTGATCGTCAGGCTGGCCGTGGATCCGGCCGTCATAGATGCCGTGCCGCTGGTGATAACGAGGCGAGTTGCTCCCCCCGACACAATGGTTACCGAATTGGACACGCCGGTCTTCCCCGTTGCCGTCGCGGTAAACGTCGAGGCCCCTGCAGTCCCAGTGTAAATCATCTTCCCCGTCAGATTCGCGACACCACCCGTGAAGTCTGCGGCCCTGTTCAGGATGTTGTTGTTGCCAGTCCCGAGGCCGGTGATAGTCCCGCCGAGTGACGATGTCACGGTTACCGGATCCGTGTTCGCTGCGAACGATGTAACCACGTTCCCCCAGGCATCCTGTGCGGTCAGCGTGTTGGTGCCCGTGAACGCGACCCCGTTCGTCTGGGGGGTCGAAAGGACAAACTGAAACTTCGTCTGGACATTGTTCGAAACATTCACGATCAGCCGATCGGAACCGACGGACTGGAGCGCCCCGTCTGTAACCGCAATCGTATCACGTCCGGCATCATAGAGGGTCATGACGCCATTCTGCCCACCGGAAGCGACCGCAACACCGCTGGAGAAGCTGATCGACGTAGCGAGTCCAAATGCCTGGATCTGCCCATTTCTCGACACAACTGTCGGGGCAGTTCTGGGATTCACGGAAGAGTCTGCGCCAGAGAAAACAAGATTCTTGTTCCCCGTATAGCTGGTCGCAACGTTGCCGGCAATATCTCTCGCCGTGATCGTCAGATTATTCTGCGTCCCCGCGGTTTGCGAGGAACTCCCTGAAATCGCGAGCCGCGCTGCCGGGCCGGCGACAACGCTGATCGTCCCCGTGTCCACGCGGGGGAGCACCCCCGATTGGGCATCGATCGTGGTCGTCCCGGTCAGACTTCCTTTAAAGCGGGCGCTCCGGGTATCCGTGCTGGGGACAAGGTCGCCCGGCGCGACGGACCCTGTGATGTTGATGAGAGTCCACGTTGCGGGAATGTTCTGGATGAAATTGTCCGCGGCATCTCTCGTGTTCGAATAGACGAGAATGGAATCGCCGGATGACAGCGTTGTTGCGCCGATGAGCTGTCCGCCGGCATCGGGGGCATTTTCAACACGGACCTTCGCAGCGGGTCCCGGTACGATCGTGATCACCCCTGTCGGCGTTTGCGGGAGCACGCCGAGTATCGCGTTAATCTGGGCAGTGCCGACAAGCTTTGCATTAAGCGTCGCACTTCTCCGGTCCCCGCTCGGGACCAGGTCGGCGTCGACCACACTCCCCGTTTTTGGATTCAGGGTCCAGGAATCTGCCTGAGCATTCGCCACGAAATTGTCGGACACGTCGCGTGTTACAGCGTACACGGTCAGTGAGCTGCCGGACGCAAGGTTCTGTGCAAGGGGCACACTGCCCGAGCCGTTGGCAGCAGTCTCAACTCGGATCTTTACGGCGGGCCCTGCTGCGACGGTGACACTCCCCGAGACACCCTGGAACGTGGAGGCTGACGTGGCTGTGAAGGCTCCGGTTCCGATGGAGCCGGTGAACGTCAGCTTGCCCGTCAGGTCGGCGACTCCTGAGGCAAAGTCTCCGGATCGATCAAGGGTATTAGTGTTTGCGAGTCCAAGCCCCGTGATCGTCCCCGTCAGTGAGGGCGCGGTGATCGTGACATTGTCCGTTGCGGCATTGAACGTCACGACAGTGTTGCCCCAGCCATCCTGCGCCGTCAGACGATTCGTGCCCGTGAAGGGGACGCTGTTTTGTTGTGGGGTGGCAAGCGCGAACGCGAATTTCGCGAGTGAACCGGCTGACACGGTCACGACGAATTCACTTGCCGAGCTGAGGGAACCGTCAGTGACGTTGATGGTCGCAATCTCGGCCCGATAGAGCCTCATCACTCCGTTTTGTGCGCCCGTGACGGTTGCGACGCCGTTGACGAATTGGATGCTGGTCGAAGTTCCGAATGTACGTGCCACACCGCCGACGTCGGTGACTGTCGGGGCGGTGACCGGACTGGTCGAGGAATTGGCCCCTGAGAAGGTCAGCGATTTTGTTCCAGTATACGACGTGGCGGGCAACCCAGCGCTGTCAGCCCGGATGGTAAGGTTCTGCGCCGATCCCGCTTGCTGAGTTGGAGAACCGGTGATGACGAACTTGGTGGGTTGGGCGAGTGCAACTGCAGCAGATAGAACACCTAGCGATAGAAGCGCGAGGGTATACACACGTGGCAGCCGTGCGAGCAATCTGGTGTCCAAACGGCTAGTCCGATGGAATACGAGTGTGGAGCTCTGAGAAGTCCGATCTCCCCTGCGGGTCCCTTGTAGGCTCAATGGAGCTTCGCAAAGGTTCACGGACCTCTCCCCGGGAGAGTTCAAACGCTTCCTGGAGACCTTTGGCGACGGCTCTCTCATGTGAAGGTAGTCAGATTCCAAGGTTGTGTCAAGGTGGCTCTTCGCCGCACTATTCGTCATCACTCTGCCGCAGTTAGAATGTTCTGTAAGCCATTGAAAACAAACGCTCCCTGGCGTTCGGGCCCGCGAATCCTGACCTCCTGCTGTTCAGGGACCGTCGAGCTCCTCCTGCCACTACAGTCTTCCAGGCTCGAGCCGAACGGAGGGATCTTCCCAGCAGAACTGCCAAACCGTTCGGGTCAACACTGTCCGTCGATGAAAGTGTTCCAGGAATGTTGAAGCGATGCAACGCGAGATTGTCGGGCATTCTTCGAGGAGGCCTCATGAGGTCTGGAGGAAGCAACTCCCTGAAAAACCGTCTGTCTCCGTATGTCCGGTAAGATAACGCATGAGCGGAACTGCGATGTGTCCTGAGACACATCGGCATAGTCATCCCACATATGGTGAGCACATCGGATTCGACTCTCTATATAAGAGGGCGATGGAGTAACTCCCCAATCCGCGGAAGCCACCAACTCGGAGTAGAGGGAGGAGGTCAAAGTTTTCGAGATCCCTGTTTCTTGTGTCGGCCTGTGATGCAGAATCGCCTTACCTTGCTTATGTTCCCTGTGCAAATCTGAACAGAGCTATTCTCCCAAATGTTCCGCCGGTGAGACTTTCGCGAAGGACCTCATCCGGGGGTTGAATCTGACGGTGGAAGGTACTATATTGGTATGCTTCGATGGGGTCCACTTGGGGAGGTTCCGATTTTTCTGAATCCCCAAACCCTCGTGATTGTCAGTTGACCATTGTCAATCGTCAACAATCAATTGGTTTCAGGGTGGTAGTTCAGCCCCACCAGA
>DKBG01000163.1 GCA_002451155.1 Ignavibacteria bacterium UBA6906
AACCCGTTCAACCCGACGACAGTGGTAAGCTTTGAGTTGCCGGTACTCAGCGATGTGCGGCTCGTAGTTTTCGATCTGCTCGGTCGCGAGGTGTCGGTGTTGCTGAATGAAAGGAGGGCCGCTGGGCTTCACGAGGTCGGGTTCGATGGTTCGGGCCTGTCGAGCGGAGTGTACATCTATCGACTGTCAGCCGTGCCGTTGACACGGCGCGACCTCAGCCCGATAGGAGATCCGGAAAGACAGGCGAGAGATTTCGTGCAGACCCGCAAACTTCTGTTACTCCGATGAACGGGACGAGGGGACCTCACGCGGCGCGGGCAGCAATGTCCTGGCCGACCCGAGGTTTGCCACGTTTCTGAAAGGAGTGGGATTGGTGAGATGAGTGGCTGTGGGAAGCCACGCACGCCGTAAGAAAGTGAACCATATGGAAGCCCAGAGCGAGAGCTGCGCTTTTCGGCCGACCGGGTCGGGAGTCGCCCGGTTGGGGCGTGGCGCCCAACAGGGGAGCCCGTGTTGAGCTCCTGCATCCGTTGGGGGTACCTGCCCTGATATTGCCCAATTTCAGATGGAAGTGTCCTTGATAGATTGTGGGACAGAGAGTCCCGGCGGTATTCGCCGGGACTCGTTCGGCTTCGTCAATTCTCTCTTCGGATTTCCTGGCGCCCTCCCGCCAGCAAATTCTCTACGACCCAGTATTCCCAAAAGACCTTGGTGGCGAAGAATCCGATCGACTTTCCGTCGCCGGACCAGTCGGTAAGTTGGATCCTGTCCCAACGATCCGAAAACCAATATACAAAACGGATCGATCTGCGGGGGTCAGGGCAGTGGGGGGTGGCCATGGGTTCTGTCCGCACCCACATTCGTGAAGGCGCGGTCATCCCTTGACGGGAGGCGCCGGGGCAGAGGGGGTTTTCCGGAGAGGGCAGCTACGGCTTGAGTTGATCCCGGTCCGGGATCTGCTCACAGGAGCGGGCAAACTCCTGCGAAGTGGCAGTGTATCCCAGAAATGCTTCGACGTGCCGGATGAAATACCGGGTGATCGTCTGATCTTCCAGGGTGTCCTGGTATTCCATCGCGGCTGTGCAATCACGCAGCAAGACGATGCGGTAGTTCCGGTACAGCGCATCGTTCAGGGTCCCCTGCACACAGGCGTTGGCCGCAAACCCCACGACCACGAGGTTCTTGATCCGCAGATTCCTCAGCAGGGTCTCCAGGCATGTTTCGAAGAACCCGCTGTACATCTGTTTTCGCACGACATATTCGCCCGGCTTCGGTTCAACCAGCTTGCTGAATCGGAATTCGACCGGGTCAGTTTCCCATCGCTCCTCTACGGTCAGACCGTGCGTGCGCACAAGGATGGAGCCAAATTCGCTGTACTGCGTGGCTACCATCTGATTGGAGTTGTTCAGATAAATGATCGGCAGTCCGATCCTGCGCGCAGCTTCCAGGGCTGGCTTGACGTGATCGACCATCACCCGGCGTTCCACTTCGGTGGATCCCCTGTAAAAGAGGGCGGGTCGCTCTGGCTCCGGTTCTCCAGGACTGTAGCCCAGCCCGTACACGTCTATCAGCATAAACGCCGTCTGCTCCAGAGCCAGCCCCAGCATCTCCTCGGCGTGACCAAGGTATGCCTCGGGTGGAAACATGCGATAGTATCGACCGGAAATCAGCAATTCCATCTTCGTCCCTCTCGTGTGAAATTCAACAGAGCATTACACGGCTACCGGACAGATTTCTCCTCCCATTCCCAGAACGATCACCCGTGCGGAACTCCCTTTCCTCCGGACGGCGTCATTCAGTGCGTCCTGGACCGACGCGAACGGAGTAAATCCCAGGCGCCTGATATCTTGGGCAGGGATTCCGGGGGAGACCATGAACGCCTGCGTTCGCTCGACCAGCCTTCCCCCCTGGACGATGTTGTGCGCGGTTACTTTGTCCAGTCGCCCCTCCTGGACGAGCCGGGTCGTTGCCTCCAGGCCCTGGTATCCGTATGCCAGAACGCCGGGGTGCTGCCGGCTCACCCCTTCAGGAGACGGTGTGACGACAATGACCACCGCGTCGTCCGGGACAATGCACTCGAGCGCGCACATGGCCTTGACACCCTGCCACAGGTCCTGATCGAGCGGGTGGGTATCGATGATGAAGATCCCGGCTGTTTCGGGTTTGTCGATCGCGACGCGGTAGAGTTCTCCGGCCAGGATGCTCCCCGCGCGGTGGGCCCCGACCGGGTCCCCTGAGAAGCTGCCGGCGATCCTGGATTTGCCGTCCATCACGACATTGACGATGGCTGTGAGACCGGCCAGGTGCGCCATACGATCGATCTGTTCGCGCATGGGATTATCGCGGATGCCAAGCACCTCTCTTTGCGCGAAGTGCACGCTGCGCCAGTGGAATTCTCCCACGGCCTCCCGGGTGGCTACCCCGGGAGCAATGATCTTCCCTCCACCGGAGAATCCGGCAGCCGGATGCGGAGCGATGCTCCCCACGCCGACGACAATATCCGATTGGTGCATGGCGCGGTTCAGCACCACGCGCGTTCCATCGAGCGAGCCGTACTCGTAGAGCACTTCAGGACTCTCCCATTCGTGGTTTATTACACTGAAGCGGGCGGCTGCCCCGGCGCCGATCCTTGCCGCAATCTCCTCGCCGGTCATGTAGCGGTGTGTGCCAAGCGCCACGAGGAACTTGATGTTCGTGTCCCGCGCTCCACCTCGCGCGAGTTCCGCCAGGAGCGGAGGGACCATCTGATGAACCGGCGTCGGCCGCGACATATCGTCGACGATGATCAGGATCTGTGAATCGGCATTGACCAGCTGAGAGAGCCGCGGCATTCCGATGGGAGCCGCCAGACTGGCGGCCACGACTGATTCCGGGTTCCGCTGCGCCCTTTCAACCGCCCTGACGGTGTAGACATCAACCGGGTGAGATGCAGGAATGTCGACCGGCGCTATGGTGTTGTAGGGAAATTCGTATTGCATGGGTCATTCGTGAAGGGCGCTCCGCTCTCGGCCCGGACTGAGGACGCCGCCGGCAGGGACTATTTCTGGTACTCAAAATCCCTTCTGGCTGTGAAAGATTGGCCTGTGAGCCCGTCAATCTTAAACCTGGTGACGCCCGTGAACCCCGCGTAGTCGACGGCGCCACCTGCTGAGCTGACGCGAGCGTATCTGAAATCTCCTTCGATTCCTTCAGTGAATCTCCTGTAGGTCCCGTCGGAGAGGATGATAAGATCCTCGCGATCTGTCGTTTTAATCCGATATCCGATCGCGCCTTCATCCTTCATATCCAGGCTTTCGACAGATACTTCGGCGGGAACGATACCTCCCGGGGAGGAAAACGGGTAGATGAGCGTCGCCATTCGATCCGACTGGCGATCCCCTTTCAGGGCTTTTCTGAACAACAGCCAGTCAATATCCCGGTGGGTGGGTTCATTCTGCAGCCCCCCGAGATTGGCGTCCCCGCGCGATCTGATCCGGCTGACATTATCCGCGTCACGATGATCCTGCTTGATCAGAAATCCGTTCTCTCCGGTGGACACAAAGCCATCGTCTATCGTCCTCATCGAGCAGGGGGTATGGAAGTTGAAATCCATCTCCTGGTTCTTCCCTGCCGTGCTCACCTCGTCGATGATCAACCAGTATCTCCTCTTGGCAAACACGATGTGACGCCGGTGTTTCGCCTTCTGATATCGGAGATACCCGTCGTGTGTCGCGGCAAAGAACTCGGTCTGCTGCTGGGGTGACCAGACCTTGTCGTAGCCAGGCATATCCATCTTCTCCGGGACCGCCTGGTTGATGGTGAGCATGTTGTGCGAGAGTGGATGCTTATACCAGCTCACGTGGAGCGAGTCCAGGTATCCCAGCTTACCGATTCCCGCATCAAGTGCGATCGGAATGCCGTTGGCGTAGATTTCAAAGTCCAGCTGGTCGTAATGGCTGTGATTCTGCCACTCGCCATAATTGAGAATCAGGAAATAGCTTTTCTGGTCCCAGGAATCCCGCATTACTACGAACCGCGAATTCGGGAAATCGATCGATGTCCTTCCGGGTTCTGTCACCGTGACGGGAAATGAAGCCAGTGCTTCGGGGGAGAATTCGTGCCTGACCGCTCCGACGAAATCGCCCCGGTTGAAGAACTTCCCCATTTCCCAAAAAACCCGGATCATGCTCCTGTTCCTGGATGCGTCATTGAACGGCGTGTTGACACCGGCAGGGGCATTGGTGAGCACAAAGAACTCGATGAAATTCTCCAGCCTGCTCAGGTACTTCTCCCGCAGTGAGGGATCGTTGCTGAAATACTGGAGCATCACCATGTACCGGTAGAAGACTGAAAACATGTATTCTGCGTAGCTGGGGGTCCGCTCCACATACCCGCCGTCATCCAGGATGTCGTTTTCCAGATGAAGGATCATGGTCTTTCTGCCGCGATCCAGCCATGTCGCCGATTCCCTGAATTCCGGAAAGGCCAGTGCAGCATAGGAAAGCGTCATGGCTGTATGGGTCTGCCAATTGTAGGGGTGAAACGGGGTCTTTTCAAGGCACTGGTCGAGCCATCGGGCCGATCCGAGGATGTTCTTCAACAGCTTCTTGTTGGTCTCGGGCGAAAGCTGGCGGACAAAGACCCTCTGTGCGTCGATCAGTCTCTGAGTTCTATTGGCGAGACCCAGCTCGTACCAGACGACGTCGTACAACGTTGTGTGATTGATGACCTCTTCCTGTTTCACGCTGTCCAGCTGGTCATACCACTGATTGAAGATATCGTCAAACGCTCTGGCGATGTCAGGATCCCGAGTCAGGATATAGTGATTGATCTGATCGGCAAGAAAGGCGAGATAGTGTACGCCCCATTTCGAAACGTTCGTGTAATGATGATTGAAATCGACTCGCTTCCCCCAGTTGACGCCATGAAGGGTGAATCCCTTCTCCGGCGTGTAGGTCTGGGTTGCTGAACGGATGATCTCCTGATACCGGGAAGTGTCGGCGAGAACTTCCTGCAGGAACTCGTCGGTGGTGATGAAGTACTTTTTGTTCTGTGTGTCGTATGTCGACAACCGGTTATTATCTTTCCGGGCTGAGAAATAGTCGTGCAGAATGACGGAGATCCGCTCATAGTCCCTGGCTTTTAGCGCCGCCTGCAATGCCGGCTCGATTGCCGCTATGTGGAGCGAATTGACCAGTTCTTCATCGGTGATGTAGCGGATCTTAGTGTCAAAATACTCTTTGTCGATCAGAACGTCGTGCCATTCGGAAAGAGCGAGCTTCAGGTTCCATTCGGAC
>DKBG01000219.1 GCA_002451155.1 Ignavibacteria bacterium UBA6906
CGACGCAAACCGCGGTGGCAACGCGAGAAAGTTTTCTTGAATGAATTCAACGGACACCCCTGCTGCCGCCGCCACGCTCTTCGCCTTCTGGAGAGCCTCTCGGGAAAAATCAAATCCTGTAACCGTGAATCCAGCATCGGCGAAAAGGACGGCATCATATCCTTTACCACATCCGACCACCGCCAGTCTGCCGGGTCTGAACTTCTTCTCCTTCAGGAGCCTGGCAAACAATGGCGTGGGAGCACCGAGATCCCAGCTGTCGCTTCCTGTCCGGTAACGCACATCCCAGTACATGGGCACCGTGTGCGGTTTGTTCATGGCCCGCCTTCCACCACCCGAACGACCACTTTCCCCGTCGATCGTCGTGTCTGCAGATATTCATGCGCGGCAATAATCTCATCAAAACGGAAGCGCATGCCGATGATCGGCTTCATGAGTCCACGGGTGTACAGTGACAGAAGCTCCAACGCCGCAGCGCGAAGATAGTCCTCCTTCCCCCGGAGCGTCCCCAGATTGAATCCGAAAATGGCCTTGTTGGCGCTGACCAGCGCCGATGGGAGAACGGTCTTCATTCTCATCAGGACTCCGGCCGCCTTGAGTCGGTTGAGACCTCTCTGCCCGGTGACAGCTGCCACCCCATACAGCACATATCGACCCATCGGCGCCAGAAGATCCCAGCTCACCGAAAAAACTCTTCCGCCAACGCCGTCCATCACGACATCCACCCCTTCGGCACAGGCTTGTCTGATCTCTTCCGCAAAGTCCTTCCTCCGGTAATTGATGACCCGGTCCGCACCGTGTGACAGCGCCACGTCGATCTTCGCGTCGTGTCCCACTGTTCCTATCATGCGGGCGCGAAGAGCTCTGCCGAGCTGCAGCACTGCGAGACCGACACCGCCTGCTGCGGCGTGGACGAGAATTGTTTCGCCCGGTGCGGTGTTCGCCAGGCGAACGAGCCCGTGGTACGCTGTCAGGCCGGTAGCAAGAAACGCAGCACCCTCGTCGAAGCTCATCCCCTCAGGGAGTGGCAGGACGCTGTGCTCGCTCACACACACATATTCTGCGTGACTGCCCCACCGGCTGTACCCGAGAACTCGTTCTCCCCCGGAGAACTGCGTGACATTGGTGCCAACATCGGAAATCAGACCCGAGAACTCCAGTCCCGGAATAAAGGGGGGTTTTGGCGATCCCGGATAGACCCCCATCCGTCCAAACAGATCTGCGAAATTCAGTCCGATCGCGTGCACTTTCACAACAACCTCACCCGGACCTGGAGCCGGTGCAGGGACATCCTTCAGTCGCAGTACGGAGGGTCCTCCGTAGCGTGTAACGATCGCTGCTTTCAATAATTCCTCTTCCGTTCAGGAACATATTTCTGGTAGAGGGAGATCAGCCGTCTTCTGGAAATGTCGTCAAGATCTTCGTCATCCTTGTCTCGCTTGACAAACATCTCAAACTCTTCCCTCTCGCTGCGTGACAAGGATCGTTCGTAGTCCTGCAGCTCCATGATTATCCCATGTTGTTCCGCATGTGTCATATTCCCTCCGGTGATATCCGCTGCACGTGCCGGGCGATTTGAATCCGACACACTGTTGAAAACTTGCAGTACTGGCAAATGTCTTCCGACCTGTCTGGATCGACAAGGGGAAACCTCCCCTCGGTGATTCCGCGAACCGAGGCATTCACAGCCTCGACTGCACCCTCCAGTATCCGACGAAGCTCCAGATCGTTCTGCACGACCTGCCGCGACGTCGCTCCCGCGCGAAACGCAATTTTGTTGTATCGCGCAAGGCCAAGACCGGGAGTCAATCGCACGGGCCTCCGGAGAAGATAGTACAGCCCCGCCGCAGGCGTCATGGATTTTCCACTGGCACGCGACACGAGAGTCTCGGCTGCCAGAAGATAAACCGGCAGTTGTAGACTAGTTCCCTCGAGGATCTCGTCAATTTTCGGCACCACCGCTCCGGTCTTGTAATCAATGATAGCAAAGAAGCCATCCCCAACCTCGATCCGGTCGATCTTGCCGCGCACGCGAACATTTCCGATCGTCAGGACCTCGCTGTTGGAGAGATCAGGATCACGTTCGATCGCCTCCGATCCAAGATCACCAAAGGCAACCTCGAAGAATCGGGCAGTCGATTCCTCCTTCCGATTCCGTTCAAATTCCAGAAATTCCCGCACCAATCCGAGGTCGGAACCTGGACGTCCGAGGAGATTCTCTCGTTCCAGCTGCCAGAATACGTCAGGAACGTCCAGGCGATTAAGACGCTCTTCGACGCAGGTCGTAAGGTCACTGACCGCCCGGCTGAACTCATCGTCGCTGCAACCGGCGATCGGCGGAAGGTGCATTTCTCTCCTGCGCAGATAGAACTGGAAAAGCGCATCGTGGAGCACAGATCCCTTCTCGAGCGGAGTCAGTGATTCCTCAAGTTCCTCTGCAGCATCCAGCTGGAGGACGCGTCCGGCAAAGAATTGAAACGGACATTTCCGGTACGTTTCGAGCTGGCTGACGCTGTACACGCGCTGGGCGAAACCGGCCAGCCGATCGCGCGCGGCGTCCGAGAGATCAGTCTGAAGAATTCCCCCATACGGGGGCAGCCCCTGGTCCGTCGCGCGGAGCCCTTCGACGCGCGCGGCGTGCAGGACCTCGTCTTTCTTTGAGAGGAACTGCCTGTCAGTCCCAGCTAGCGGAAGTACAGCCCCGGGATGACCGGCACACCACCTGAGCGCATCGTCTTCCGACGCAAGGATCTCCCCGAACGGGACTTCCGTATCGCCTTGCCACTCCTCGACGTCCACCGAAGCCTGGAGCGCATCAATAAACGACGACGGAACCAGATCCACTTCTCCATCCCGCCGAGGATAGGTCAGATACAGATGGCCGGTCCAATTTGTGATGGCCTGATAAAAGAGGTACCTGTTCTGCCACAGTGATCGCCGTTCCCGCTCTTTTCGCCGTACGCCACTCAGGAACACTTCCGGCTGATAGACAGATGGAAACTCGCCGTCTACGAGACCGGCCACGATCATCACGTTCATCGAGAGACCTCGCGTTTCGTCGATCGACGTCACAAGGACTCCCCGCCCAAATTGCTCATGGACATTATACCGTTCACGCGAAACCGCAGTGGCCAGGCGCTCGATGTGGATGTCGACTGCAAGCGACGCATCCGGGCCGAACTCAAACTCGGCCAGACGGGTGCTTTCATCCAGCACCTCCAGAAACTTCGTGAATGCGCGGGCATCACGTTCAATGGCGTCTGAAGAAAATTCTGAGGAACCCTTTACGATATTTCGAGCGACGCGCGCGCGGGAGAGAAGCGCCACAACACGTCGATAGAACTCTCTCGGCGTGCATCGTCCTTTCATTCCACTCATCGTTTCCCGGAGGGCGTCAAAGGAGCTTTCCGCACGTCCGAGGAGCATAAGAGCACGCTCCTGCCGCCGACGATCACGGGCATCCCCGGCCTGGCCGAGTGACTTCCGCAGGGATTCTCGATCCTTTCCGATCTTCTGTGTCCAGGAATCCTCACCGACAGTGACTCTCAGCCTGGCAGACACCCGGGCGAGGGCTCCTGCGTCGAGCCCGGCAACGTCTCCGAGGAACGTGAAATACGGCGTCCGGGCCAATCGGAGCACATCATCACGTCGAAACCCTCTGAGCGGTGTCCGGAGAAGCGCGAAGATCTGGGCAACAAGGGGGGAACGTGAAAGGTGGTACCGATCTGTGATATTCACAGGGATCCCGAACCTCGCTGACTCCTCCCTGAAGAGATCAGTGTACAGCTGCGGTTGAAGGGTTGCCACGCACACAGTCCCGAGGTCCAGCGCCGGGTCATCCGCCGCCAGACTCTTGATCAGCCTGCAGATGAGCGTTACTTCCTGGCGTCTGCCGGCAGCTGCCATGATCGTGACCGACTTGCGCAGATCAGGTTTGGTCTCACCTTCCACGGACCGAAATAGTGACCGGGCTAGGATGTCAGCTGCCCGCCTCGAGGACATCGAGCGTGACATTGTATTGATCGGGAAGAGCGCTTTTGATACCGGGGCAGACTCCGGAACTTCCCGGAATCCGAGTTCCACGAAGCGGCGGTAGTTGCCCTCGAGGTGGCCGAACAGGGCAGGATTACCGTGCTGGTAGTCAAAGAGGAGCCGGACGGCGAGTCCCGGCACCCGAGTGCAGGCCTCGAGGATCCCGATCTCCGGTGGCGTAAACTCATCGAACCCCGCGAGCGAGACCAGATCCACCCCGGGATACAGGAACCGGAAGAGACGGCGGAAGGATTCTGCGGGATACTCGCGAGAGAAGTATTCGAAGATCCCCTCTCCGTCAATCGCGCCGAGCTCGCGCAGAGATTCGTTGTACCCTTCATAGATCTCGGCGACATCGACCAGCTTGCGCCGCTCATCGAGGGGCGCCATCTCCGCTTCCTCGCGCAGCGTTGCCGGACGGACACCGGTTTCTTTCAAGCGGAGGATCACATCGATGAGTTTCTCCAGGGTCCCTCGGAACAACCGATCGTTCTCTTTCCGCGGAATGAAATACTCAAGTTGATCACGCCGTTTGCGGATTGCCGCCTGAAACAGAAGTGTTTGAACCGCCCCCCCTACAACCCGCGCGGGGGTTTCACTTGCAGCGTACAGTGACCGTGCAAAGGTTTCAAGAGTAAAAAACGGGAACGCCGGAGTTACAGGCTTTCCCGTCATCGCCATCACCTCCCGAACAAGGTAGCGAATGCGCCGACGCGTCGGGACGATGACAACCAGGTCATCGAATACCGGCCCGGAGAGCCGTTCTTCGATGGAGCGTGCCGATACGGGGGTGCCGTGTTGGAGGATGACTGGCATGCGATAGTGGTCCGGACGTGCCGGGGGGATCTAACCGGTGCATTGTACTAAAAAAGGGTTGCAGGAACAACGGGAGATCTGTTGATTTTCCCGATTGCATTCGGCTAATTAGGGGCGTTCGTTCGCATCGATCTCTCACTCCGTTTCTCTCCAGGACCCTTATGGGTAATGCACCGGCGTTCCGCTTGTCTGAGGCCATTCGCCTGATTCGACCCAAACAGTGGATCAAGAACGCCTTTGTCTTCGCGCCGGTGATCTTCGCGAAGCAGCTATTCGACGCAGAGCCATTCATCCTCACCGTTCGGGCCTTCGCGGCCTTCTGCCTTACGGCCAGCGCTGTGTACGTAATCAATGACCTTGCCGACAGGGAATCCGACAAAGCCCATCCGGAAAAACGACATCGCCCTCTTGCAGCGGAAACTCTGACGGTCTCGCACGCTATCGCAATACTTCTTCTCCTCCTGATCGCCGACATCTTTCTGGCCACCAGTCTTCCGGTCAAGTTTCTCGTTATCCTCGGCACCTATTTTCTGATGAATCTCGCATATTCCATGCACCTCCGGGATGTGTTCCTCCTGGACGTGTTCGTTATTGCAGCGGGATTCATGCTCCGGGTCCTTGGCGGCGCGTACGCTATCGGCGTGGCCTTATCGAGCTGGATTGTGCTCTGCTCGCTCTTCATCTCGCTCTTCCTCGGATTCGCGAAACGCAGAGGAGAACTCGTGGAGGCAAAGGAGAGAGGCACGCAGTCAAAACGAAGAGTTCTGGGGGTCTATCGGGTCGAGCTGATTGATCAGTTGCTCACCATCGCCGCGGCCGGCACAGTGATATCCTACGCGTTGTACACCGTCGCCCCTCGAACAATTGAAGTGTTCGGCACGGACAGGCTGATCTACACGACGGTCTTTGTGATTTACGGCGTCTTCAGATATCTTTACCTGATCCACACATCACCGGCTGTTCAAAATCCCACCACCGCGGTCATCACGGATCTCCCGATCCTTATTGATGGTCTTCTGTGGATCGCCGCATGCGTCGTGATCATCTACTTTGGAGGGGATATCCCGGGTCTGAGCGGTTGATCAGACCGCCTCAATGACGCGTTCAAGCCTTTTGCGGACTTCTTCAGCAATTGGACGCATCTCCTCCTGCTCGATGACCGTCGCCATCATCATCGGATCGAACGCGCCGATGACCGTCGATCCCTCCTTCTCGTACACGATGACGTTACAGGGCAGGAGAAGCCCGATATTTTCCTCGAGCTGAAGAGCACGATGAGCAAGCGGGGGGTTACATGCGCCCAGGATGATGTATCTCGGAAAATCTACGCCGAGCTTCTTCTTCAGAGTGTCTTTTACGTCAATCGACGTTAGAACCCCGAAGCCTTCTTTTTGAAGTGCCTCAGTGACACGTGTGACCGCCTGTTCATACGAGTGGGAAACGGTCCGGGTAATACCGTATTGCATGGCGTTATGTCCTCCTTCCACCGTGCTGGTTCCGCTATCAGAGAGCGAGCAGTGTTTTGACATCGTTTTCGAACACATCTCTAGGGCGGTAGCCCTCATAGCGGCGGACGATCATTCCCTGTTGGTCAATGATGAATGTTGTCGGGATTCCTGTCACGCCTCCGTAAAGATTTGCCACCCTGTCCGTTCCGAGAAGAACGGGGTAGTTGATCCCCTGTCGCTGGCTAAACTCTTTCACTTTGTCCGGTTCATCAAGGGCCACGCCGAGGATCTGCAGACCGCGTCCGCCATAGAGACTCTGGAGTGCGATAAAGTCGGGTATCTCCCGTTTGCAGGGCGGGCACCATGTTGCCCAGAAGTCGAGAATAATCACTTTCCCCTTGTGTTGCTCAAGGGACGACATGGTCCCGTCGATGGTTTCAAGCATGAAGCCAGGGGCAGAGCCCGTCGCCGCCACAGGGGGAAGTTGAGCCTGCGGAGGACGAGGCACTCCCCCATTCCCTCCGGAACGCCATGGGCCAGCGACAAAGATAATCACCCCGGCAGCCAGTGAAACCGCACCGGTGAGCCAGGGATTAAACGTTCGACGTTTGGGGAGAGTCTTCATAATCACCTCGTCTCGTAATTCTAGTCCTAGCGTTGATGAAAGTTCCAGTCCACGATACCTCCCCGCAGACTTGCAGCCTTGTACCCCTGATCGATGAGAATCAGCGCTGCGGACAGGCTCCGGCTCCCGCTCTGGCAGTAGCAGACGATTTCTCGCTCTCTGTGGCGGGCAAGTTCTTCGAGACGCTTCCGCAGCTCATGAAGCGGGATGTGCGCGGACCCTTTGATGAATTGAAACTTTCTTTCCCCCTCGGTCCGAACGTCCAGGAGCATGACAGCTCCAGGCGAAGAGAGACGGGCAGCAAGCTCGGAAGGCGAGTACTGCTTGACTGACCTGGTCCGCAGGAAGCGAACCAGATAAAAGGCGAGCACAAGGCCGATGATGCTCAGAAAGATAGTCTGGGTCACGCTCTTCATTCCTCATGAATGACGGGAAAATGGAGTGCACTCCATCCCAGGAGTCCTCCTTCCAGGGTATACGCCTGAAAGCCGTTCCGGCGGAGAAGCGATGCGGCGTTGAGGCTTTGCTGTCCGTGCCAACAATAGACGAGGATCGGCCGTGTCCTGAACGCCTCAAGTTCATCCCGGCGACTGTTAAGGCTCGCAAAGGGGATGACCTTTGCACGCGGAAGGTGACCGGAGGGACCACGAAATTCGTCGGACGATCGGACGTCAAGAACCAGGAAAGAGGAATCGCGCGCCAGAATCGCATGCGCCTCAACCGCGGAGAGCGCGGGTGGCGCATTGCGGAACTGGATCACCAGCAGAACCAGCAACAGGAAGATCGTGACACCGACGAACGCCATGGTCCGTCGGGTATGCGGTTCCCTCCTGGCCATCCTCGCTACCTTAGTTCAGCGAGCAGGCACCCCCGCAGCAGGACCCATCGCTGCATGAGGGCACCTCGGACTGTTTCCCCCCCATACTGAAGCTTGGAGCCGAAATGAGCCGGGTGTGTCTGGCAGACCCGCAGGAAGGGCAGACGATATCCTCCGCAACCTCTTTCACCTTGTGGTACACATCGTATGGCTTCCCACACTCATCACAGCGGTAGTCATAGATCGGCATAGCGTTCTCCTCCTTCTCCATACGATGCGGCAGGCGCCACAAAAGGGTCTGCCCGAAAGTGAAATGAAAGATACGGAAATCGTCCAAAACCTTCAATTCTCCCCTCCCGCGGCCTATGTTTGACTTGCCCTGCCGGTTTGGCTATATTGATTGAGGAACTAACGTCCTGTACTCCTGCGTTTGAAGAGTAGGGCAGACATGGTGTTTCACCTAGGCCAGAGAAGGAAGGATGGAAGGAAATTTTTCGAATAGAGTGCAGGACGTCATTCGCCTGAGCCGCGAGGAGGCATTGCGACTCGGACACGATTACATCGGGACGGAGCACCTTCTCCTGGGCGTAATCCGGGAAGGGGAGGGAATAGCCGTCAAGATTCTCCGCAACCTCGGCGTTGACCTTTACAAACTCAAGAAGGCGATCGAGGACACCGTTAGAACGTCAGGCGGCACCCTCACGATCGGGAACATCCCCCTCACCAAACAGGCCGAAAAGGTCCTGAAAATCACCTATCTCGAGGCAAAACTTTACAAATCGGACGTGATCGGGACTGAACATCTTCTGCTCTCCCTGCTGCGCGATGATGACAATATCGCAGCGCAGATTCTCCATCAGTTCAATGTCCACTACGACGTTGTTCGCGGAGAGCTGGACAACATTATCAGTGGAAAGCCGACATCGGCCTCAACTCATGCGGCGGCGCCTGAGAAGAAGCCGGAGAAATCAAAGACTCCCGTGCTGGACAACTTCGGCCACGATCTTACCAAGCTTGCCGGCGAGGACAAACTCGATCCAATTGTCGGCCGCGAGAAAGAGATCGAACGCGTGGCGCAGGTCCTGAGCAGGAGAAAGAAGAACAACCCCGTCCTCATTGGAGAACCGGGCGTTGGAAAGACCGCCATCGCTGAAGGACTCGCGATGCGGATTGTACAGAAGAAGGTCTCACGAGTTCTTCACGGCAAGCGGGTGGTCACGCTGGACCTCGCCGCTCTGGTGGCGGGGACGAAATATCGCGGCCAATTCGAAGAGCGGATGAAGGCGGTAATGAATGAGCTTGAGAAGGCCAAAGATGTTATCCTGTTCATCGACGAACTCCATACCATCGTCGGAGCCGGGGGGGCCTCTGGTTCACTGGATGCATCCAATATGTTCAAGCCTGCCCTTTCCCGCGGGGAGCTGCAGTGTATAGGTGCGACGACCCTGGACGAATACCGCCAGTACATCGAAAAAGACGGAGCCCTTGACAGACGGTTCCAGAAAATCATGGTCGACCCGACCACTGTGGATGAGACGATTCAGATCCTGAAGAATATCAAGCACAAGTATGAAGAGCACCACGGCGTCCATTACGACGACAACGCCATTGAATCCGCCGTGCGGATGAGCGACCGGTACATCAGCGACCGATTCCTCCCGGACAAAGCAATCGACGTCCTCGACGAAGCGGGATCTCGTGTTCATCTTGCGAACATCCACGTACCGAAAGAGATCGTGGATCTCGAAGGGGAAGTCGAGAAGATCAAGCAGAGCAAGAACCAGGTCGTGAAGAACCAGAACTTCGAGGAAGCTG
This sequence comes from Ignavibacteria bacterium UBA6906, assembly GCA_002451155.1. Lineage (GTDB taxonomy): Bacteria > Bacteroidota > Ignavibacteria > UBA10030 > UBA6906 > UBA6906. Next base: position 9,554 of record DKBG01000219.1, read on the forward strand.
CCCGCTTACGCGACCTGGAGAAGAAGCTCCTGAGCGACCTGGAGATCGCGAAGCGTGAGTGGGAATTGAAAGCCGAGCAGACTATTCACGAGGTCACCGAAGACCACATCGCTGAAGTTGTCGCAATGATGACCGGGATCCCGGTCAACAAGATCGCCCAATCTGAGTCGGACAAGCTCCTGAAGATCGAAACGATCCTCAAGCAACAAGTCGTGGGCCAGGACGAGGCAATTGAGAAGCTCTCAAAGGCTATCCGGCGCACCCGTGCCGGACTGAAAGATCCCCGGCGCCCGATCGGCTCGTTCATATTTCTCGGCCCAACCGGTGTCGGAAAGACAGAGCTCGCGAAAGCATTGGCGAGATACCTCTTTGATTCCGAGGAAGCGCTGATTCGCATCGACATGAGTGAGTATATGGAAAAGTTCAGCGTCTCACGGCTTGTCGGGGCGCCCCCGGGGTATGTGGGCTACGAAGAGGGAGGACAGCTGACAGAGAAAGTCCGCAGGAAACCCTACTCCGTCGTCCTGCTGGACGAGATTGAAAAAGCTCATCCGGATGTGTTTAACATCCTGCTACAGGTACTGGATGACGGGATACTTACTGACAGTCTCGGTCGGAGAGTCGACTTCAAGAACACCATTCTCATAATGACCTCCAATATCGGCACGAGGGATTTGAAAAAGACCGGGGGCGGGTTCGGCTTCGGGACACCTTCGGCAAAGGGCGAATACGACGCGATGAAGTCGACGATCGAAGATGCCCTCAAGCGAGTCTTCAACCCGGAATTCCTGAACCGTATCGACGAGACGATCATATTCCACCACCTCGAGAAGCACCACATCATGGATATCGTTCAGATTCAGATGAAGGAGCTTCTGAAACGCATTACCTCCATGGGGATCTCGATCGAGCTCGCGAAACCGGCAAGGGAGTTTCTCTCAGAGAAGGGATATGATCCGGCGTTCGGAGCCAGGCCGCTTCGCCGGGCACTCCAGAGGTACGTCGAAGACCCGATCGCCGAAGAGCTGCTCAAGGGGAAATACCCGAGCGGGACAACCATCAAGGTGAAGGTGAATAAGAAGACGAATGATCTGAAATTTGTCCCGGTTCTTCCGGGCAAGAAGGGCGAGGATGTGTCCGGTTCCGACGAGAAAACAGAGGAGAAGCCGGCGGATGCGTCATAGCCATCCGGCTGAACACGTTGTGCAGGAGGGGTCCTGAGTGCAGATTCGGGACCCCTTATTGTTTCGTTCCCACGCACCAGATGACGGTACCGGATGCAGGAACTCTCAAACCTAAACGATCTGGCCGGCCTGTGGACACTTCTGGCGACCGTTGCCGTTGCCGCGACCGTATTTTTCTTCCTGGCCAGGAGACAACCGCCGGCGCTCTTTCTGGATTTCCGGTTTTCAACGCGGGCATACGCCATTTGCCTGGTCATCGCGGCTGTTTGGATCACCGTGCAATTCGTCTTCCTCGAGCCCGATATGCTTCCGTGGGGAGGAGGCGATCGGTACTTTCCCCGGGCACTCAACGTAGTTCAGCAGGGCGTATTCGGTTCTGGGTCCAGCCCCACTGCTCTTTTCCCCCCGGGATACAGCTTCCTGCTGGTCCCGGCAATCGTGGCACTGGGTGATTCACCCTGGACATTCTTCCTCACGAATCTCGTCCTGCTGATCGGACACTCCCTCGTCCTTAGGGCAATCCTGATCCGCATCGGTGTCTCGACGTCGTATGCGAATCTCCTCGCCGCGATTCTTGTTCTCTATCCGAACCGGCTGTTCA
>DKBG01000280.1 GCA_002451155.1 Ignavibacteria bacterium UBA6906
CCACCATTCTCGGCCTATGTGGATTAACAATCATCATTCTGCCAAGCTGGCTTTTTATTGATTCCATGATCGGCGGGGTTCTGCAACTCAAAGCCAGTCTCGAAACCGGCGCAGTTACTATCCCGCCGCCCACTGAACAGGTCGCCGGTTGGCCTCTCATTGGCCCGAAGGCATTTGAGCTCTGGACACTGGCTTCCCAGAACCTGGGAGCATTAATTTCCAGATATCAGGGGCAGATCACTGAGATCGCAGGCAGCCTGGTTGAACGGATTATGAGCGCCGGCGGGAGCGTATTGCAGTTCCTTGTGGCAATGATCATCGCAGGAATCCTTCTGGCCACCGAAGGCAAGGCTCAATTTGTCCACAAGTTCTTTTCCAGGCTGGTGGGCGCTCAGGCGAATGAGTTTATGATTGTAACCCAGAAGACTGTCCAGAGTGTCACCAAGGGAGTGCTGGGAGTCGCTTTCATCCAGACCACTCTGGTGGGACTAGGGCTCCTATTTGCCGGCGTCCCGCACGCGGGATTATGGACCCTGGTCGTTCTGATCCTGGCACTGCTGCAGTTGCCGGCCGGGATTGTTGTCATTCCAGTTATTTTCTATCTCTTTTCAGTGGACAATCCGCTTCCTGCCGCCATTTGGTCAATTTACCTGCTGCTGGCAGGGCTCTCTGACAATGTTTTGAAACCTGTTTTGCTGGGTAGAAGTGCTCCCGTGCCCATGGCCGTGATATTTCTGGGTGTGATCGGCGGTTTTGTGCACTCCGGGTTCATCGGATTATTTACGGGCGCCATCATCCTTTCATTAGGATACAAGCTTTTTTTGTCCTGGTTGGAGAACGGAAGAGAAAACGGGGCGACAAAGCGCCAGCCGTCCAAGGCCAGCTAGATCCTCAGACGGCCGATCGTTAGTCTTTCCCCGTCCATGCAATGCCGGGGACCCAGACAGTGGTCAACCCTACCGTGAACCCGTACTGTCGGCTGTATAGGGCCCAGACGCCCGGCGAAACGCTGCTGAATTTCAACACCCCGGGATAAATATTCAACGTCACAGGATTGTCGTATGAACCCCCAATGAACAGCGAGGCGAGAAGAGAATTGTTCCGGTCATAGAAGAACCCTACCTCCCATTTGAGCACGGTCGTCAGGAGAAAGAACTCCGGATCCAGCAGCTTCAGACTGACCGCACGGACACCCGCACCAACAGAAAAGGATTCCCCGCTTTCGAATCGCTTCGACACGCCAAACAGCCCCCTCAGACCAAAATAATGGAAAAGAGAGTACGAGTCCGAAAAGGGGAACTTCCATTTGAGCGAAAAGTACTGTCCGTTGTTCTGGAGTGTCCCGTTGTTCAGGGCGATCGAGGGTTGGAGCGACCAGTCTGTGAGATTGAGCTCTTCGCTGAAGAACCGGCTGACGGCCTCTGAGCTGAACAGAAGAATTCCTCCAATGTCAAACAGGTAGATATCCGCAATCGGATCGACATTGTTTCCGCTGTACGCCCCGTTCTCGACGATTTCATTCAGGAGGTGGTACGCCGCCATCGTGCCGATTGACCAGACCATCGGCGAGGAGAAGCCGTGATCCTCATACCACTCGCGCATCATGACTGAGGTCATCCCGCCTCCAACCAGATGCAGCTCATAATTCGGCCACCACTGTCCGGATTCCACGGTGAAACTCAGCGGCAGTACTTCCCGTCGGATGAAATTCCCCCATCCGTACTCCGAGATCATGGAGAACGGGCTGCCGAGATTGTGAAAGACGTTTGTCGTCCCGCTGCCGTACGGCAGAGTGAAGATCTCGCGGCTGCGGTTCTCCATCTGGATGATGTCATAACTGCCATTCAGGATGACCGAAATCGGATTGTATACGGCCTGGCTCCCATACGGGAGATTGTGATAGTAGAGGCGATCCTGGGATAAGGTGGGTGGACTCACCATTATCAGGATACAGGCGAGACGCGCAAGTCGGAGGATCATTCTGCCATTGCGGGGAATGTCGTGTACCGGACGCGTTGATGAATCTGGGACGAACCCTGTTATCTGAGCGACCAAATGAACTTCCCGCGTATGGAGGAATCAGATGGCCGACTCACCGGAACGTCCAGTAGAGGAAGAACAGGATCATTACCAGGAGTGCCGAGGCAACCGCGTTCATCCTGTTCCAGCGTGCAGGCAGGGGCTGTGACCGGTCGACCTCCGCGAAAGTGAGATTTCGAAGCCGTTCAGGCGATGGTGGGGCGGTTGCCAGACTCACCAGAATCATTACCAGCGAGCTGACGGCAAAAAGGAAAGCGGCGTAGTGCAGGAAGTTCACGGTGGCGACGAATCGCAGCACTCCATCGCTGAAGGGCTCTGACTTGTGGTGAATCTCCAGCACAAACCTGGTCGCACCCAGCACAAAACCTGTAAGAAGGGTGGCGATAGCTCCTTTGCCGTTCGCTCTTCTCCAGAGAATGCCGAAGAGAAAACAGGCCGCAATGGGGGGAGCAATATATCCGGAAACGCTCTGAAGATAGACAAACATCCGCTCGTCGCTCATCTGCCCGATGAACGGGATCCAGAGAAGCCCGAAAAGTACTATCCCACCCGTCGCAATTCGCCCAACTCTCACAACACTCGCCTCATCAGCCTGCGGCCTGATTCGCTTAAAGATATCAAGTGTCAGCAGGGTCGATGTTGAGTTGAACATGGCACTCAACGAAGACATGAGTGCAGCCAGAAGTCCCGCCACAACGAGGCCGCGCAATCCGGGTGGCAGAAGCGTAGTCACCATCCAGGCATAGGCCCTGTCCCCGGTTACCTCCCCGTTGGTGAGCGCATATGCGATCACTCCCGGCAGCACCAGGATGAACACCGGGAGAATCTTGAGAAACCCGGCGAAGATCGTTCCCGTCCGCGCATGGTCCAGGTTTCGAGCACTTAATACCCGCTGAACGATATACTGGTCGGTGCACCAGTACCAGATCCCCATGATCGGCGCGCCCAGGACAATCCCGGTCCAGGGAAAGTCAGGGTCGTCCATCGGTTTGAACATGCTCCAGAACTCCGGCGGTGTTTTTGCCACGACCGCATTCCAGCCTCCCGCGTCGTGGAGGCCGATGAGCGTGAGGGCCACTGATCCGATGATCAGGATGAACATCTGGACGAGATCGGTATAGATCACCGCGGCAAGTCCCCCCAGAACCGTGTACGCGCCTGTGGCCACGACGATGACGACCGCGGACGTGTACATATCCCAGCCGACGACCGCATGCAGGAGGATGCCTCCGGCATAAAGCGCGATGGATATTTTTGTGAGAACGTACGCAATGATGGAAACAAGACTGAGATAGTACCGCGAAGCCGGACCGAATCGTTTTTCGAGAAACTCCGGCATTGTAAACACGCCGGAGCGGAGATAGAAAGGGGTGAATACCCACCCGAGGAGCAGCAGGACAAGGATGGCCAGCCACTCGAATTGGCCGACGGCAAGACCCGACTTTGAGCCCGTTCCGGCGAGTCCGAGAAAATGCTCGCTGGAAATATTCGTCGCAAAGAGGGAGGCGCCGATCGCAAGCCACCCCACCCTCCGGCCCGCAAGGAAGTACTGCGTGGGATTACTGGTGCGTTTCCGAAAGTACACGCCGACGGCAAGAACAACGACAAAATAAACGCCGATGATGCCAAAATCGATTGTGGAGAGTGCGTTCATCTGAATCTTCCGTTGGTTCGCCGGGGATGAGGGTAAAGGTCTGCTACGGTACGAAGAATTTTCGCGAGTCACAAGGAGCTTCGTCTCTCCTCCGGATATGGACGGCGCTGCCGGATGAAGCCCTCGGCATTTCCCTTTCCGTCGATGGAAATCCATGGTCTCAGGAGTCGGCCCGGACAGAGCTGATCTGATTCGGTCCGGACTTCCCGGAAACGGTCTACCCGTTTGCTTCTGATTTCGTATACATGTAGCATGGTCAGCGCAACATCCTCCCCTTTCAATTCATTTGGAGGTTTCAATGAGACTNNATGGAAGATATTTCCGCTCGCACTCCGGATGGGAACTTTGACTATCCGCGGGCAAAGGCGGGGGGATTGAATGCGCCCTTCATGTCAATCTATGTCCCCTCCTCGTACGAGATGAACGGGGCGAAACAATACGCGGATCGGTGTATTGACATGGTCGAGAAATTCGCGCGGGACTGGCCCGACAAGTTTGCCATTGCCCGCTCCCCGGCAGATGTGAGAGCTCAATTCAGAGCGGGACTGATTTCCCTTCCTATGGGAATGGAAAACGGCGCTCCCCTGGAAGGGGATCTGGCAAACCTCACATACTTCCATGAGCGGGGGATCCGGTACATTACGCTTGTCCACGCGAAGGACAACCACATTTGCGACGCGTCCTTCGACAAAGAGAGGAAGTGGAACGGTCTGAGCCCGTTCGGCAGGAGGGTGGTTGCGGAGATGAACCGCCTTGGCATCATGATTGACGTCTCCCATCTCTCCGACAGTTCGTTTTTTCAGGTACTGAGATTGACGAAGGCGCCGGTGATCGCGTCCCACTCCTCATGCCGCTACTTCACGCCCGGCTGGGAGCGAAATATGAGCGACGACATGATCAGGCTCCTGGCGGCCAACGGGGGCGTCATTCAGATCAACTTCGGATCGGCGTTTCTGACTGACGATCTCCAGAAGAAGTGGGTGAAGGAATGGGATGAGGAGGAGGCGTACTTTTCGCGGAACGAACGTGCTCGCACCGATAGTGCAGCGTCTGCATTTGTACATGCATACCGCGAGAAGAATGATCTCGGATATGCCGACATCAGTGATGTCGTCGCACACATTGATCATGTCGTCAGACTCGTTGGTGCCGACCATGTCGGAATCGGCTCCGATTTTGACGGAGTGGGGGACAGTCTCCCGGCAGGTCTGAAGGATGTGTCAGACTACCCCAATCTGGTGTATGAGCTTCTGAAGAGAGGCTACTCGGAAGAAGATATCAGGAACATCTGCGGGGAAAACCTGCTCAGGGTATGGACAACCGTTGATCAGATCGCCCGGGAGCTGCAGACGTCTCGGTAAGCGATCCCGGCGGCTGTCGAATTTCATCCACCCGAACAGCATCGTGGAATACCATCGTAGAATGGAGGGAACGGAATATACGGACACGGGCTGCAATGAGTGTTGCCTTCATGACAACAGCTGTTTTCACCCAGCCGCCACATTCAGGTCACTTTACACTCCAGAAGCTGGGGGAGGGCCTGTATGCAGCTCTTGCCGCTGACTCCGGGGTCGCCATTGTGGTGACTCTCACAGATGGTTCGATTGGGTTTCTCAGACCCCGTACGGTACCCAGATGTTCTTCACCTGGGTGGACTTGAGGAGCAGCGTCTGGCTGTGGAGCGTACTCCAGTCCACCTGCTCGTCGTTCGAAACCCATGTCTGCTTCATGTTGCTGATCGACGCTTCCTCCACCCCCTTGCTGCCATCCGCGCTTCCGAAGAACCAGACCGCGTCGACGTCTTCATGCTCCGCCAGGATTCTGGCAATCGCATCGGGATTTTGCGCGGTGAGGAAATTGAGCACTCCCCCGGGGATGTCGGATTGCTGAATGACCTGAACCAGATCCATCGCAGTCATCGCATATTTCCCCGCGACGACGACTGATGTATTGCCCATTGCCATCGCGTACCCCAGGGTTGTGACCAGGCCGAGGAGAGGCGAGTCGTCCGGCGCGCGCATGCCGAGCACGCCGATCGGTTCGCGGAGGCCGATGACCACGCGCCGTCCGAGGACAGGCTGGACCGTGCCGCCGAACTTGTCCGCGTACGCGGCCGCATCGAACAGGCGGCTGATGGACCGGGCGACCTCTTTTCGCGAGTCGTCCAAAGTGCGGCCGGTCTGGGCCGCAATCCCCTCTACGAATCGCTCTGTTTCCACCGCGAGGTTTTCTGCCCAGAAGTACAGAATCTGCGCGCGCAAATGGGGGGCAGATTCGAACCAGGAAGGGAATGCTCCGCGCGCCGCCTCGACGGCGTTGCGAACGTCTTTCCTGTTCGCTTCGCCAACGACCGCGAGCAGGTCGCCGCCGGGCGATATGACGGAGTAACTGCCCGCCTGATCAGGGCGTGTGAGTTTTCCGCCGATAAGGAACCTGTAGGTCCGATCGATATTGTCCCGGGCTGCTGTTCCCGGATTGGTACGAACGGTCGCGATGGTCGGGGCAGAAGCGCGCGTCTCCCCGCCGCCGGTCGAGTGCGGGTGGTCCTGTTCGAGCAGGACATCGTACATTCCTTCGCGTCCTCCTTCCCGGCCGTATCCACTCTCACGGTACCCACCGAACCCTGCCGCAGCATCGAACAGGTTCGTCGAGTTGATCCAGATCGTTCCAGCCTTCACTTTCCGGGCGACATCCATCGCCGTGTCGATGTCCTGCGACCAGATGGACGCGGCGAGTCCGTAGCGAGTATTGTTTGCTATCTGGATTGCCTCCGAAGGTGTCCGAAATCTCAGCGTCACGAGCACCGGCCCGAAGATTTCTTCCTGTGCAATCGTATGCGAGGGTTCGACCTTCGTGAAGAGCGTTGGGGGGAGGAAGTTCCCCCCTTTCGGACACGATACGTTCGCCGGTTGCCAGATGACGGCACCCTCCTTCGTGCCGACCGCCATCAGGGTCCTGATTTTCCCCAGCTGCTCTGCGCTTGTGATCGCCCCCATGTCCACCCCTTTGTCGAGGGGATTCCCAACACGAAGTTTTGTCATCCGGCGCTTCAAGCGTGTGATGAATTCATCGTGGATCCCTTCCTGAACAAGAAGACGGGATCCGGCGCAGCACACCTGTCCCTCATTGAACCAGATCCCGTTGACCACCCCCTCGACTGCCGAGTCCAGGTCCGCACTCTCGAACACGATGAACGGCGATTTGCCGCCCAGCTCCATCGTCAGATGTTTCCGCGAGCCGGCGGTTCCTTTCCGAATGATGCGCCCGACTTCAGTGGAACCTGTGAAGGTGACTTTCCAGGGAACCGGGTGCTCGTACAGAATCGTGCCGGTCTTCGAGTCCCCCGTGACGATGTTGACCACGCCGGGAGGGAGCTTCACCTCGTTCATTAGGAGGTCTGCCAGCAGAAGCGCAGTGAGCGGAGTGGACTTCGAGGGTTTGAGAACGACAGTATTGCCCGCGGCAATGGCGGGAGCGATCTTCCACGCGAGCATGAGAAAAGGGAAGTTCCAGGGCACAATCTGCGCAATGACGCCCCCGGGACGATAGCCCGGGAACTCCTCCTCCAGTGTCTGCGCCCAGCCTGCGTGGTAGTAGAAGTGCCGGATCACCACGGGGACGTCGATGTCGCGGCTCTCGCGGATCGGTTTGCCGTTGTCCAGCGACTCGAGGACTGCGGCGATCCGGGCATGTTTCGCGATTGCGCGAGCGATGGCATAGAGATACCGCGAGCGTTCGTGTCCGGATAGGGCGCTCCATGAGGGGAACGCACGGTGCGCGGCATCGACGGCGAGATCGACGTCCTCTTTCGTGCCGAGCGCGATGTCGGCAAGCACTTCATCGGTCTTCGCAGGATTTGTCGTCGTGAAGTAGCCGTTCAGTGCTGGCCCCTGCCAGGCTCCGTTAATGGAATGGGCAAACTTCGAGCCGTGAGCCCTCAGCCACTCCCGTGCCTTTGCTTCCGATTCCGGTGCGGGTCCGTAGTCGAGTGTGTGAATCAGTTCGGCGAGTTTCTCTCGGTCCATGTTCGGTTCTCTCGTTTCGGTGGTCATGACATGGGAAGGTATTCGGCGTTGGCGTAGCGGCCGAAGGCGAGGTGCCGGAGCTGGCGTTCGATGTCCGTCAGGAGGCCGCTGGCGCCGATCCGGAACAAATCGGGTTTGGTCCAATCCGGCCCGAGTTCTTCGAGCATCAGGATCAGCCAGAGCATCGCGTCCTTCGCAGACCGGATACCGCCCGCAGGCTTGAAGCCGACACGCTGTTGTTTGAGCACGCCCAGGTCAATGAACCTTCGGATCTGCCGGACCATGACGAGTCCGGTCGGCAACGTCGCGTTCGTCGGTTCAAACCCGGTAGAGGTCTTGATCATGTCCGAGCCGGCCATAATCGCCACGGCTGAAGCAGCTGCGACGTTTGTCAGTGTCTGCAGGTTCCCGACGCCGAGAATGGTTTTGAGTCTGGCCCGATCTCCGCAGACGGTCCGGTAGGCGACAATTTCGTCGTACAGCGACCTCCACTTGCCGGTCAGCACTTTTTCACGACTGATGACGACGTCGATCTCCGTGGCTCCTTCTTTGATTGCCAGGTCGATCTCTTTCAATTTCACGCTCACAAATGTCTGTCCGGCGGGAAACCCGGTCGCCACCGAGGCTACGGGGATGCGTCCCTTGAGACATTCTGCAGCCGTCCTTATCTGCGCGGGATATACGCACACGGCGGCGGTTGTTATCGGAAGCGGAGCGAGCCCCAGCGCCTCAATGACTTCCTGCTCCAGCGGTGCGAGAGCTTTCCCGCAAAGGCGCGTTACTCTGCCGGGGGTGTCATCGCCTGCCAGTGTGGTCAAGTCGATGCAGCGGATGGCTGTCAGGTACGCGGCAACCTGCGCCTCCACCTTGAATGTTCGGCGGGTGCCAAGCTCAACTGCCCTCGTCTCAATCGCACTCCGGTTGACGCGGATTGACTGGACGAGTGCCGGGTCAAACGGGATCGGGGAGTTGGATGCCGCCCTTTGCGCTTTCGCCCGTCTTGCCTCCGGTCTTCCGGGTTGGGAGGAGGCGCGTCTCCGCGGGATCGCTGTCCGTCGATCAGGCATTGAGCGTTCTTTCTTTCATGGTGTTTCCTGGCTTGGCGGTGTCAAAGGGGTCATTCGGTCGAATAGTACGCAATTATGAAAACAGTTACAAAACCGGCGTCCCTGTCGCGGCCTGAAACCTATACGGGAGGGAACAGAGGAACGGGGGCCTGAAACCGAGGTTCGTGGAACGGCGCTGCCAGGCTGTGTTTCCTATGGACCGGTGGGGGAATCAGGCACACAAACGATGCCTTTCGTCCAAATGGAACGGAATGGTGCCGTCCACTGTTGGGTGATTTGGGTGATTCGATAACTGGTCCAGGAGGTGGGGATGCGGCAGGCTCCCTGACGTTCACAAGCCAAACGCCACCGGCAG
>DKBG01000111.1 GCA_002451155.1 Ignavibacteria bacterium UBA6906
CAGCGTGTCGAAGATTTCTGGTTCAGGAGCTCATCGCGGAGTTTTCCGTTGAAGGACTCGACATAGCCATTCTCCTGCGCACTTCCTGGCTCGATGTGCAGCGTCTTGACACCGAGCCGCTTGAGCCAGCGTCGGATCACGTGGGCTGTGAACTGCCAACCGTTGTGCGAACTCAGATGCTCCGGTATCCTTCTCCTCGGGAACAGGTCTGTCAACTGCTCAATCACCTCGAACGCCGTGATCTTCCTGGGCGCGTGGATCGACAGGCACTCCAGGCTGTATTCATCCACCACGGTCAGGATCTCTGATGATTTGCCATCACTCGTCCGCACCGCCAGAAAATCGTAGCTCCAGATTTGGTCCCTACAGATCGCTGTGGGGGGGGTCAGGTCACTCCCTTGACCATTGTGAGATTCCCTCCGCTTGTCCTCTTCTTTTCTGCGTGAATGCCAGAGGAATTCCACCTATCTTGGAGAAGAGAATATTTATCTCTCCCGCCAATGAATAAGAGGTCCTCTCGCGTGTATCATCCTGTAGAACGAGAACACTGATGGACGACTGGGACCAAACACCGGAGGCGGACTGGATCCGGCTCGCCAAGGCCGGGGACAAAGAGGCCTTCGGAAACCTGGTGAAGGCGTATATGCGCCAGGCGTACTACGTTGCCCTCGGATTTCTCGGAAGCCATGACGATGCGCTCGATGCATCCCAGGAAGCATTTGTCAGGGCCTACGATGCCATGCCGACATTCGATTCGTCGAAGCGGTTTTTCACCTGGTACTATGCAATTCTCAGAAACCACTGTCTGAACATGCTCAGGCGAAAGACGATTCAACCGATTCCCTTTTCGGAGGTCGATCGCGCGATTCCGGAGAACGTCGCAGCTGAGGGGGGGGCCGATGACGCGATTGCACATTCCGAGGCCCATTCTGTTATCTGGGGGGCGATCTGGAGGCTCGATCCGGACGACCGCCAGCTCATCGTGGCCCGCGATATCCTCGGAACGCCCTACGCCCTGCTCGCAGAACTACTTGACGTGCCGATGGGAACGGTCATGTCGCGGCTGTACCACGCCCGGCGCCGGCTTCGCTCTGCTGTGGAGGGACTATTGTGAATCACGAGCTGACGGAACAGGAAAGCATGCTGCTTGGAAAGGCCCTTGAGGGGGTGCTCGGGGAGGGTGAGCGGCGCGAGCTTGAGGCTCTACTCGAACGGAGGCCGGAGCTGCGAAAGGAATTCCAATCACTCAAAGACGTACGGGAGGCCACAATGGCGATGAATTTTAAGAAACCACCCGAAGAGACATGGGACCGCTACTGGGCCGGCGTGTATGCGCGGCTGGAGCGGGGGATTGCCTGGTTGCTCATCAGCCTGGGCGCGGCCCTCGTGATTGCGTTTGCCGCATACCATGCGGTGCTGGCGTTTATCGAGGACACCTCCTCGCCCCTGTTGCTGAAGATTGCTATTGCGGGGCTCGTCCTGGGCGGAGCGATTCTGCTGGTCTCGGTGATCCGGGAAAAACTGGTGCTGCGTAAAACGGACAAATACAGAGAGGTAATCAGATGATCGTCACCACAACAGAATCGGTTGCGGGCAAGCGAGTTGTCCGCACAATCGGTGTTGTCCGGGGAAACACGGTCAGGGCGCGTCACCTCGGCAAAGACATCCTCGCTGCGTTCAAGGGGATGGTCGGCGGAGAGATCGAAGAATACACCAAGCTCCTCGCTGAGTCGCGTGATCAGGCGATTGACCGGATGGTCGCCAATGCGGCGGACATGGGGGCTAACGCGGTTGTCAATATCCGATTCTCCACGAGCTACATCATGGCGATGGCTGCGGAGATCATGGTGTTCGGCACCGCAGTTGTTCTCGAAGACGCCTAGCATTTCCGCACCAGCTGTGCCCGTCACGACAGAGCCCGGAGTGTTTCCGGGCTCTTGTCGTTTCCGTGCCGGAGAGATATCTTCACGGAAGAAGTCCGACCAACACGCTCTACCATGTGAAGGGAGCCAGTCCGCCCCGGCCCGTCTCTCGCCCTGCNNTCGATCTTCTTGGATCCATGTGTGCGTGACGTGCTGACTTTCAAGGAATGTTCTTGAGTCTTCCAGAACCGCGGGGTAGGTGGCGAGAAGAGGACGACCGCGGTCCTGGTCCGTGCGACAGGATGATTCTCCGGCAGTGGGGATAATTCCTTTTCGATTTCCCGGCGCGATGAATGGTGGTGATGGTATGTGCATGAAATCCCGGAGAGGGAAGAAATAACGGGGGAAATTTGCACTTTCCCATAGGAAAACGTAGAATATAGATCAGCCTTTCTTGTGTTTTCACCATGCCCCCTTGTGGCGCTGATTCTCCTAGCACGTCATGGATACGCTCGGTATCAGGGGGCCGACATTCCGGAGGATGACCTATGCGCGATGGACGACATCGTATCATCATTGAGCGTGTCTTCCCTGAGGTGGATGGAGGTCGCTTCCCCATCAAGCGGGTGGTAGGGGAGGAGGTTACAGTCACAGCGGATATTCTGGCCGATGGCCACGACGTTCTCTCGGCCATCGTGTGCTGGCTGCCTCCAGGTTCCTCGACGTGGGAGGAGGGCATGATGCGGCACCTGGGGAACGATCGTTGGGAAGGATCCTTCATCGTTCAGAAGACCGGGACATTTCGCTATGCAGTCGAAGGCTGGGTCGACAGGTTTCTCACCTGGCAACACGAATTCCGCCGGCGGCATCAGGCCGGTCAGGCCCTCGAGGTGCACTTGCGACAGGGGGCGAAATTGGTCAAGGACGCAATGAAGCGTGCCCCGCGAGCGGAGATAAGCAGCTTGGAATCCTTCCATGCAGCAATGGTCGGGAAGGAACCGATGATTGAAGGCGTGGAGGCTGCCCTTGACCGCACACTCAGCGAGATAATGAGTCGCAATCCTGACCGGCGGCTCGCCTCCCGGTACGAAAAGGAGCTCATCGTGACGGTTGAACGGGAACGGGCGCTCTTCAGTACGTGGTATGAGCGTTTTCCCCGATCTTGTAGCCCCTCGCCGGACCGCCACGGGACGCTGAACGATTTGATCCACCTGTTGCCTGAAATCGCCCGGATGGGCTTCGATGTACTCTACCTCCCACCGATCCATCCGATTGGCGAGGCGAACCGGAAAGGAAGAAACAATAGCCCAACGTCGAAACCGGGTGATGTGGGAAGCCCGTGGGCGATCGGGTCACGCCTGGGAGGGCACACCGCGGTGCACCCGGAGCTCGGGACGGCCGACGACTATGTCGCATTGTGCAGGGCCGCTGGCGAGCGCGGGATCGAAATTGCGATGGATCTCGCCCTCCAGTGTGCTCCGGACCACCCGTACGTTACGGAACATCCTGAGTGGTTCCGCTGGCTGCCGGATGGAAGCGTCCAGTACGCCGAGAATCCCCCGAAGAAATATGAGGATATCATCCCGTTTGATTTTGAATGCGAGGACTGGGAAAAACTCTGGGAAGAACTCCTCCAGGTGGTTCTTTTCTGGGCGGAGAGGGGGGTTCGGATCTTCCGCGTCGACAACCCCCATACGAAACCGTTCCGCTTCTGGGAGTGGCTCATCCAGAAAACCCAGAC
>DKBG01000044.1 GCA_002451155.1 Ignavibacteria bacterium UBA6906
ACGGCCCGGATCTCCGACTCATACAGGCTGTTCATGATCACCACTCCGTCTGGCCGTAGACGTTGCAGCACCCCAGGCTCAATGATCTCCTGACCCGTACCAGATACGTACATCCCCTTTTTTCGCGGGTTGACGTCAACGACGTGGGTAATCTTTTCTGCACCCGGAACAATATTCAGAAATGTGACCCCCTTTGATCCTGCCCCCCAGACGACCAGGCGCTTTCGGTGACGTGCGAATTCGCTCAGCGTTTTCTCCCAGGTCACCATCTTCTCCCTGTACCTGCTCGCAAAACTTGAAACGAGGGAGCCAATGTCTTCCGTGGACGCGTATGAGCCGGGATGCCCCGACCGGGACGTACGGAGGTCTACACCCAGAAACTGCCCGCCGTACAATTCAGCGGACTCCTGGACCTCAAACCCTGCGTCCGCGCAGAGACGACCGAGAGATCGTGGACTGAAATATGAGCGGTGCTCATAGATGAGATCCCAGATCCCGAGATCACGAAGGGTATAGAGCATATTGGGCACCTCGAAAAAGAGTACAGCTTCCCGTCGGGGGCCAACGGCTCGTTGAATCGTCCGGACAAATTCACGGGGATGCTCTATATGCTCAATCACGTGGCGGCACACAAAAAGGTCCCCTCCGTACGTCGAGTACCTCTCGGAATAGAAATCCTGTATGATTGTGAGACGGTCAGCGAGAGAAGGCGGAAGGTTTTCCGGGACAAAGCTCGGGTCGAAACCGAAGCCCCTGTTTGCCCCCCGCTCGCATAGGAGGGCCAGGAATTCTCCTTTCCCGCAACCGATATCAATCACCGTCTTGCCACGCACATCATAGCGGCGGATAAGACGTTCGGCGAGATCGAGAGCGTAATCCTGAAATCGAGCGGAGAAGTGCAATGAGTTTTCGTACGCCTGCGTGTACTCCATCAGGCCCGGATCGAAGGATGCGTTGAACACATGCCCGCACCCGGGACAGTACACGAGTTCGAGCTTCCCACGGGGAGCACTTCGCGCTTCCAGGGCATCAGGCCAGAGAAGGTTGCAGTGGACCGGGATGCCGCTGATGGTAATGAATGGGTCGGCAACAGAGTCACCGCATACGATGCACTGCCCGGTCCCGGAGGAGGATAATTTCGTCATCAGATGGTTCCTTCCGAGTTCTCCGTGATCGGAAGAAGGTCCGCCCGAATATCTCGACGTGCAAGCTCCGCTGAAATTTCGTCCATATAGATCGGATTCATAACAACGATTACTTCGGGCCGGTACGTCTTCAGAAAGTCTGGCGAGACAATCTCCTGGCCAGTGCCGGCCATGAATGTCCCGTGTCTGTATGGATTGATGTCCACCGCGTACCGGATCTGGTCGTTGACCCCCAGTTTGGTGAGAAATGTTACTCCTTTGGATCCCGAACCCCAGATAACCACTCGTGCGTTTTGTGATTGCAGGGCCCGTATCCGTTCCTGCCACCTCCGCACAGTTCCGGACACAGAGGCAGAGAAGGCATCCACCTCCTCTCTCAGCGCTGCGGCTAGCTCTTCCTCCGGCAACGGCATGGACGGTTCCCCATCACTCGCTGTCGCCTCGATGGTCAGATACTGTCCGTCGTATTCTGTTCCAAGGGCACGGACGTCGAAACCGCTTTTTCGAAACAATCTCGCAACCGAGCCCGCGGTAAAGTATGAGCAGTGTTCGTAGTAGATATCCCAGAATGCACGCTCATGGAGAATTCGCCGCATCTCCGGGATCATGAAGAAGACCACCGTGTGTTTCCGATCCCCGATCGAACGGCGCACGGTTTGCATGAACCTCAGGGTGTCAGGGATATGCTCCAGAGTCATTTTACAGCAGAGGAAATCGCCATGGTATGAGGAATATTTCTCCGAATAGAAGTCCTGAATGAACGTCAACCTGTCCTTTGCGTCCGACACGCTTCGTTCGCTCACAAACGCCGGGTCGAATCCAACCCCGCGGTTGTTTCCAATCTCACAGAGCATTGTGAGAAACTCTCCCTTGCCGCACCCGATCTCGATGAGGTTCTTTCCTCGGAGATCGTGCCGATCAATCAACCTCCCGGCGAGGGCGCGATGAAACTCCTGGAACGTTGTCGAGAACCCCTGAGTTTCTTCATATTGCGAAGAATACTCGTGCACCCCCGGATCGAAGACAACGTTTGCCATGAAACCGCACTCGGCACAAAATCCCAGCTGGATGTCGCGCTTCGGATACGCCATTGCCTTTTCACGCGTGGGAAAGAGTAGCACGCTGTGCACCGGCACAGATTCCACCTCGTAAAACACCTCCATTCCGGGATGTCCGCAGGACGGACACGCCTGACCCGATTGGGGCACTAGTGAATCGCCTCGCATTTCATTCCTTCCACTATATTATGCCTTCCCCTGCCGTGTGCCGCTCTCCGGACCTTCCGGCGACGCGGGAGAGACCGAGCGCCGTTTGAGCAGTTCAATGACTTCAAGGACGGCGTTTTTCTGGAGTGTATACAGCGCCGCCGCATACACAGCGGCTCCAACAGTAACCATAACTCCCAGGGTCACAATCGATTCGCCACTCCCATCCTGCCCCACCAAAACCATCCCGATCCCCACAACGGCTGCGGACATCGCTGCACCGGCAAGAAGGGCGGGAGCAATCGCTGGGATCATTCGGACGCCCGTACCGGGTAACACTCTGTGTACCTGGTAGATGTTGAACGCGAAACCGATGATATGTGCCGCCAGAACGGCTCCCGCAATTCCGGGGAAACTCCACGCGAGCAAAAATGGAATCAATGCCAGCATCACCGCGAGTACTACAAGCCCTGCCCTCATGTTGTACTCCGGTCGTCCCGCGGCGAAGAAGAGAGCTGACGTGCTCGCGGAAAGCGGCTTCACGAGGCTGACGAGGGAAAGAATCTGCAGTGCCGGTATCATCGGTGTCCATTTCTCGCCGAGAAGAACGTTAACCATGGCATCAGCGGTGACGAGAATTCCCAGAGCGAGTGGAACGGTAACAAATGAGGTCACCCGCAGACTCTTCAAATAGGCCCTCGAAAGCCGTTCCTTCTCTGTCTTGATCGTCGCGAACGAGGGGAAAAGGACCACACCGATGACATTGCTAAAGCCGTCGACGGTTCTGCTGGTGAAGTCCATCGCTTTTCCATAGAATCCGAGAGCGGTCGGACCCAGTTTGTTGCCCACAACAAAATTGTCAACCATTTGATAGACAAACGTTACGATCCCGCTCCCCGTTGTCCTGATGCCGTAGCGGAGCAGATTGCTGCCAAGTCTCTTGTCCCACGATTGTACGGCTACCCATCCTTTTCCCGGCAGAAGGATCCACATGAGCACCATCGTAAGCGTCGCCTTTCCCAGCGAACCGTACACCAGGCTCCACACGCCGAACCCGGAAAGGGCCATTCCGATGGCGATGGCCATATAAAAAACCTCGGTGCCAATAACCACCGCACTGACCCTGCCAAACAGCAGCTCCTTCTGAAGCAGGGCCTCGGGAACGATGGTGAAGGCAGTCATTGGCAGTAAAACCGCCATCCACCGGAGAATCGGTGCCAGCGACGGGTCCCCGAGAAGGTCAGCCAAGGGCTCGGCGAAAATCAAGACCACCAGCAGCGTCACGATTCCGGCCAACCCACTCATGACCAGCGCGTGATATGCGACACGGGATCGCTCCTCATGACTGTGGATGACCGCCGCGATCATCCCGAGTCCTGCCAGAACACCTGCCGTAAGAAGAGCAACTTGTGCGAGCGTCACCAGGCCGAAATCCCGCGGATCCAGTAATCTGGCGAGAATAATGCCCGACACGAGCGTAATGCCGCGCAGGCCGATCTGGGCACCTCCCAGAAGTACACTCCCCTTGAACGTTTGTCGCTTGAGGTCCGAGATCTTACACCCCTTTCCGCGTGTGTGAACGAAGAAACCGTCGAAGTCCTCTTCCGGAAAGCAGACCGCCGGGGATGTAGACGCTTCGTTGATACTCGGCGGCCACCTCCATCCATGTCCTGCCATGCCGCATCGCCCGCGCTCTCATTGATGAGGCCTGGAGAAAACCCGGATCGTTGATGAAGCGAAGCATACCACCTGCAATAGAGACCGCATCGTCCCCAACGAGGAGCCCGTTTTCGCCATCCGTTACCACGGCCCGGTTTGGAGTGCTTTCCGTCGCGATGATTGGCATTCCCAGGGCCCGGAATTCAAGAACCTTCAGGGTAGGCTGGACCTCCCAGTCTGGCTCCCGGGGCGCGTACGCCAAGGCCACGTCATATTCTGAGACCGCAGCGGCGACTTGACTGTAAGGCACCGGGTCGCAAAAACGGACGAACTCCCGGACGCCAAGCCCTTCGGCCATATCCTGATAGAACCCTCCCGCGTGGTCGGCACCCATAAGATCCAGGTGGAACCCCACGGAGCGATCCATGAGCATCCGTACCGCCTCGAGCAGCCGCTCAAGTTTCCTCACGCGACTGATGCTTCCCACGTAGATGAACCTGACTCGTCCCATGTTTTGTCCTGGGACGCGTTGACCCCATTGATAGTCCAGGAAAGACGGGTGTTGACCAACAGGATGAACGCTTCCGAACCGCTGCCACCCGGGCCCGAGCACACGGGCCGCTGCCGCCCGCGTCGCGAAACAGCTATGATCAAAAAAGAGCCTCGCACTCACACGAAGTCCCACGCGGATTTTCCAGTTTCTCAATCTGCCCCGGAAACCGCCCCCGCCAACCTCTCCAGCCTGGCGAACATCCAGGATACAGCAGGTCGAACGCGGGAGACCAATCGTAAGGACCGGATCGTAGGCGAAGGGATTCACCTGCACGACATCGCAGCCCGCCCCGAGCAAGAATTTCCGGACTCTCAGGATAAACCAGAACTTCCCGAGGCGTTGCCCCAGCCATTGAGATCCCGGCAGTCGCCCATGCCTGTCACCGTTGTTTTGCACTCTCTCGTGTCGCGCGATGACCTTCTCTCCGTCTGACCAAACGAGTGCGCCATCCGGAGCGGGCGTGGCCAGCCACACGGTGTGCCCCATGGACCTCAGCGCAGCGGACATTTCGGCGTAATCCGGCGCCGGCGCATGAGAATAGAATTGGAGAAGCCCAATCTTCATTTCGGTAGTCCGGTGGATGTCTTGGCGCGGTCCCGGGACGCCGCCGTCCGACCGTGCGGCCGGCCATCACTGCGTCCCCAACAATCATTTAAGGAGCACCATCTTGTGGGTCTGGACAAAGGAGCCCGCCGTGACCCTGTAGAGATACACTCCGCTTGTCAGCCCATCAGCATTGAATCTCACCTGATAGCTCCCGGGCGCTTGCTTTTCATTTACCAGAACCGCCACCTCCCGACCCAGAAGATCGTACACAACCAGCCGCACATCACTGGCCCCTGATCCCTGGCTCCCGGTCCCTGCCAGGGTGTACCGTATCATCGTCGTCGGATTGAACGGGTTCGGGAAGTTTTGCGCCAGCGTGTATTCGGTGGGCAGATTCTCCTGGTCGCCCGCGGACACGATCCCGTTCCCCGCCCGGAAGAAATCCGCAAGCGCTGAAAAGGATGGTGGGTTTGCTCCGGGGTTTGCAGCAAATATGCCGGCCCCGGATACCGTCAGGGAGAGCACGAACACGCCGCCGGCCCGCCATGTTGTCCCGTCGAATGAATAGTCGACGACCCAGACCGTCCCCTCCCTGAGGAGCCTCAGATAGAGCGGTGACGTTCCGTGCGGTGCGATGTTCTTGTTCAGAAGAATAGACGGCGCAGAGAAGCCGCCGGAAAACGACGCAGCAAAGAGTGCGACACTGTCGCTCGTCCCGCTGTTGAAGTCGATGCGCACCAGCGTATTCTGATTCTGTTCGATCAGGAGGCCTTCGATCTGATATGCGTTCAAATCTCCGGTCACGCTGGTGCTGAATTTCACAAGAATGTCAAAATCAGTATTGTTGCATGATTGCATCAGCCGGGGAACGGTGTTGCCACCGATCCAGAGATCATGCGCCACACCGCTGTTCAGCGAGAGAAATGCCTCGACCCCGGTCGTTCCCAAAGAACTTCCCCCCGGCGGCACAGGATTGGTGATAGTCCAGAGCGACGTATTGAGATTCGCGCCGTTGAACTCATCAGACACCAATGTGGTGGGAGGAGGAGCAGCAAGCGTCGAAAATACGAGGTCTCCTGTTGAGGAAAGGAGACCGGCGGAATCGACGGCAACGATTCTATAATGATAGGATGAACCAGCCAGAAGACCCGTCAAAAGAGCCTCATGCGTCCATGCACGGGATGGCTCCCGGACTGAATCCCCATACGACGGACTGAGCCCGTACGACAGGGTGCACCGAGCCTGCGGGACGGTGTTCCATCGAATAATGGCAGACCGAGATGATGTCGTCACAGACATCCCGGAAATTGAGGGCGGAATACTCGTCTTCGGGGTGACGACGATCTTCCGGAGCGTGACGTCGGCGAAATTTGCGAGGAAGACAACCGAACCGGTCTGTGGGTCCGCCAGTGTCTCCTGCCCTTCAAGTCTCCAAACCGACGGTTCCACCTGTCCCTCCTCCCAGACCTTCAGCCTGTATTGTCCGCCGACGCCCGGCAGGGTCCGGACTTCCATCTTGAGATTGTATAGCGTCTCGTACGAGAGCTGGAATGTCGTGTCGTGCGCTTTCATGTCCAGCCCATTCCCAATCAACTCCCATTGATTCGGAACACCGCTGTCGAACCCGTCACGCCAGCGAAACCAACCCACCGCCCCCAACGGCAGATAGCCGGACAAGGGCTGTGTGATAGGCGGATCAAAGACCGGATTATTTGTGTGTCCTTTCCAGCGGAACTGAAATCCGACACCGGGTCCTCCGTACATTCCCCGGATAGTTTCCCAGGTTGAGTCTATTCCGTGCACCGTAAACTGGGCGAGCACCTGATAATCGTCCCATGTCGTATCGCCTACAGCCAGGGCTCGATTGTAGCCTGTCTCGATAGTCCGCACACCTCCCGGGCCGATCCCCCATTTCCCGTCGATGACCTGGGCCGAATCGAACAGACTCGAGGGAGTGGTGAAGCTGACGGAATAGGGCTGGCCCCACACCTTTGAACTATTGTCGTTCACAGTAATTGTGGAGGTAGCAGAGGCTCCATATACGTTTCGCGCCGTCACCGCAATGGAGTTCGCCCCGCTCTGCAGAACTGCATATGACAGGTCGATGTTGAAGTCGCCCTGATCCTGCAATCGCCGCGTGTCAGGCCCCGTCGACAGGTTGACTCTCGACCCCCCGTTCAATCGGTAGTAGAGGGAATCAACCCCCGCCGAGTCATAGACAGATCCAAGAATATTAACGTACCGCTGTGGCACACCCGGCTTGCCGAACGATTGCAGATTTCCGTACCAGACCGAGATCGTCGGCGGGCTCGCCGCGAGGGTTACCGCAGTGAAATTCGCGGTGGTATCCCTGTTCCCCCTGTTGTCTGTGGATATGATTCTGATATTGTACGGGGTGCTCGACGAGAGTCCGGTCAACTGCAGCGAATGAACGGACCGAAGATCGGAATGACTGACGGATTTCCCGTATGCGAGGGTGGTCCCGTACTGCACGATGCCCTGAGCGGGCTCATCGCTCTTCCAGTCGACGCTGATCGCGGCAACGCCCGGGGTCGACATTACGTTGTACGCGAGCGGGGGCAACAGATCAAGGGTGGACCCCCCGTCTTCAGGGTTCACAGGTGAAGATGTATTGAAGAAGTAGTCAAGAAGCACAGTATGGGCGGGAGCGGGGGTGAATTCCGTGCCCGAATTGCCTGCAAAGGCGCCGATTCTCCTGACGGAGAGCGTGTGATTGAAATTCGGAGTCGACGGTGAAAAATACGACGTCCCGTCCAGGGAATACGCGACCGCCCAGAGAGTCCCCAACCGGGTGATCTTGATGTAGAGCGGGGAAACTCCAGCCGGCGCGATGGAATCCGGACCGATCTCAACGGCAGGAGAGGAGAAACTCCCCGAGAATGATGCCGCAAACAGATAGGTCGCTGTTCCGTCGGTGCTAAAATCGAACCGGATAAAACGGGTGCTGTCCTGTTCGACCAGAATCCCCTGGATTTGATAGGCCTGCGTCACGGGCGACAGGAACTTTGCTTCTACCTGGAGATCTTGGTCCAGACAGGGTTGCATCACCCGCGGCGCAAGATATCCCCCCGTCCATGGCTGGTGATCCATTCCCTCCGGAACCGTAATGGAGAGAGACGCGTTCTGTGTTCCTGTGGCGGAACAGCTTACCGTCCCGTCTCGGAACGGATCACTGTAGGTCCAGATCGATCGTTTCAGGTTGTACGAATTGAAGTCGTCCGAACTGAATTGCGCCTGTCCGATCGCGCTCGACAGGGAGATCGCGACACAGAACGCCGATATTGCACGGTTTGGTCTCTTCATTCTTCGTCCCATTTGTCACCTACATGGTTTGCGAACACGGCCTTGACGGGACTGTCCACCCGGCTGCACCGTATCTGTCATTGGACCTGTTTCCTTCGGAGGAGGTTCAACAGGTACGCAGGATCAGCGGCAACCGCACCAAGAGCAGGGGCAATGCAATGTAACAGCCTCCCTCCCCGCACCTCTGTCCGCGATAAACGCCAGTACGCGTCAGCAAGTCGATTTCTGAGGACACGGCGCCGGTCGTCGGAACGACGCCCCACCGATCCCAGCAGGTCCCAGTACATTGCCACCGACTCCTCCCAGAATCCCGTGGCCGCCGGTCCGGCCGCTGACATCAATCGGTTTGTCGGATCCTCGGCGGATGTCTGTCGTGCACCCATTCCTGCCACTGCACAGATCGGCCGGCCGACACCAAGTTTGATAAAGAAATGTGTGTCGTGTCGCGTGCGAAGCCTTTTCCAGAGTCCCCCTACCGCAAGGTACGCAGAGCGGCGAACGACTGAGGTCTGCAACATCATCGGCTGGCGATGCATCATAACCCACTCCGCGCCGTCATCGACCAGCAACGATTCGTCATCAATTCGGAAGCCGCAATGGGCCCAGAGACTCCCTCCCCCTTCCCGCTCCTCCATCTCCATGTCAGAGAAATACAGATCGGCTTTTCCCGCTGTCCGACGGATTGCCCGCCCTATTGCCTCGATGTGACCGGGCAGCCAGATGTCATCAGAATCGAGAAAGGCAATCCATTCGCCTCCCGCCGCCTCCACACCTGCGTTTCTCGCCTGCGAAGCTCCCGCATTAGACTGGTGGAGCCTCCGAACAGTGTCGCCGAATCTCGCCAGAACATCCGAAGTGGCATCTGTCGATCCATCATCGACTACCAGGATTTCGGCCGGTTGGGTCGTCTGGCGCTGCACCGACTCGACTGCGCTCGGAAGAAGCGATGCGCGGTTGTACGTCGGAATGACCACAGATATGCGCGGATCGAGACTGCTCGACATGCCCCGGAAATTGCTTTTAGTGAAGGCCGGCAACAGAGATGGGAAAAATATACAAAATGGAAGGGGAAAAAAGGTGAGAGAACGCACATTTCGTATGCGACAGGAAGCCCGAAGGGGTGATACATATCACATACTCCCCCCTCAGCCCAATGCGATGCCCCTTTTGCCGGGCCGAACGGCTATCCTGGCGTACATCGCCACCGTCTCCATGGCAAGAGATTCAGATGAATCTCGCTCACCTGCCTGCCTCTCGTTTTGCCCGTGTGCGCACGCTTTGAGCGTACCGGATTTCATCGACGATCTCGGGGCCCCTCCTGCGTACCCAGTTGAGCATCCAGAGATAGCACCACGCCTTGCTATAGAAGGATATGGGGGCATGGAAGACGAGTGATACGTATTCTCGGAACTGCGTTATCAGAGGAAGCACAGGCCTGCCCGACTTCGAGGGATCAAACCATGCTGTTCTCTCCTGCCAGTGTGCGTGTGTACGCGTGGACATGCCTTCGTGCATCCGATGATAAAAGAGCGTTTCAGGAACCTCTACGCAGCGCCCGAAGAGACCGAGCTGCGCCAGGAGCGTGCGGTCTGAGTCCGTGTAGTTTCTGATAAGGACCGACTTCCGCAGAATGTCGGCACGAATTACGCCGAAGATCTCTTCGACGGTATAGTCCGTTCGGATCAGATCCCGGAATCGCCTCTGAGGACTGGCAGATGCTCCCCGAACAGCCCTGGGAATGTGACTGATATTGCGGACGCCGATCTCCCGGCCGTTCCCGTCAATGTCGACCATTTTAGGAAACGCCAGGATGACCGCGGGATCCCGGTCGAGCCGCTCCACGCAGGCTTCCACAAACCGTGGAGCGCAGAGGTCGTCATGAGCCGCCCACTTAAAGAACTCTCCTTGCGAGAGCTCAAACGTCATATTGTAATTCCGGCCAGCCCCTACGTTTGAATCATTTCGGTAATACCGTATCCGGGCATCGCTGAGAGCGAATTCACGGCAAATCGATTCTGTGTCATCGGTCGACGCGTTGTCACAAATGACGATTTCTATGTCTCGGTACGTCTGCGCCACGAGTGAGTCAAGACACTCGCGTAGATAGCGCGCGCCGTTGTACACCGGCAGACCGATGCTGACTCTGGGCATCCTATTTTATGAGCACCATTTTGTTGGTCTGCACAAACGTGCCAGCAGTCAACCTGTAGAGATACACGCCACTAGGCAGCCCTGCGGCGTCGAACCTTGCCTCGTAGCTCCCAGGAGACTGTTGCTCATTCACCAGGAGGGCCACTTCACGGCCCACGAGGTCATATACCACCAGCCGAACATCGGTCGTCCCTCCCCCCCGGCTTCCGGTGCCGGCTATACGATACCGTATTACCGTTGTCGGATTAAAGGGGTTCGGGAAATTCTGGTCGACGGCAAATGTCGTGGGTACCGATGACCGGTCTTCAATACCTGTGACCACAACGGCGAATTGCCGCGTCTCACTGTAGGGCCCCCAGCCGCTCACGTTCCTGGCTCGCACCTTCCAGTAATATGTTTGGGTGTTCGCGAGCTGCCGGCGGATGGTTGTTGTGTCCGCGAGTGACGAGTCGACAAACCTGAACGTGAAGCTCGAATCTAGCGAGTACTCAAACCAGTATGCAGTTACACTCGGGGCTGACGACCGCCAGACAAATCTCGCTGTATCGGTCGGCAGTACAGCAGACGCTCCAGGGTTCAGCAGCACAACCGGAGCGGGAAGCTGGCCCACTGTCGTAAACCGAAGAGTGGGTGAAAACGCACTTCTGCCATCGATGTTTCGCGCCGCAACGCGCCAATAGTAGCTCGTGAGATATGATAGCCCGACCACGGACCGTACGCTGTCAACGATGGTTGAATCATTCTTGACCAGCCCTGATGCAAAGGTGGAGTCTGTCCCGAGTTGAAGGTGATACGTGGTTGCCTCTGGAACTTTCGTCCAGACATGCTGTATTGCCAGGGGCAGACCTGTAGACGATTGCGCAGGAAACAGCGCAGTCGGGGATGGCAACGCTGTCCGGAACGACCAAATCGTCGAGAAGGCTCCCCACCCTCCGGTATTCGAGGCACGGACCCGCCAGTAAAACAGTGAGTTATAGGACAGCCCGCTCAGGGATTGCGAGGTGTCCGTGAGGCTCGAATCGTTAAAAACTATCGACGACGGCCCGAACCCGGGATCCCGGGCAACCTGGAGAGCGTAGCGTGTCCCCCCTGTCACGGAGTGCCATCGGAGCATAGCACCCGGTGGCTGGCTTCCCGCACCGTTTGACGGGGACGCGAGAACAGGGGAGCCCACGACGGTGTTGAAACGCCAGGGTGTCGTGTACCCACTGGTGGCGGATCCGCTCCTGGATCGGACCCTCCAGTAGACTGCTGTGCCGTTCGGGATCCCCGCAAGGACTTTTAACGTATCGAGGACATTTTGATCATCCAGCAACACTCCGCTCGCGAAGGAGCTGTCCGTTGAAACCTGGAGTCCGTATGATGTGGCAAACGCGACCTGGCTCCACCGAACCGTGACAGTCGTCGGTAGCCCTGAAGCATTGTTCAAAGGAGAAAGGAGCGTCGGGGCGAGCGCACTCGTCCGGAAACTCCAGGGAATTGAAAATCCACTTGCTCCGTCAGGGTTTATCGCCTGGACTCTCCAGTAATAGTCGGTGGCACTGCTCAAACCGTTGACGACATACTCCGGATCCATGATATCCGCGTCGTCCACAATCAGGCCCGTGCTAAACGTCGGGTTATCAGCCACCTGAAGATGATACCTTCCGGCCCGAAGAACGGGGGTCCAGTACAGGGTCAAACCCAGTCCCTGACCGGTCGCGCCGTCCGCAGGCGCCGACAACAGCGGCGTGGTGATGGCACCGAGCGGCTCTACACGGATTTCTCCGACGGTAACGTCGACATGATGGGCGAGGATCAAGAATGAACCAAACTGAGGATCAGCCAGGGTTTCCTGGGCGGTCATCATCCACCCTGCCGGTTCCGACTCCCCCGCGTGCCACATCTTGAAGCTGTACTGGCCGCCAGAACCCGGGATGGTTTTCACGCGCATCTTGAAATAGGTGGGCGTTTCATACAGCAGGGGAACAAGCCCGTTTTGTGATTTCAGCTGAAGGTCGTTTCCGATCAGCTCCCATTTGTTCGGCCCCGGGTTTCCGTACCCGGCGTACCAGTGGTACCATCCGAGTGCACCATAGGGGAGATAGCCGGAGATTGGCTGACTGATCGGAGGGTCAAAAGACGGCTGGTTTGTATGACCCTTCCACCGCATCAGAAATCCGAGTGCCGGTCCGGCACTGGTCGGCCCAAACGCCGCGGCCGTTGAATCAATGCCATGGACGGTCATCAGAGCGGTGACCTCATAATCGTCCCAGAGCGTATCTCCTATCGCGATCGCCCTGTCGTATCCGAACTCGAGCGTGCGAACGCCTCCCACATCCAGGCCCCACCGGCCATCTACCACCTGGGCTGAATCCTGCACGCTAGACGGCGTGGCCCAGGAGAGCCGATAGTTGCGCCTCCAGGCAGACGTCGCAAGGTCATAAATTGTGGCATCCGCGGTCGAGGTCCCGAAGGCATCGCTTGCAATGACCGTGACAGTGTTCGGACCATGCGCCAGACTGGAATAGGGAATGTCTATGTTGAAGTCTCCCGCTTTTGCCAGTCGCCGGGTGTCCGGCCCGACCGACAGCGCGTACGGGCCGGCTCCGTTAACGAGATACGAGAGTGAGCTGATCCCGTTCGGCCCCGTCGCCCGCCCCAGCACATTGACCCGGCGCTGAGGCACACCCCTCGCGCCGAAATTCTGCGACGATGAGTACCAGAGATTGATGACTGGACCGGCCGCGGGAGAGGCGGGCGCCGTCTGGCCCTTCTCTGAACTCGTGATCGACTGTGACAGTGCGCTCGCAGAGAGAGCGCTCGCCAGCAGAATGCCAACCAGACGGACATATCCCCCGAGCTTGACGTTGATTTCGGGACCCGAACCCAGAGTACTCAAATGAAGATTCCTCACCAAAACTCCATATCTATTTCATGAAGAGCATCTTGCGGACAATGACACCTGCGCGCGTGGAGAGCTTGTACAAATACACCCCGCTCGTACCGGGAATCTCCTCCCCCGGAGCAAAGGAAATTGAATAGCTGCCAGGTTCGAGTTCTCCGTCAACGAGAGTCGCGAGTCTCTCGCCAAGGATTGAAAAAACCTCCAGCTTCGTCCGACCCCGTTCAGCGATTCCGAAGCGTATCATCGTCGACGGATTGAACGGATTGGGGTAATTCTGAGCGAGAGAGAACGACGCAGGTGTTGAAGGATTCCTGTCGATACCTGTTGCCACTATAGAGAACGAGCGAACAGCAGAGAATGCAGTCGGGCCTCCCATCCGGGCACCCGCGCGCCAGTAGTAGGTCTTGCCCGGAAGAAATCCTGGCACAGATAACGTCGTGTCAAGAAGGGTGGCATTATCTACCAGAATACCTGTGAGAAACGCAGGGTCTTCTCCCACCTGAAGATGGTAGGATGAGGCCCCGAGAAAGTTGCTCCAGACGAAGTTCACCGTGCCGTTCGCGAGCGCCGCTCCATCCAGGGGGGTCCAGAGAACCGGACCCGTCAATCCGGTTGTGAAACTCCAGACCGGCGCAAACGAGCCGTACTCCCCGCCAATCGCTGCCCGTACGCGCCAGTAATAGGTTGTCCCCGCAAGCAACCCGGAAACCTGCCTGCTTGTATCACTGACGCTGGTATCGTCAACAGCGAAGCTCCCGGACAGTGCCGGATCAACAGACACCTGCAGGTGGTACCGGTTTGCGCCTGAAACGCGTGTCCAGAAGAACACGGGGCTTCCGGAGACACCGCTTGCCCCGTTCTCCGGCGCCAGCGTTGTCGGAACCCCTACCGACAGAATCTCAACCGTCCCCGCCGACGCAGTGATCGTCCGAAACGCTGAGGCAATAACGCGGCTGGTCGGTACAAAAGCAGAATCCTCCGCGAGCCCAAACGTGAAAGTGCGAGGCACCGATGTCATGAACCCGTTCAGGTCAGCGAGGCTCCGGCCGAATCCAAATACGGTCATCAGGTCATCCTGGGGCCGATAGGAATCCACATTCCCGTCATCCTGATGATTGACCAGGTAGAGGGTTCGTTTGAGGCCCCCATCGCCAAAGTACACCCACTCAGGGGGGGCAACGTCACCCTCCCAGGAATCTGATGCCGGAGTCCGCTGTCCGCTGGAGCGGACAACGAAGTCTGTCGCAGCCTCAAACGATCCTCCCGGCGTACCCTCATAGAGAAACCAGTACCCCGTTCTCCCCTTTGTCACAAGGGTCATCTTCGCGTAGGTGGGATAGACATCCCAAAGACATTCCCACGGATCCAGCGGTTCAGTTGATTGCGTCCGGAACGTCAGCTTGACGGGGCCCCGGGAGACGATCGACGATGTCGCATTGATGAAGACCGGATGAAAGAAACTCGATCCGGAAATGTCGAACACCATATTTGGAATTCCCCGGTAGCTTCCGCCAGACCCGCCGGTGGGATGATACCCGATCCACTCCCTGTTTTCCTGGTCTCGCAGACCGGCGAAGCCGCCTCCCTGCTTGTGGTAATAGTAGGTAGCCCGGGGCGTCGCTATCATGTAGGAATTCTGCCCTTCAAAGAATACGTCGTCGGTCAATTCCACCTGGTCAGGGACCGTGGCCACCGGCGCCCCGGAGCCTGCAACGTCGAAATAGAGATGGAAATTCCGGGAGGTTCCTGCCGCAGTGAACCC
>DKBG01000033.1 GCA_002451155.1 Ignavibacteria bacterium UBA6906
GAGGCAGCCGATGATGTTCATGAGTGTCGATTTCCCCGAGCCGGATGGACCCATGATCGCCACATACTCGTTCTTGGCAATGGTGAGCGTCACCCCCTGGAGCGCATGGACCTCCTCAGCCCCGCCCATATCGTAGAACTTCTTGATGTTGATCAACTCAATGACGTTCATGCTCAGGCCCCTTCCTTTTCCTGCCGCCCGGGCTGTTTCTTCTGTTCCTCGACTCGGACTTTTGCGCCGTCTTCCAGTTCACGGTTTATCGCCCGATAGCTGCCCGAGACCACCTCCGCACCTTCCTTCAGCCCGTCAGTAATCTCCACGTAAGCATCGTTGCTGATACCGCGTTTGACGGTCACCGTCTTGGCGACACCATTCTCAACGACGAACACGACCTCTGCCGGTTTGTGCTCGCTCCGCTGCCGGACAGAGGCAGTTCCGGACTGCTGCGGACCTTGCTCGCCCTCCCCTCCGGCGGGGGGTGTTGCCATCTTCGGCGCCCTCGTCGTTACAGACTGGATGGGCACAGCAAGGATGCTGTCCTTCGTTTCCGTCTCAATGTCAGCTGTCATGGACATGCCCGGGCGGAGGTTCAGGTTCGTACCGACAATCCGCATCTTCACCGTGAAATTGGTGACTTCCTCCTGTGTACCCAGACCCCTTGTCGTCGCGGTGTTGGCAATCTCATAAACAACTGCATTGACCTTCTTCTCGGGCAGCGCATCGACGGCCACACGCGCCGTATCACCGATCGATACCAGGACAACATCGGTTTCGCTCACATTGACCTGCGCCTCCATTCTCGAGAGGTCCGCGATAGTCATGACATCCGTCCCCTGGAACTGTGCGGTCCCCAGCACACGCTCTCCGAGCTCCGAGTTGAGCTGGCTCACGGTACCATCCATCGGAGAAAACACCGTGGTCTTGCGAAGGTTCTCTTCAGCCTGATTCAATGATGCCTGGGCCTGCGCAAATGACGCCTTCGACGCCTGATAGCCCGCGCGTGACTGAACGAATTCAGATTCGGAGACGAGCCCTTTCGCATACAGGCTTTCGACCCTCTTGAATTCCAGTTCCGCCCTCGTAAGGTCTGCCTGCGCGCGAAGCAACCCGGCGGACCACTGATCCCGCTGGGCTACGTATACATCCGGTTTGATCTTCATGAGAAGATCGCCCCTCCGTACTCGGTTACCCTCCTTGACCGGGAGCTGGACGATCTCGCCGCTAACCTCAGGGGAGATTTTGACCTGCACTTCCGGCTGGATCTTCCCGGTAGCCGTCACAACCTGAGTGATCGATCGTTTCTGCGCCTTCTCGACCTGAACCTGGATAATCGGTTCACGCTTGCTGCCCAGAAAGACGATCAGGGCGAGGGCGATAAGCAGCACTCCCAGCAGGGAGAAGATGATCACTTTTTTGCGACGCTTTTTTCCATTGGTAGCCATTGTCGTCACCGCTCCTTAAGAAAGATTTTTGCAGCTCATCGCTGCGTCAGTACGCCCGTTCCGCTACAACAAACTCCACGTTGTATTTCGCGATCAGGAACCCGGCAATTGCATTGATGCGCGACGCCTGCGCACCGACATAGGTGGCATTCGCCACCAGAAGGTCGAGCAGGGTTCCTGCCCCGAGATTGTATCGTTCCTCTGCGATCTTCCTGTCTTCCGACGCAGAGACAAGCACCTTCTGGCTCACCTCCCACGACTTGCGGGCCGCATCGAGATCGAGCAGAGCCTTCTTCACCTGGACGTTGATATCTTTCTCCGTCTGTGAGAGGTTTATTTCCGCATTCCGTTTCTGGACGATCGCTGATTGAAGATTTTGGTTTGTCTGGAAGCGGTCAAACAGGCTCCAGGAAATCCCGATCCCCCAGCTCAGCGTGTAATTCCTGGTGAGTGCGAGCTGGTCCAGCACGTTGCTGAAATTGCTGTAGCTCGCACGAGCGTTCACGAACGGGAGATACCCCGAGCGAGCGATCGTCACGCCCGATTCTGCCGCGTCCAATTGTTGCGAGGCGGACGCGTAATCCGGGCGATTCGCCACTGCAAGACCGACCATCTGGTCACCGCCTGAATACCGCTGTATCGTTTCGGCCACCTCGACGGAGTCAATTTCGGAGCGAATCGACGAATCAGTAAACTCATATTCCTGGGAAGCGTCGAGACCGATGAGGGCCACCAGGTCAGCCTTCGCCTTCTCGTGACTGTTCTGCGCGTTAATAAGATCGAGCTCATCATTGGCAACCTGCGATTGCTGACGATAGACATCCGCCAACGAAAGAGCCCCCACGCGGTTCGACTCGGTGATCCGTTCCAGCTGCCTCCGGTCTCTCTTCACATTTTCTTCCACAACTCCGACGAGGGCTTTGGTCCGCATGATATTCAAATACCCACTGATGACACCATACGCCACAGCCTGCCGGGTCCGCGACGCCGTGTTTTCCGCTATACCTGATTGCGACTTCGCACTCCCGATCCGTGCTTCCCGTGCCAGTCCGTCAAAAATGGTCAGATTTGATGAGAGTCCGGTCGTCCAGCTCTGCTCGACGCCGAAGATATCCGTCTCGTTTGTGACCGGGACTCCTTCAATAATTTGGACGCCAGAACTGGTTCTCTGGGATTGTGTGCGTCCCCAGTTCCCGCTCGCGGCGAGGTTCGGGAGATATCCCCCGTAGGCAGAGAGGACGCCCGCCTTGGCTGCATCAATGTTATTTTGCGTCTGCAGGACATCAATATTCATTTCCAGTGCCAGCGTCGTGGCCTCTTCCAGAGAGATCACTCTGGGTTGTGCCAGCACAAAACCTGAACAGAGGAGGGAAACGATGAGAGCAGAGAGGGCATACGTACGCATAGTGTACTCCGAAGTTGTAGGGTCCTGCCACATTAGACGCCAAAACGGAGGACCGGGTTTGAAGGATCCTGCTTATAGAACGAAAAAACCTCTTGGAAGTTTCAGCAAAAAGGGGAAAAGAGGGGAATCAACCGCGCAGGATTTCGTCTTTTACTTCGAGCAGGTATTGCAGGGCAGCGTCGTGCTCGTTCGGGATTCGGCCATCCAGGACCGCTTCCTCAATGGCCTTTTTGAGGAGGCCCACCTTTCTGCCCGGTCCAAGGCCCAAAACCGACATGATTTCATCACCTTTCACCGGGGGCTGCCAGTTCCGGAGGCGGTCTTTTTCTTCCACTTCACGTATCTTCTCGACCACAAGATCGTAATTCCGAAGGTATTTTGAGACCAGGCGGGGGTTCTTCGAGGTGATATCAGCCCGACACAACTTCATGAGATCGTCGATGTCATTTCCCGACTCAAACACAAGCCGGCGCACCGCCGAGTCCGTCACGATTTCATCCACAAGAGCCATCGGGCGAAGATGGAGCCGCACAAGCTTCTCCACATACGGGAGCCGATCGAGAGGCAGCCGCATTCGCTGGAAGATCTTCCGCATCATCCTCGCTCCGATTTCCTCATGGCCGTGGAAGGTCCAGCCCGTTCCCTCATGAAACGCCTTCGTTCGCGGTTTCGCGATATCATGAACCAGTGCCACAAACCGAAGCCATACGTCGTCGGTCGTTCCGGCGATGTTATCGACAACAGTACAGGTGTGAAGAAAGACGTCCTTGTGGTGATGATCCCTTCGCTGGTCGACCCCCGCCATCTGGGCGATTTCCGGGAATACCAGATGCAGCACTCCTGTCTCAAACATCAAGCGGAGTCCGATCGATGGTTTCGCGGCCTTGAGAGTCTTGAAGAATTCCTCACTGATGCGCTCCTGGGTCACAATCGACAGGCGCTCCTTCATTGCGGCAGCGGCTCTCAGCGTCCTGTGCTCGATGTCAAATTCCAGCTGAGCCGCGAACCGAAGGGCACGCATGATTCTCAGCGGGTCGTCTGCAAATGTCCGCTCAGGATCTACCGGGGTCCTGATGATCCGTGCCTGGAGATCCTTCTGCCCCCCGAGCGGATCGAGCAGCTGTCCGAGCCGATCGGCATTCAGGGAGACCGCCATGGCATTCACCGTGAAATCGCGGCGGAGGAGATCTTCGTCGAGCGACGCAGACTTCACGTCCGGGTTTCGCGAATCGCTGGTGTAGTGTTCTTTCCTCGCTCCGACAAACTCGATCTTTCCTTTCTCGTAAGGCAGCATGGCAGTCCCGAACCGGTCGAACGTCACCACCGTGCCGATTCCGAGGGCCCGGGCCACAACGCGAGAGAACTGGATACCATCTCCGAGGACCACGATGTCCAGGTCCTGATCCTCAACCCCCAGAAGGTAATCCCGCACGTACCCCCCCACAACGAATGCGCGCACTTGTTCTGCATCAGCAACCTCGCCGATGCGCCGGAGGGTGGAATTGCCAAGCTCAACATGTCGCCGGTTGCTGCTCATAGCATCGGGATGACCTGTTGACCGATTTTGTCCATAATGACCCCCGCGATTTCGAGTGCGTGTTTTCCATCTTCCCCCCCAACGATGGGCGCCTTTCCGGTTCTGACCGATTCCACAAAGAGCCCGAGCTCATGCTTCAGCGCATTCACCTCCTTGACCTCAGGCTGTTCGTACACGATCTTCCTCTTCCGTGACCCTGATCCAAGTTCGCCCAGCATGAGGGTCCCTTTTGCCTCCGGTTCATGCTCTCCCACAAGGCGGAACACCTCGGAGACTCCCTCGCTAAAATCAATCGAGATATAGGCGTTCGGTTGGAAGAGTCTCATCTTGCGCATCTTCCGCTGTGATATCCTGCTCGCCGTGACATTGGCCACACACCCGTTTTCAAACTGGAGCCTGGCATTGGCGATGTCTACACTCTCCGACACCACCGCGACCCCGTTCGCCTCGACCGCCTTCACGGGGGAACGCACGAAGCTCAAAATCAGGTCGATGTCATGGATCATGAGATCAAGCACAACCGCGACATCCGTCCCACGGGGATTGAACTGGGCTAGGCGGTGGGACTCAACGAAGAGAGGACGTATTTCGTACGGGTCGAGGGCGAGGATGGCCGGATTGAATCGCTCGATATGCCCGACCTGAATCAGGACGTTGTTCTCCCGGGCACGATCGCAGAGAATTCCTGCCTGCGCGGATGTCTCCGTAATGGGTTTTTCAATAAACAGATGCTTCCCGCGGGCAATCACGCGGGATGCCACCTCGAAATGGCTGCTTGTCGTGGTCGCCACCGTAATACCGTCGACATCGTTGATTAGCGCTTCCAGGTCCTCGTAGAAACGGGTGCCGTATTCCGCGGAAATCGCACGGCCCCGCTCAGAATCCCGGTCGTGGACGCCCGCGAGTTGCGCGCCCGAGATCTCCCGGATCATTTTTGCATGGAGCGAACCAAGATGGCCCACGCCGACCACACCAATTCGGATGTCATTCACGGGAAGATTCCAATCATGTAGTCATCGTCGATGAAATACAGCCACGCCCCCGGCACTCCCCGCCGGTGACACGGCGGACGCGACAGGTCTGTGCACCTCTACATACCCGGAGAGAGTGTCTCTCGCTGCCACGACAACGTCCGCGGAGAGAGTATCATCCGGCGACCATGCTGCCACCGGCCGATCCAGGAAATAGGAGACACGGTACGGATCCTCAGCCTGCACGCGGGTCGAGTCCGACAGTCTGCCCTTCAGCCATGAGACAGCCATAAGGGTGCCCTCTTCACGTCGAATAGCCTCCTCCATCGCCGGTTTGATGGCAGAGACGAACGCGAGCTGCTGCACGAGGATGATCCCTGCGGTGACGGCAGTAACCACGAGGTATATCCTCTGGTCTCCGACACGGACCGCGAGAAAGTGAAAGAGTCCCTCATATCCGAGAAGAACACAGGCGGGGGCAGCAACAATCCAGAAGGAGCCGCCCCAGAGGAGTCCGCTCACAATCATCCATCCAGCCCAGGCCCACAGGACGATCCGGTACCCCGGGCCGGGGAGCCCGCGTCCGGGTGCGTCGGGGACAGCACGAATCCCGAGAAGCGCCCCGCCAGCGGCGGCCACTCCGAGCAGGAGAAACACCGGGAGGGCCCTGATCATTTCAGTGGAGTGCGGGAGTGAAGGAATGATTGTCAGGCCGTGGATTGCCGCGAAGACACACCAGGGAACAATCACGGCGGTGTAGATGGAAAGCAGCCCAAATACTTTTTGCAGGGAGTGCGTAGTTCCTCCCGACCTCCACCAGACTGCCGCAGCGACAAAGCCCAGAACCCCCACCGCTTGCCACGTGATGAGTGTTGCAAGGCCCGACATCAGGACTCCGAGCGCGAGGTCCCCTCTTTCGACAAAGAAGAGTGCGGCCAGAGTCAAGGCAATCTCAATCGCCACCGGAGTGCCGGACGGGCCGGTCTGGAGAAGCCAGGGATTGAGGGCAGCTGCAAGTGTGACCAGGAGCGCGAGGATTCGATCGGACGTCAACTCGACGGCAAGGAGGAACACGGCCAGGAGCGCGAAGCAGGAAAAGACAAGACTCAATATCTTTGCCGTCATCAGAGGGTCCAGCGAAAGGGCCCGGCCCAACACTATGAAGAGAGTCCAGAGAGGAGCGGAAATCGATTGGTCCGGGAGACCGGCGGCCGATCCTGAGGCCAACTCCTTTGCATCCAAGAGCGAGGCGTACGCGTCTGGCGGTGTGTAGGAGATGCCCTGCGCGGCAGTGATGTAGAAGATCGCCACAACAAGGGGGAGGCCATATCGAAGAATGAGGCTGAGCAGTTGTGGTCGCCTGTCCATCAGTTTACCGGGGCTTGTCCGAGTTTGGGATCACTCATGAACCACTTGCGGAGGTCGGCGACCCGTTCAAAGAGGTAATCGCTCTGTGCCTCCCGCATGCGCGCAGGGTCATAGCAGTCCCAGAGGACTGCTGCGATGCGAACCCCCGCGGCCCGGGCGGCCCTGACATCATTGATTGAATCGCCGACCATGAGCGCTTGCCCCGGGGAGACGGAAAACTCCCGCAGAACTTTGAATATTCCTTCCGGGTCCGGTTTATGGCGCGTGACATCATTACCGGAGACGATGAGATCAAAGTATTCGTGCAACTCGAGCGCCCGCAGCGTGATGGCGGTTGTCTGCCGGCCCTTTCCCGTAAAGACGGCGAGCTTCGTTCCCCGGCACTTCAAGAAATCAAGGATTTCGACGATGCCGGAGTGGGCAGACGCCATTGCCGAGTGGTGCGCGGCGTAAAACGACAATAGGTCCTCCAAAACGACATCTACCCGTTCCGGTCCGAAAACCTGAAGTATGGCACCTTCTTCCGGTGGTCCGAAAAGAGCAATGATCTCCTCGGGGGCAAAGGAACGCCCGAGATATTTCTGCGCAACGAAGTTAAAGCTGGCAAAAATCAGATCATTCGTCCGCGTCAGCGTACCGTCGATATCGAAGATCACACATGCGAAGGGGGAACGCTGCTGCTGCATATCGCCAAGATACCAAAAAACCCTCTGGAATTCAAAGAGTCGACCGGGCGTCCCTTGCACCTCGAAACGGAACTCAATACCTTGATTTGCATGGACACGCGCGAGACGCCAAAGCAGATCATTCTCAGGAAGAAAGAGGATCGGAGAATTCTGGGCGGACACCAATGGGTCTTCAGCAATGAGATCCAGGAGATCCGCGGAGGTCCTGTCGCCGGTGACCTCGTCGATCTTCTGACCGCCGGAGGGGTTTTCCTCGGGGTAGGGTTCTTCCATCCGAATTCTCTGATCGCATTCCGCCTTCTCTCGCGGGAAAGGGTCTCTTCCGACACCACCTTCTTCATACACCGGATAGAACAGGCCCACCGTCTTCGTCAACTCCTGTATCCCTCCTCGGACACGTACCGACTCGTTCACGGGGAAGCTGATTTTCTTCCCGGGCTGGTCATCGATAGATACGACGGAACGTTCGTCGTCCAGACTTTCTCGTACGGCATGGACCTCCATCTTCCGATCATTTGCGACGCCCTGGAGGAAGTGTTCCACCCCTCCTGCATCGTGGAAAGGAACGAATCGCCGCTCCGTGCACTTGAGTCCCTCGCCGGGAGACGGGGAGCTCTGCGCGGGGTTCCAGGTCCTCTCGAGATTGAGGAGCACGGTCTCCGCTATCGGATTCACCCCCTGGAAGGACAGAAGACAGGCTTCTACCTCGATCAGCGGGTGAATCACCTGCATATTCGTCAGTATTGCCGGGAAGCGCGTGTTCTCGACTGTTTCTGCAACGACGGCGGGTTTGCCCTGAATGCCGTGCGGGGAGGTGCGCTGGAGGTTCTCGGGATCGATAGTTCGGCTGAGGCAATCCATCGCGCGCGAGAGAACGCGCGGCTGAATTCTCTTCAGAACGTCCGATTTGAGGAGGCGGATGTTTTTGAACATCTGACCCACCTCGCAGATACCGGAACGGAATATGGCGTCCTGATCCTGGATCCCCCCTCCTTCACGCGAAGCCGGAAGAATGTCCAGGCAGCCAAGCGGGGATATCGTGATCTCCATATTGCCGCCTTGAGAATTCTGGCGCGGGGAGGAATTTTAATCACGGCATCATGTTCGCATCACATCGTCAGCGATCTGTTTGCGGAAATCGTGTCGGACGCGGCATCGAGGGCCGGAAGGACACCGCAGTTGTTGGAGTGGCGTGGGGCCGCGCCGGATCATCCGGTTCTTCCCGGCCTGCCGGAGACACAATATCTGAAAGTCGGGGTATACAGGATGCTCTGATTGCATTTCGTGCACAAACAGAGTATTTTTCAATGAGGACGGACATCAAGACGGGCGTACGGAGGAGGAGGGTAGAGCCATGGAGAGTGGGCGAGTGGTGGGCGGCACAGAACTGACGAGCTACAAGGGATGGATTCTTGCGTTGCTCCTGGTCGTTTCCGGAGCAGTCGCCGCGGGTGGGCCGTCTGTCCCCCCATCTGGAGGGGATTCGGTATATCTTCCGGCCGGCCAGCCCTCGATGATTTTTCCACCGAACTTCATCGCGCTTGACGTTCTTGTCGGCAGCGACGGATTCGGCCTCGGGACTTTTTACCGCCGCGAAATCAATCCTGATTATTTCTGGTTCGTCTCCTTCTCGATTTCAGAATCCAAAGACGGTCGGGAAGTCGAGCGAATCGACCCGTTCACCGGAGCGACATTTACACCGGGGAAACTGAACAGATTCATGGTGTTGCCGTTGTTTGGTGGAATTCAACGGAGGATGTTCCGGAACTCCATAACTGATTCATTTCGTCCGTTCGTGAACGGCGGTATCGGCCCGGTGATGATCTATGAAATGCCGTACAGTCGCATCACCCCGTCGTCGAACGGAGGGGTCCAAATCGAGCAGGTGGACTTCTTCTCCGCCCTGAGCCAGGGCACATCACACTTCACGTTTGGTGGTTTCGTAGGCTTCGGAGCTAACTTCGGTTCCGAGGAATCGACTGTGTTCGGCGCGAATTTCCGCTTCTACATCATCCAGCTCGTCGGAGACGGGCTCCCGTCGCTATATAATCCGTACACGGGAGAAGTCACCGGGGCCAAGAACAGCTTCGGTGGGTTCTTCATCACCTTTCACATCGGCACCGGGTATTAATTGCGAAAGGCACCGGCCACACTCTGGATCTCCCCTGAACCCATTGTGTGACCGATGCCTTTCAAGTCTTTCGGCACTTGAACATAATGCCCACGAATTCCCGCCGTGGTGATCTGAATCACCGTCCAGCGTTTCCTCAACCCCCGTCATATCAGCGCCTCCGTGTGACCGGACATCGTTCCACGCGCTCATCCATGGGAAGGTGCGGGACACCAGGGCAGTGAGATCACCGGCCATTCGGCGAGGGGGAAGAGCGGGCGGTGTTATTTCCTCAGGAGCGGTACAAGATAGCGTCCAGTATGCGATGAGGGAACCATGGAAAGCTCTTCGGGCGTGCCTGCCGCAACGATTCGCCCTCCGTCCTCACCGGCCTCGGGGCCAAGGTCAATCACGTAGTCCGCGCATTTGATCACATCAAGGTTGTGTTCGATTATCAGCACAGAATTCCCCGCATCGATCAGCGCGTTGAAGCACCGAATGAGCTTTGCGATGTCATCGACGTGGAGTCCGGTCGTCGGTTCATCGAAGAGAAAGAGCGTAGATCGATCCCCTTGCGGCGTCCCGAGATGCGCTGCCAGTTTCACTCGCTGGGCTTCTCCACCCGAGAGGGATGTCGCGGGCTGTCCGAGCCGGATATAGCCCAGGCCAACGGCGTCGAGCACCTTCAATTTGCCCGCAATCTTCTTTCCGGCGCCTTCCTCTCCGAAGAACGTGATCGCTTCCGCCACCGTCATAGTCAAGACATCATCGATATTCTTTCCGCGGTACCGGATATCCAGAATCTCCTGCTTGTACCGCTTTCCCTTGCACGAATCGCACGGCAGGAAGAGATCGGCGAGGAACTGCATTTCGATCTTCACCACGCCATCCCCCTCACACGCCTCGCAGCGCCCCCCGGGGACATTGAATGAGAAATGTCCCGGCTTGAATCCCTGGATCCTCGAGGCCTGCGTGGATGCAAAGAGCGCGCGCACAAGATCGAACACCCCGATATACGTAACGGGATTTGACCGGGGGGTACGGCCAATTGGCGACTGGTCGACCATTTCGACCGAGCTGAGATGGTGCGCTCCTTCCAGTGAGCGGAACACTCCTGGCTGTGACGAGAAATCCCCCAGAGCCCGTCGGAGGCCAGCGAAGAGAATGTCGTGCACGAATGAGCTCTTCCCGCTCCCGCTGACTCCGGTCACACAGACGAGCATGCGAAGAGGAATTTCGACGTCTAGATCCTGGAGATTATGTTGCCGGGCACCCCGCACGACGATCGTAAAGCCGTTGCGGCCCCGTCGGGCAGCGGGAACCGGAATTGATTTCTTTCCGCTGAGATACTCGCCCGTCAGGGAGTGTTTGTCACGAACGATCCCGGCGGGTGACCCAACGTACACCACGTGACCCCCCAGTTCTCCTGCACCAGGACCGAGATCGACGAGGATGTCACTCGCCCGCATCATTTCCTGATCATGCTCCACCACCATAACCGTATTCCCGACATCGCGCAGAGCCGTGAGGATCCGGATCAGGCGGCCGTTGTCCCTCGGGTGGAGTCCGATGCTGGGTTCATCGAGAACATAGAGGGCCCCAACAAGGGACGAGCCGAGGGAGGTCGCCAGGTTGATTCGCTGGGACTCTCCGCCGGAGAGCGTACTGGAGAGCCGGTCCAGTGTCAGGTATCCTATGCCCACTTCGTCAAGGTATTCGAGCCGGCGATGCAACTCGTTCACAATCCGTCGAGCCACCGCTGTTTCGAACGCAGGAAGCTCCAGGGTTGAGAAGAACGTTCTTACGCTGGCGATCGTCATCCCGACGATTTCCGCAATCGTCTTCCCACCCACGCGAACATCGAGCGCTTCGGGACGCAGACGCGCTCCTCCACAGGCGGGGCAGGTCGTATATCCCCGGTACCTGCTGAGCAGCACGCGGTAGTAAATCTTATATGCCTTCTTCTCCACCCAGCGAAAGAATGCGTCAATCCCCTCGAACTCTCCGAATCCTTCCCTCAGCAGCTTCTGTTCGTCGTCACTCAGTTCACGCACAGGAACGTCCGGCCTGACGTGCGCCCGGGGGGCTTCGCGGATCAATGCGTTGTTGTACTCACGGAATTTCGGCGTGGTCCACGGCTGGATAGCCCCACTTCTGAGCGATTTATCCTTGTCTGGAATTACCAGATCCATGTCGATCCCAACCGCCCGCCCGAATCCCTGACACTCAGGACAGGCACCGAACGGGTTGTTAAAGGAGAAGAGCCGCGGGTCAGGTTCTTCGTAGGAGATATGACACTCCCGGCACTCAAAGTTTGTGTTGAAATTGAGCCGTTTGTTCAGGTCTGGGAGGAGACAACTCGCTCTCCCTCCTCCTGACGCGAAGGCTGTTTCCATGGAATCTGCCAGGCGCTGATTCTCCTCACCCGCCCGGTAGATAATCCTGTCGACGAGCACTTCTACTGAATCAGCTTTTGTTCGCGGCGGGACGTTTTCACTTGTAAGGTCCACAACGGTTCCGTTGACGAGAACTCGAACGAATCCTTCCTTCTGCAGGTTCTTCAACGCTTCGGCCAGACTCTCTTTGGGATGTCTCGGAAGCGGGAAGGTGACCATGAGCCTGGATCCCTCGTTGCTCCCGGACAGGGGTACCTCTTGTGCGACCGAGTCAAGGACGGTCGCCACAGAATCCCGTTGCACACGTTTCCCGCAGTTGCGGCAATACGTTGTCCCGGCCCGGCCGAAGAGAAGGCGCAGATAATCGTACACTTCCGTTGTCGTCCCGACTGTCGAGCGCGGGTTTCTGGTGTTGGTTTTCTGCTCGATCGCCATGGCGGGGCTGATGCCCTGAATCAAATCGACATCAGGTTTGTCCATGCGCTCCAGAAACTGCCGGGCATACGAGGAGAGGCTCTCGACATACCGTCTCTGCCCTTCGGCATAGATCGTGTCGAAGGCAAGGCTCGACTTCCCCGAACCGCTGACGCCTGTTAGAACGATCAGCGTATTTCTCGGGAGTTCGAGACTTACGTTTTTCAAGTTGTGGACCCGCGCTCCGCGGATCACAATGCTTTTGTGCATGGGGTGATGCCGGCTCTGTCGGACTCAGCAAAGTAAACTACGCGAAAGCCGTCCGAAAGTCAACCGGAGGCCCTGACACAGCCGGAAGAACCCATCCCGGCCGCCATCAGGAACCGTGGGGGAGGATCACTCACGCATGCTCTCTACTTATTCTGATCGGGGCGGGGGGGCCAGCCGGGGCTTGGGGAGAACCCGCAGGGAGTGGCATCTCAGGAGCAGTCGCCCGAGCCTGACAGTATCAGTCAGATTGACACAACGCAAAGGGGGCTCCCGGACATCCCGGGAGCCCCCTCAGAGAAGAGCCTGCAGACTCGTCTCCCTTACCTGACGGTTCCGTACATTGTGAAGGAGACCGGGCCAGTGGTGTTCGGTCCCGTTACCGTGATGGTGAGAGTCACCGGGGTCGCATCGGTGATACTCCAGGTCCCGTCACGAAGGACGAATGTGAAGTCGGTGGTCCCCGGCCCGGGGAAGATCACATCAGGCAGTTGCACCGAGCCTGCTGTCCCGAAGGTCACCGCAACCTGGTTCTGCTGAACATCCGGCGTGGCCGGCGGGGGGATCGTTGCGGTTAC
The DNA here is from genome assembly GCA_002451155.1 of Ignavibacteria bacterium UBA6906. Lineage (GTDB taxonomy): Bacteria > Bacteroidota > Ignavibacteria > UBA10030 > UBA6906 > UBA6906. The sequence goes on from DKBG01000033.1 coordinate 13,175, forward strand.
AGTGATGGTCGTCCCCTGTGCGAGCGGGTGTCCGTACTGATCGGCCACTCTGAAGGAAAAGGATTGCGATCCGGAGTTCAGGATATCGAATGTGGTCGGATTCACATTCGAGATATTGGCATACCCACTCCAGAGGAGAAGGACGCTATCCTGCACCGATACCCCGTTCTGTCCAAGTGTCCTGGCAACAACGTAGTGATAGCCGTCGCCGTATGCCGACGCGGCATACGCACCGAACGGTTCCGGGTTGCCGCTGTAGAGACTGACGCCGCCCTGCCCGTCGCTTGAGGTGAAAACACTGGGTTGCACGACGCCCGCGCTGCTGCGGAAATAGACGGCCGTTCCCTGCTTCACCGGATTGCTATAGACGTCTCCTACCAGCACTGAGATCCCGAGCGCCTTGCCCATAATGCCGAGTGCCGGGAAGTTGAACCGGTTCGCGGCAATGGTAAAGTGATCCTGAACGGCAAATCCGCCGTTAATCACGACCTGGACCGGACTTGAGGATATCTGGCGTGTCCCCACCGTCGTTGACGCGACGATCTGTACCACGCCCGACCTCGTTCCCGCATTCAACGTGGTCGTTGCCTGTCCGTTTGCGTTTGTAATCAGCTGGGGCGGTGAGACATATTCGCCTCCATTCGGGCCGTTCGTGGTGAAGCTCAGCGTCACGGCATGCTGCGCGTCGATGGGGAGACCGAGGGAATCTCTCACTTCCCAACGAAGAATCGATGTTTCCGTCCCTCCCACTCCGTACACGGAGACTTCCTCAGGCGTGGAACCCAGAAACGCGATGGTCTGCGCCTGACCTGTTGATCCACCTGGGGGCACAACAATGGATTTTGGCCGTAGTGTGATGTTCAACTGTGTCACTCCGCCCGACCGAACGGTCACTGTTGTATTGTAGTCTTCATAGCCTGACTTCGTGACTCGGACAGAGACCGTTGTGCTGCTGTCGACAGTGAACCTGATGCTGTACGATCCGTCACCGGCCGATGAATCAAGTTTCGTGCCCTCGCTGAGTGTCGTGACGACAATCGTCGCGCCCGCGAGGGGGCCCGATGTTGACTGGTCATACACGTAGCCGCTCACCTGGCCTTCACCGGTGGTCGGGCCACTGGAATCACTGGAATTACATCCCGCCAGTGCGGCCGCCAGCATGATCAACGTGGCGCAGACAATATTCGTTATGCGGGTCATGGATAGGGTTCCTTTGCAATGTCCTGATAATCTCTCATTCGCTACCGCTTTGGTTGCGCCCGGTCACTCTTGATCATCTGTTCTTTCTTGTACATCTCATCACGCCACTTCGAGATCAGATCGTCTTCCCTTGTCTTCTGCGTGATGCGCTCTTGCAGGGTCGGGACCAGATCGGCTTTCAGGAGTATTACGAGCTCCTTCTTTTGCACCTTGTCCATGTCGTAGCCGAAGAGATACCTGAGGCCGAAGACGTACCAGGGAAGGTCCTTCAGGAAGGGTACTCCCTGCCGTGTCGTGCTCGTTTCATTGTTATACAACCCGCCGATAACTGTTTCTTCCCCGTCAAGCAGGAGGACATTGGTCGTCGCCTTCGTCTTGTTGATGATTGTGCTGACGGGTCCCGGAGTGACAGAGCTGCGTTCGACGTCGACGTTCAGGTGGACAAAATTCACTCCCTGCTCTGTAATGACCTGGGGGGTCACCTTGATGATCGTCCCCGCACTGTAGAACTTATCAAGCAGATTCCCGGCGAAGTCCCGCTCCCGGATGGAAAAGTCCTGACCGACCTGAATTCGTCCTTCTTCGCCGGACCGGACAATAAGGGAGGGACCGGAGAGGATCTCACCCAGATTGTAGTTCGAGAACATTCGGAGAAGGAAATCCATGTTGGCGAAGCTGACTTTCGGGACGGCCTCCAATTTGAACATCTTGTCTGTCACTTTGTCGGCCGCGAGGAATTCGGAGCTCACCGAGAGATCATTGGTGCTTTTCATGAATGTCCAGTTGATGCCAACCTCCTCTGCCCGGTCGAGATTGACCTCGAAGAAGACAGCCGAGATCTTGATCTCACGGCTGCGGAACGTCGCAATCTCCTTTGCGATCTCGGTGGAACCGGCGGGCCCACCTACCATCACGCGCTCGGTCCCGCCCGACTCGGTCTGGCCGACGGACGAGATCTGGAGGTAGTTCTCGTACTCGCTGTACCAGATGCTGTTCTTCCGCAGGATCGCCTCCAGGGCGTCCCGCCACTGAAGTCCCTGGATGTCGATGTTGATTGGCATACTCCGCCGCTCAGGATCGATGATGACCTTCCCGATGAACTTCTGGCTGACCTCGCTGATCGCCGCAAGGGCTTTGTCCAGCGATGTAGTAGGCGCAATGGACACCAGCTCCTGCGGAGAGGTATATTCGCGAAACGCCTTCCGTTCCGCCGCACTCTGGCCGCCCTGCGCCCATCCGTCGCTGGTGCCGCTCAGGACAAGGGCGATTGCCACGATGAGGACTATTCTATTCATGCTCTCCTCGATCCTAGTGTTGTGATACAGTTTGTGTCGGACCATAGCGTATTTTCAGTTCAACTTTCTCGATGATGCCGCCCTTGTTCAGCGTACATTCCATCCTGCCCAGTTCAGGGTCGATCCTCGTCACGTACCCGAGATAGACCTCATCCCCCTCTCGCAGCGTTCTGATAACATTCGTCTGATCGAGAACAAAAGCCTTACCTGGAATGACCGCTTTCAGATCAGACCGTTCGATCTCGACCAGAGTCCTGATATTCGGCGGGATTCCGCTTGTGATGACCGGCGCGAAGGGATCCACGTTCAGCCCGTTCGGAGTGAGGGCCCGTTCGCCAAGCGAACTGGAGAGCTCCGCGATAGAGGAAAAGTAGGCGTGGACCACCATATCGAAGGTGACCAGCAGCTTGCCCTCCTCTTTTTCCGTTGGGGCGATTTCAAGTCCTTTCAGATTCAGGTTCTGTATCTTGTACAACTTCCTATCATTCTCCATATACCAGATGAACCGGTAGAGGTTGTCAAAGGGCGCCTCACCTTTCAGGCTGTATGAGTTGTAGCCGTAGTTGGACCGCGGCTCTGTGCCCATGAACACCATATCGAGCTTGAGCTCTCCGCTCAGATCGATCAGGCGGCTGAAGTAGGCGTAACTTTGCGACGTGATATCCATCGGCGGGGNNTTGTTCCTGTTTTCCCACCGTTTCTGAGTATCCGTCAGGAGCATGCTCAGATCATTGAACTGGTTCACCAGGTTCGGCGTGTTTTGCAGTTCTTCGTCAATGGCTTGAATCTGTTGTTCGATCTGCTTCTGCTTCTTCGGCAGGTTGAAGGCGCGGATGTACGTCCCGATCCCTACGATGAGGAACAGCAGAATGCCGAGCGCGATGCTGTTGCGAAGTTTGTATGACACAACGCTTCTCCTTTTCTCTGCTGTGATCTTACTGTTGCGGGGCCGCCGGCGGCGTCACCGGCTGCGGAGGAACTTCAATCTTGTACCGGTACACCGTCTCCTCACGGATCGCCTGCACATTGACTTCCCGCAATACCGAGTTGTCGAAGAGCGTAGCCAGGCGCGGGATCCTGGTCCGATACACAGCGTAGCCGTTCATGTTGACGGCCCCGTCCTGCTGCCCTCCAAAATCCGTGAGCCAGATTGAATTAAGGTCCTCCACACCGTGGCTCAGCTGCGTCAGCACTTTACTCCAGCGATCCGATCCCGGAACCAGCGAATCATAGAGAGCCAGCGACGTTTTGTACCGATTGAGCTGTTCCTCAAGCGCCATGATGGAGTTGGACAGAGTGAGGTTCTCCGCTTTCTGGCTCTCCTTGAGTGTCAGTACATCCCTGAGTTCGCGGATCTCCTTCGACTTCTGAGAGACCTGCATGGTGAAGAGCAGAGTCGAGACGAAGAGGAGCCCCATCAGCAGATAGCCGTGCCAGGCCAGTTTGAACACGCGTTGGCCTTCCTTTACCTCGGCCGGGAGCAGGTTGACATTATACAGCAGAGGCGAGAGCGGATCCAGCACCTTCCACGCCGCAGCGATTGGCACCGCAAACTCTGATATCATCTCCTGGTCTTCCGCGCTCAGGCCGCTGGTGTCAAGTTGCGGGGCCAGCAGGTAGTCGATCTCCTGGTCAGGCAGTTGCTGGGCGAGGAAGTCCTTAAATCCAATCCTCTTGCACTGGCCCGCAAGCACGATCCGGTTGATCCTCGGAATCGCCAGGTTGTCCTGTTCGAGCAACAGGCGGCTGTACACCGTGTTCTGGAGATTGGGGGAATCGTACCCTTCGCCGATTATCGGCGCGAATTGATAGAAGTGATCGCCTCGCATGAAGATCAAGCGCGTAAACTCCACTCCAACATACACAATGACCGTCACGTCCTGCGGTTGCAGGTCGTAGTTCAGCCGTACCATGTTCATTAACGAGACATCCGCGCTGTCAATCGCGGGTATGGTCGGCAATCTGTTCCCCAGGAATCCCTTGATGCTCTCCAGTGCGTTAATGAGGCTGAGCCCGTCTTCCCGCACGATGCAGAGCATGTTGCCTTCATCAGTCTTAATGGCATCAACGGCATCCTCTGCCGGCTGGAAGGCTCTGATGGAACGGAGTTCTTCCAGAATTCGCGCCTTGAGTTTCTTCCCCTTGAGCCCGAAATCGCTTTCCATAACATGGTAGTAGATTGCGGGCTCTGCGAGACTGTAGGTGAGGGAGTATCTGCTCTTGGGATACTTCGCCAGCAACCCGAGAAGGACTGCGTTGTTATCGTCCGCCTGTTCCCCTCCGCTCGCTTCGGGGACCGGCGCAACCGGGACGGAGAACGCGTCGAGAACGTCTGCCCCCCCGGAGAGAACATCCTCACCAACCTTTTGCTCCTGGAGTCTAGCAACAAGCGTCGCGGAGGTAAGCTCGTTGACGACAACACGTTTCTTCTTCACGCTCAGGTGGGCAAGCTTGACATCCAGGCCGTCAATGAACAACCCGATGACACTACTGGTTCGCGCTGCCATATGGGGAATTCCCGCGTAAGTGAAACATACCATCAGTGCCGGCTGTTCAGTCTCCTGTCGGCGCCAGATTCATGATTTGCTGGAAGCGTCTCTTGTTGTTGGCATTGATCATTGCGTTATCCAGCGATATTCGCTTCTGCATGTACAGACGCTTCAGATCCTGCTCCAACGTGACCATCCCGACGTCACCGGATTCGGCCATCATCTGGTAAATTTCTCCGGTGTTGTTGTTTTTGATGGCTGCCCGCACGGAGGGAGTCATCACCATGACTTCCTTGGCCAATGCCAGTTTGCCGTCGAGACTTGGTATCAGCTTCTGTGACATCACACAGGTCAGAGTGTCCGCAAGACGAAGCCGAACACGTTCCTGCTCAATGGGCGGCACCTCGCCGATGATACGGTCGATNNGTATCCGGGTCACGCATCTCTCCAATCACAATCATGTCAGGATCCTGCCGCAACGACTGGACGGCGCCGTCCTTGAATGACAGAACATCGCGGCCCACCTCGCGGTGACGGACAATGCAACGGTCCGGCTTGTGAACGTACTCGATCGGAGACGCAATGATCACAATATGCGCATCAACAGTGTGGTTGTTGGCGTCAATGATGCTGTCAAGGGTGGTGCTCTTTCCTGACCCGGTGATCCCGGTGACAAGTGTCAGGCCCTGAGTGGTGTGAGCAAGGCTGAGAACGCGGGTGACATTTGCGTGCATCTCCAAACCCTTGTACGGGCGGATGATGGCGTTGATCGCACGCATATTGAGTGCGAGATGGTCAAGGTCGAAGTACGCGTTCGCGCGGAACCTGTACATCCGGTCTTCTTCGATGATGCTGTAGGAAAAGTCGAGACTCCGGTTTTCGTACAGAAAGAGACGCTGGCGTTCAATCAGGATGGCCTGGATGAGGACGTTGAACTCGTCGAGCGTAAATTTCCCGAATTCCTTGCTCGGCTTCTTGTCACCATAAATGCGGTACCAGATGAAGTTGGTGCTGCCGAATCCCCCTATGTCGATATCGGACGCGTTGACCTTCGACATTTGCAGAAGGTAGCTGTCCATGAGCTTTCTCAGCGCGGTCCGCTCGGCCGGTGAGAGTTTGGAGACCAGATCACCAATCAGCATTTGCCGTTCCATTCCGGGAACGGTTTCCGGAATAGAGGCAGCAATCTCCTGCAACAATTTGATGGCGGTCTCAATCATTGGGGGGTATCCTGTGACACTGAACAAATTGGCGCATTTTGAACAGTTCCAATTTAGAATTATGACTTGGGAAAGTCAATTTGATCGAAACTTTAAGACAACGGATGTATCTGGCAAAAAGGCAAGAAGATATGGTGAATCCTTATTTTTTTCGCCTTTTTTGCCCTTTTTCGTGTCACCCTAATGGGTTCAAGGACTGTGCCAATGCTCGCCTTTTCTCAGGCTTTCAAATGAGCTGAAAATGACCTTCCCAGACTTGGTCCCCGTAGCGGCATTTGTAAATTCTGCCCCTCGATTGAGGATATTAGCCAACCAGCCAAAGAGGCGCACCCCTCCTCTCCCCCCAGGATAACGGTATTGCCAACGGGAGCCGGCTACGGAGAACACTGCAGAGGGCTGTCCATGCGAGCTCTTTGCGGTTGCCCGTCTGCATGCCTCCGAAGATCCGTCACGGAGAGCCGATGCTCGATGAAATCCGTGCCCGGGCAGTGAGGGTTCGACAGAACCTGAGGGATGACGCATAAGGAATGACCTGATATCATTCGGTCTTCTTTCCCGGTGGGTGGCGGCTGGAAAGACAAACAGCCTCGCCGGAAAACCGACGAGGCTGTTCTGAGCGAAAAGACACGCTGCTCATTCGTCCGTCGTTGCTGAGGCGATTTCCTCGATTGTCGTCTGGCCTTCCTTGATTCGTTCGATCCCTGACCGCCGCAGAGTCCACATTCCGTCCTTCGTAGCCTGCACCCGGATCTCCTCTTCGTCCACATCGTCACCGGATTTCATGATGATCCCCCTGACCTCGCGGCTGAAGAAGAGTGCCTCATGAATGGCCGCCCTGCCTTTGTACCCACCGTTACACTTGTCGCACCCGGCAGCCTCATAGATCGTGTGGGTCTCCAGATCCTCCTCCACAAAACCAAACTTCAGACAGGCATCCCGATCGAGTTCATCCTTCGGAATCGGCCGTTTGCACGACGGGCAGAGAGTCCGGATCAGCCGCTGGGCTACAATGATGTTGATGGCATAGGCAATGAGAAATGGTTCGATCCCCATCTTGTACAAACGGGAAACTGCACTCGGGGCGTCGTTCGTATGCAGCGTCGAGAATGTCAGGTGTCCCGTGTTGGCCAGCTTGATCGCGATCTCGGCCGACGCCTTATCGCGCATCTCACCGACCAGCACAATGTCCGGGTCATGACGGAGGATACCCCGAAGGGCCTGATCAAAATTCATCTTCGGGCCAATCCTGAGCTGGCGCGCGCCCCTGATGATGTACTCCACCGGATCCTCGACGGTCAGCACGTTGACCGACGGATCAATGACCTGATGAAGGGCGGCGACAAGCGTCGTGCTTTTGCCGCACCCGGTGGGTCCTGTCAGGATCACGATCCCCTGCGGCCGCGCAATCGCTCTGTAAAAGAATTCTCGCGCCGGACCTTGCAGACCGAGCTTGTTCAGATCGGTGATGACTTTCCGGTCATCCAGTACGCGGATGACGATACTCTCATACTTGTGTCGGAGCTCGATACCGACGATCGGGATGATCGAGACGCGAAACCGGATATGGTGATCATCGATCACCCTCTGGATAAACCCGTCTTGGGACATCTCACGTTCAAAGCGATCGACGTTCTTCGACCGGTCCTTGACGACCGCCGCCACCGCCTCGGGCATCGTCTTTTCCTGGACATGCCAGAGTTTCAGCGCCCCGTCAATACGGAACCAGAACTCCGTCCGGTTACCTTCTTTCGCAATGACATGAATATCACTCGCGCCCTGCCGGACCGCCTCCACGAGCGCGCCTTCAACGAGATTGACCAGGGCGCTTTTGCTGATTTCGAGTTCGAGTTCTTCCTCATCGACGGCCGATTCTTCATCATCGACCTTCACCTGAATGCCCCCCTGATCCTCGAGGAGTTTCAGGAACTCGTTTTCTGGTGGCATCACCTGGTCGAGAAGCCCCTGCAGCTCTTTCAGCCGGCAATACGCCACTTCGTATTTCTTCCCGCCGAAATTTCTCGCGATCAGCGGGATTCGCCGATCGGTCGGATCGGCTGCGACGATAATCAGTTTGTCCGGCTGTTTCTCGTCGAACTTCAGCGGCAGCATCTTCGTCTGGAGAAGCATTTCCCGCATGTTCTGCGGCAGTCCGTCGACGAAGCGCCGGATGAAATCTATCTTAGTCTTGTCAAGATTCTCATCGGCGAGATATATCTCGCGGAACGCATACAGGTCCGCGACCTCCCGGAACACGGCGTCGTGGTCGGCCCCGAAATCGTTGACCAGAATTTGGCCAAGATTGCGTCGATTCTTCTTGTCTTCTGATTCCTTGACCTTGAGCGACTTCTCGAGCGTCTCGTAGTCGATGACACCCTTTTTGAGAAGGGCGAATCCGATCTTATCTGTAATGTCAATGTGAGCCATGTCCGTCCGGCATCAAACGTTGGGGGATAAGTTTCATGTCAGCCGAGATTCCGGTTGCTCTGCTCGTTCACCACGCAGCCCATAACGGGATTCTTGGGTTTGATCGTCGCGGTTTCCGAGGAGACGATTGTCAGTGCTGTCAGCACGATCATGATCACCATCGCAATCCAGAGTTGGATGAAGTCGATGGCATTCTTCATTTTATAGGTCGTTTCTTTTTCATAATACTCCGCCAGCTGGTATGCCGTATGCTTCACCGTCCCGGTCTCCGCCCCTGAATGGAAGCGCGAGATTGCCGTTTTCGTGAAGACGCCCGTTGCCTCAAAGGCCTCGGTGATCCCCGCCCCTTTCTGGATCATCATCGGAAGAGCGATGGTTTTCACCTGATGCTCCATATACGAGTTGCCGCAGGCTTCCGAGGCCATCCGGATAACGTCGATGTTCTCTCCGGAACCGCTGTACAGGGCGTAGAACACCCGACAGAAGATCTCGATACTCGTTTTGTGGAGGAGCGAACCGATGACCGGGATTTTCCAGACGAATCGGTCCATGATAAATCGTCCTCGTTCCGTCATAAAGAACCGAACAGCAAGAACGGTCGGAATGGTCAGGACAAGGAGAATGATCCAGATATTCGACACAAGGAAGTCGCTGAGCGCCAGTGTAGCCTTGGTCATCGGCGGCAGATCGATTTTGAATTTGACGAACAGTTTCGCTGTCGCAGGGAAGATGTATCCCACGTAGTAGATCACCGCGCCAAAGAGCACAATGAGAGTCACGACAGGCGTGATCAGCGCACTCCGGAGATTCTTTTTGAATTCTGCCTGGCGCTCCAGGAATTTCGCGGTGCTTTCGTAGATCTCTGCCATGTTACCGCTCTTTGAGGCGAGACCGAGCATGTGCGCCGTGAATCTGCCGAGCACAGCTTCGTGCTTCACAAACGCCTTCTCGCTGTCTTTCCCCTGTTTCAGCTCGGTATTGATGTCTTTAATGGTTTCCCGAAGCGTCCGGTTTTCGATGTCGTTTGCCAGCAGCTGCATGATCTCGTTGAACGGGAGCTTTTGTTTGATGAGGTCAGCACTGACCCGGACAAAGGTCACGATCTCTGTCGCCGGTGGTTTGGCTTTGAAGTCGAGAAGTCGACGCTGGACATAGATGACCCGGAAACCCATGCGCTGCAGGGCCTCTTTGACTTCAGCTTTGCTGAAGGCCTTTTGTTCGCCTGTGAAGGGCTTTTCCGTCCCTCGCTGGACTTTGAACACCCACGTACTCCGGGGGATCACGCGGAGGATCTTAAAGTTACGCTGTTGGGCCAGCTGTGACGCCTTTTTTCGCGCGGCGCGCGCGTTTTCCGCTTCCAGCGTGCCCTGCACCGGCTTGCCGGCGGACGTCACACCTTCGATGCGAAACTCTGCCATGACATCATTCCTCCCGTTGAACGCTCATATGTCTCTTAGAAAACGAAAGGGAAACCTCCCCATAACCTTGAGCCGCGTCCGGCACCACCAGATCCCCCTTCTGGTGAGCCGCCCACAACCCGTTAGGGGAGGCACCCCCTGGTTCTTCCCTGCCCCCGCCTGGAAATACTAATTCACCTCGTTGACTTCAGTCCGCGAGGAATACACTTTGATTGATACCTTCACCGGGAGTGTGTTGTTGTACCCCGGCTGCGTCCCCAAACCTTCTATAACGAGCACACTATCTGTTGGCGCACCAAATAATGAGTAGGTACCGTTCATGTTCTGCAGATTGATAAAGACGGTCCGCAGGTCAAAGCCTACAAATGAACTTCCTCCACCTCCAAGCACGACGGGCCGGCGGTAGTATGCCTGGGCCGAACTCGCCGCATGAATCAGGTCATTCGCAACTGCATCGCGGTTGGTCGCCGAGGCGTGGTCGATGAACAAGGTAATCCCCACGGCGACGACAATGCCCACCACGATTGTCCCAACGATGATCAGAAGTAACTGTTGCGAGCCCACGATTCACCCTGTTCAGTAATAGACAGGGACGCCCCCGGGAAACGAACCCGGCGGCGTCCCGAGATCGTCGATCAGTTCTCGACCGTCGTTGCCTGACGCGTGGCGCGGACTTCCATCGTCACGCGGACCTTCGCGGATCCGTCGTTCCCGATTTCGTTTCCGGTCCCTTCAAGCCAGACGCTGCTGTCTGTCCCGGCCACGGAAATCCGGTATGACCCGTTCGCGTTGACCCAGGGCGACACACTCGTATTCACGAGCTTCTTCAGACCGGATGCGTCACCAGACAATCCGGCAAAAGAGTTCTGACCGCCACCCAGTGAAGTCGGACGACGATAGTACTGTTGCGCACGCGCCGCCAGGTTCACCAGATCATTTACCACAGCGTCACGGTTCGCCGACACGGCATTGTCCTGGAACATCGTGATTCCGACCGCAACGGCGATCCCGACCACGATGACACCGAGGATGATGAGCAGAAGTTGCTGCTGTCCCATTGAGTTGCTCCTTTTGAATTATTGGTATTGTATAGAGTTACTGTACACCGAAACTCTTGCCTGGATGGCATCAAGGCCTGTGCCAGAGGAGAGATGCTTCCGACCGGGGCGAAATGCCTCTAGTTTCAGGCTTTCCCCTTCAGAGAGGTGTAATTTTGATACTCTGGATGTCAAATTTTCCCGGCGGGCAGAGCCGCTACTATCAGGTTCGACCGGGGAAGTAGTGCGGAAGAGGAAGAGAGAGGGGTAACAGGGTATCCCACCCAAGAAGCCACCCGTCGCGTTTGAGACTGGATCATGAAATTCGAGCGCATGCTACAGCGTCAGCACTGTCCCCCTCACTGCAGATTCTTCTGGCGGGAGCCTTTCAGTGTTTCGATGAATGCAACAACTTTTTCGATCGGTGTCGACTTGCTGAAGAAGAAATCAATTTCCGGGTTGACCACCAGATTCCGAGTGGTTTCATCATCATATCCGGACATGAAAATGAACGGAACGTCATGGGCATCGGTAAAATCGCGCACATAACTGTGGAACCGCACACCGTTCAGCGTCGGCATGAATACATCGGAAATGATCAGGTCTACTCGATCGCTCTCCAGCGCTTCGCGAGCTTGCTTCCCATTCTCCGCCAGCATGACCTCGTGCCCATTTTGGCGAAGCACGTCGCCCATGACGGTCAGAAACCCTTTCTCGTCATCGACCAGAAGGATTTTCATGCGAAGGTATCTCCTTTACCCTATCGTTCTCTGGCTCTCCCCTTTTGCTCACCCTTGTGTGCAAATGACGAGCCAGAGCGAGAGTCGCGTGAAGATGAGGGAAATTCCCTGATGAGAAGAACCTGGCGGGTAAAAATTACCCGCCGCGTGAAAGGTTCGTCGTTGCCGGAAACACTCACGTGGGCCCTGTAGGACTCGAACCTACGACCAACAGATTATGAGTCTGTCGCTCTAACCGACTGAGCTAAGGGCCCGAGCCTGAGCGCCACAGGCGAGAAACCGCGCGAGGTCAGCATCGCTCTCCCCCGCCTGCAGGAAGCCTCTGCAAGATACAAAATCAGTCATTAGAGGGCAAGTGGAGGCGTGCTCCTGCGCACATCAGCTTGAACGAGACTGTGACGTTTTGTACCTTCTTTCCACCATTCACCGCCAGCCAGGGAAACGCGGCGTCAGACGTCGCACGGACGGGCATACTTCAGGAAATACGCCATGAAATCATTTGTACGGTTGCCGCTCACGCTGCTCCTTCTCGCAGGCCTGGGCATCTGGATTCTTCCACATTCCGCTTATGCCCAGAGAAAGCCCTCAACACTCAGAGAGTTTCTCGTGCAATTTAAAGGGAAAGAAATCCAGATAATGGACCGCACTGGAGGGGCTGAGCAGTTCGTCAGCGGGGACCCGACAAAGACATACGTCCTGACACTCGTGGACGTGCAGAGCGACTACATTATCGTAGCAAGGAATACAGCGACGGACAAAAGGAGCTTTATCTATCCAATATCCGTTATTCGTCGGATCATCTACGCATATGACGGGAAACCCTATCAGATGATTCTCCTGGAACTGTATTGACCGCTTGAGGATGCCTCCCTTGACTTCCTGCGGGTGTTTCTCTACCTTTAAGATACGGAGTTGTGCTTGTAACCTGCCGCCAGCTTGACCCCAAGCGTCGCTCCTCGGTGATTCCTGACTCGATCCCCACCGTCGCGGAGGTGTCCATGGCCAAAGGGAAATACATCTTTCACCGTTGCAGCCACTGCGAACGCGTGACAAAGATGGAGTTGATCGGAGCCGCAGAGGCTCAACCGGAAAAGACCTGGTATCGGTGCACACGGTGCCGCCATGCTTCAATGGTGAACGCGGAGGATCTCAAGCGAACTCAGGAAGAGTCCAAGAAGAAGATAACGCGAGAAGAGTGTTCAGAATACCATCCCGAAAATACGTACGAAGTTGGACAGTCAATATTTCACAGCGACTGGGACGACATCGGAAAGATTGTTTCGAAAGAGAAGACCTCGCGGGGTGAGAGTGCCCTCGTGGTTGCCTTCGAGAAACTCGGAGAGCGAAAGCTGCTAGAAAACGTTCATCAGGATGTCATAGATAATCCGGAATGACCGGAACCGAGGAGGTGAGCAGAGTTGGTCGGTATTGTCGTCTCAGAAAACGAACCCATCGATCGCGCAATCAAGCGTTTCAAGAAGAAATATGAACGCTCGGGCGTTCTGAAGGAGTTCAAGAAGCGCGCCTATTTCACCAAGCCCTCGGTGAAAAAGCGTATGAAGAAGGTGAAGGCTGTTCGACGTGCACAACGAAACCTCGCCGAGCAGACGTAAAGTCCCTCCCAATCCCGCCTCCGGCGGGATTGGCTTTTTTCTCCCTTCCTCTTACACCGTACATTCTTCCTACTTCCGCCCAGAGTTCGTGTTCAGGACCAGGCAGGATGCCTGGTCTCTCCGATAGCTCGAGAAGTGCATCTCGGGAGGCGGCAGGGATTGTCCAGTTCCCACCGTGAACGCAAATCATGTCCACGAGGAGGGATGAGGATGACTCACCTCAAGCCCTGTTCTCTCAGCACACGCCGGGCCGGCTCATAGCCCAGGTCAGCAGCCTTGACGAAGGAACGGCGCGCGGATTCATGGTCTCCCCAGTCTGCGTAGATGATGCCCATGTTGAAATATGTATTCGGATATGTCGGGTTAACCCGCACCGTGGCCTCGAACGCATCCATGCCGGCCGCCAGATTCCCCTGCCGATAGTAGGCAATTCCCATATTGTAGTAGGCAGAGAAGAAGGTCGGATCCCTGCGGATGGCGGATGTATAGAGATCCACGGCTTCATTGTACCGACCTGCGCTGAGATAGACGTTCCCGAGGTTGGAGTAGGCATCGATATAATTACTGTCAAGCTGGATTGCCCGTGTATACGCCTCAATCGCTCCTGCTGTATCTCCCTTAATATCATACGCGAGGCCCTTTGCCCCATGAGCACTCGCATAGCCTGGCTTCAGCGCAATAGCCTCGGCGGCGGCGGCGAGAGCCTCATCCGCTCTTCCTTTTGCAGTGAGGATCATTGCCAGGTTTGTATGCGCCATAACGGCCTCCGGGTCGATGGCTATCGCGTATCGCCAGAGACGTTCGTCGTCGTGCCAGAGGGAAACCTGCCGGATGGTTTGCACCGTCAGAAATGTCATGAGCGCGAATGTCACGGTAATCATCACGCGGCGGACACTGAGACCGCCGATTCGCCCNNCCCCGACGAGACCGCCGAACACCAACACCAGTGGAACGCTCGGGAGATACGAATACCGGTCCGCCCACGCTTGAATCCCGGCCGTCGGTTTGCCAATGACAGTCGGGACCACGAGGAGGAGATAGGAACCCCAGGCGAGAAGCCACTTTGTATCTCCGTGCCGGGCTGCACGCAGGCAGAGAGCCGTCACGCCGACCACTCCAATGGCAGCTGCCACGAGTGCAAGGAGCGATCCGCCAGTGTACATCGGCGTGAGGTCGAAAGGCCATATTGTCTTCGCTATGTAGAACGCGAGCGCGTATGTCGGCTGGAGGATTTTCTCCAGAGGAGTCGGGTGATACAGACCGGGGTGACGGAGAACTCCCTGCACCGCAAAAACCGACATCAGGCCAGCGCCAAGGCTGAAGGCCAGGAAGGGGATCTTTTCCCACAGGAGGGCTTGCCAACGGGGCCGGGCAACCCGGGGCCGGAGCGGCAGCGCGTCCATCAGGAGAAACACGATCGGGAGCATGGTCCCTATCGTCTTGGCCAGCATTGCCATCCCGGCCGCAGCCAGCGCAACACCGTAATAGAGTCTCCCCCCCCTCCCCCGGCGCTCTCCGTAAAGCAGGTACGCAATGAGCGAAGGAACCGCAAAAGACGTCAGGAGCAGATCTTTCCTGTCGGAAACCCAGGAGACCGATTCAACCCGGAGGGGATGGAGAGCAAACAGAAGCGCCGCTGCGATTGGGGCAGCAAGTGCTGCCGGGGCAGCATTCCGCACTAGCATACTCCGCAGATCCGGGCATTCTTCATTGCGCCCAAGTCTGCGAATGCCCAGAACCAGAATCGCTAGAAGGAGCACCAAAACACTGTTTATTCCATGGATGATGACGTTCGACAGGTGGTGGCCAAAGGGGCGTTTTCCCCAGAGATCGAAATCGATGGCATGGGAGAGCAGTGTGATTGGGGTGTACGACCTGAAATAGGGTGTAGTAAAGATTCGAAGGACAGTGGCACCGTTCAGCGGATAGATGAGCGGGTTTTCATAGACGTACATGTTGTCATCGAACTCAAGAAGATTGTGACCCAACGAGCCGCTGAAAGCGAGAACGGCCGCTAAACCCACACCCGCCATCACGAGAAGAAATATGCGGGGAAGGCGCGCGGGAGTGTCGGTTTCTTTTTCACTGTCCATGGAATAGACTCCGGGGGGAATGGGAGGGATGGCATTTTCGCCCTCCTTTTGGCCAGATCTCAGCTTCGGGAAACGAAAAACGCTCCCCGCGGACCATCCCACCCTGGCCAGCGAGGAGCGTCAACAGAGCAAACCACAACCATTCCGATACGCGCTCTCAACTCTGGGGTGTGGTCGACTCCGACTGAGTTTTCGAGGCAGCCTTAATTTCCTGGATTTCCTTCCGGATATCCTGGGCCTTTCTTTTCAGATCGTTCATGTGCTTCCGCACACGCGTTCCTGCGGACTTGTTTCCCTTCTCGTAGAACTTGATGAAGTCCTTTTCGAAGGTGTTTAGAAGGTCACGCAGTTCTTGAAGCCGGTTCATCGGTTTCCTCCTTTTTGTTGATGGGTTCAGGTATTTCGATACTTCCTGCGCTGGACTTTGTTGTATTCCCTCATCAGGAGAGAGATACTCTCTTCTCGTTGGTCAGACAACCGTTTGTGCTTCCTGGGGCAACGCCTGGCAAGTGTATCCGTGGTGAGAATCGGCATGGCACTATCCGAGTCGAGGTAAGCGCCCCGAGACCTGGCAACCTGGCGGCGTACCGCTTCCGCTGGCGTTGGGCCGGAGAGTCTGCCGGTGTCTGGCCTGGCGCCGCTGAACTGGACAAAGAAATCATCTCCGTTTTCTCTGATTTTCAGCACTTCCTGAATCTGAGACCCTGTTTGAAACATGAAATTCTTTTGTGATCCCCGCCTCAGAGAAGAACACCGCTTTTCCCCCTTTTTTGTTTAGCTCCAGGCAGACATGCGGCGGTCCCCTCCACCTCGAGTGACACATTGGTTCTGGTCTGGCAGCCTCACAGGGCAACTATTGTGATCATCCCTGTCGAGGTATCCCCGGGAGAGGAGATATACACCGGGACACCCTAGCCAGCACGCTCGAGCGCTTGATGAGGAGCAATCACTCTTCCCTGCCGACGAATTTCCCAAGCCCTTAATGAAGCTCTGGTGTCCCCCTTTCCTCTCGGAATTCCCCAATATTGAGAACCCTCCGGAAGAACGGATCGGCTTCCTGCAGAACCTCATCGTCAAAAAGGACTTCTCATATCCTTGCTGGCGCAGGATCCCATCATCGAGAAACGGATCCCGCTGGTGCAGCCTCTTTCCATTGGAAGAGCGGGTGTCGAGTACAGGTTCGCCCCACTGTTCACATTCCAGCCAACTCGTCGCGTTTGATTTCAACATATCCGGCACCAAAAGGTGGCAGGCTTCCCTCAGTCTGCGCTTTGTGTGCCTGGAAATACATCTCGACGATCCCAACAACGTTCAGGTCGCCTCTAACGAGGAGCCCCGTCAATCTTTTTTCCTCTGAGAAATTTGCCTTTATGTCGATTCATTCACTATCAGTCTCAATCATCGACCATAACTCTATTGGCAAGAATATAAGCGAAAACGAGTGGAAAACGCAAGGAAATTCGACAGAATTTTCAACTTTTTTGAGGCTCAAATATTCTGCCATGTCTTCCGATTTTTGAAGAATCATGTTGACTGGCTTGAAAAAAAGGACTATGTTTATTTAGTCCAAGTCAAAATAAAGGAAACCAGTGAGAGCCGAGGCCGCGCACGACATTCTGAAGAAGTATCTCAGGGAGAACAGGAATCTCCGGTCGACTCCTGAACGCTTTGCCATCCTCGACGCTGTGCTCCAGACTCAGGGACACTTCGATGCTGAGAGCCTTTATTACAGGCTCATTTCCGATGGAGTAAAAGTGTCAAAGGCAACTGTCTACAACACCCTCGGGCTCTTGCTGAATGCTGGTCTCGTCTCGAAGTACCGATTTGCGGAAAAGACATCGCGATATGAAAAAGCGTTCGGCCGGCCTCAGCACCATCATCTCGTCTGTTTAGCATGTGGTGATATTATCGAGTTTGTCAGCGATAGACTTGAGCGTATTCAGGAAGAAGTGTGCGGCGAGAAGGATTTCACCCCTCAGAGCTCATCGTTGCAGATCTTTGGCACATGCGCTCGCTGCAGGAAAAAATAGGATCCCCATATACAGAAGGAGCAATTTTGTGACTCTCTTGGATGTCCCGATCGGTCAGAAGGTTCGTATCCAAGGTCTTCACACCCGACCGGAAGTCTCCCGTCGGCTTCGTGAGCTGGGATTATCTGAACAAGCGTTGATTTCCTGTGTGATGAGGGGGCATGGGAACATCATCTGTGGGATCCGTAACATGCGGATCGGCCTGGATCATCACCTCGCCGGAAGCATCCTCGTAGCCTTGGAGGAGCGCTAGCGCACACCATGCGGGATCCGGCATCAGTCACGGTTTCAACAAAAGTCGTAGCGCTGGCGGGCAATCCGAATTCGGGAAAGACCACGGTCTTTAACGCCCTGACAGGCCTGCGTCATAAAGTCGGGAACTACCCGGGCGTAACCGTGGAGAAGAGAGAGGGAAGGCTTGACCTTGACGATAACACCTCAGCCGTGCTGCTCGACCTCCCCGGGACATACAGTCTCCATCCTAATTCTCCCGACGAGCGTGTCGCCTCCGATATTCTTCTTGGACGCTCGCGCTATGCTGCACGCCCTGCCTGCGTTCTATGCATTGTCGACGCAGTCAATCTCGAGAGGGGTCTCTACCTGGTCAGCCAATTGCTCGACCAGCAGATACCCATGGTCATCGGATTGACGATGGTCGACGTCGCTCTGCGGGAGGGCCTGCGGATCGACCATAAGACGCTGGCGCGCGAACTCGGAGTTCCAGTGATTCCAGTCCTTGCCTCGCGGGGCCAGGGAGTGAAGGAGCTCCGGCAGGCTCTTCGTGGTGCGACGACTCCGTCTCGAGAACGCGCATGGAGGATGCCCGACATCGTGGAACAGGAGTGCAAAGAGCTCGCCGACATGCTCGTTGAGTCTGATCACCTGGACAGGCATCTCGCATTTCATGAGGCACTTCACCTCCTCACCTCTGACGATTACGCCATCGGTGGACAGCCGCAGTATTCTCCCGCTGTTCTGGACCATCTTGTCAGAGACCGAGAGAAGCTCGAGTTCATGGGAATCAACCGGAACACCGTCGCTCTCGACGCGCGATACAGCTGGATTCAC
Organism: Ignavibacteria bacterium UBA6906; assembly: GCA_002451155.1. Lineage (GTDB taxonomy): Bacteria > Bacteroidota > Ignavibacteria > UBA10030 > UBA6906 > UBA6906. The sequence goes on from DKBG01000033.1 coordinate 31,802, forward strand.
CAAGTCACAGCAACCGTTGTCACGGGGCCGAACCGATCACGATCGACCTCGAGCGATCGGATTGATCGCCTCCTGACGCACCGGTTCTGGGGCATCGTCATCTTCCTCGGCATTATGGCTCTCATGTTCCAGAGTGTCTTTACTTGGGCGGAGCTTCCGATGGAATGGATCGGTGCAGGATTCAATTTCCTTGCCTCGACGATTCGCTCAGCCATCCCCCCCGGCGATTTCCGCGATCTCCTCGTGGACGGAGCCCTTGCAGGAGTCGCTTCAGTCGTTATGTTTCTTCCACAGATCCTCCTCCTCTTCTTCTTTCTCGGGTTGCTGGAAGACACCGGATACATGGCGCGCGCTGCACTCATCATGGACCGTTTCATGAGTCGGTTCGGCCTGCACGGCAAATCATTTATCCCGCTCCTCAGCTCCTTCGCCTGCGCAATCCCCGGAATTATGGCGACTCGCACGATCGAGAATCAACGGGACCGCCTCGTGACGATGCTTGTTGCCCCTCTGATGAGCTGCAGCGCTCGACTTCCCGTCTACTCCTTGTTGATAGCCGCCACGATCCCGCCCATTGCGGTTTTGGGGATCGTGTCCTTGCCCGCCTTGACGCTTTTCGGCGTCTATTTTCTCGGCCTCGCGGCGGCGCTGATCATGGCTACGGTTTTCAAGAAAACCCTCCTGCGAGGGACCCCTCCGGGCTTCTACATGGAGCTTCCGCCGTACAGGCTCCCCGGGTGGAAGTCGATCGGTATGCACATGTGGGAACGTGCACTGGTGTTCCTGAAGAATGCCGGATCCATCATCCTGGGGGCCTCCATTCTTCTCTGGTTCCTTGCTACCTATCCGAAGCTCGAAGAGGGGTCAGCGTCAGAGAAGATTCAATATTCTTTCGCCGGTCGAATGGGCCGTTCGCTTGAGCCCGTGATACAACCGCTTGGTTTTGACTGGAAGATAGGTGTCGGGTTGGTCAGTTCGATCTTCCAGCGGGAGATATTCGTGAGTACGATGAGCACCATCTATAACGTCCAGGATAAGGATGACTCCGGCTCCGTTTCCCTGCGAGACCAGATGAAGCGAGACAAAGACCCTGTGACGGGAAGAGCGGTCTTTGGCCCGCTGACAGGGATTTCACTCATGGTCTTCTATGTCTTCGCTATGCAGTGCCTCTCGACCGTTGCCGTTATGCGACGGGAAACAAACAGTTGGAGGTGGCCACTCTTCCAGATCGCATATATGACGGCACTCGCGTATTCAGCGACCTTTGTTGTGTACAGAATCGGACTCTCCCTGGGCATATCATGATGGCCGCAGACCTGCAGCAGGTACTTGCCCTTCTCGTCGTGGCAGCAACAGCTGTCCTCCTGGGCCGATTCGTTCGAAGGCGACGGCTCCGACGATCGTTCTCCCCCTGCGGGAAAGTCTGCTCCTGTCCCCACGAACAATCCCGGAAGGCAGTTTCCCCCACCTGGTTCCCCGACTCGCTTGAATCTCCGCGTGGAAAACACTACCATGACTATGACGCAACGGTCGGAAGGATACCTCCCCAATGACAGAACAGAGCAGGCCGGCACTGAAGGAATCTCAGGTGATCGATGCCCTTCGAGAATGTTACGATCCTGAGATCCCCGTCAACCTGGTTGACCTGGGGCTGATCTACGATGTGAAGATCATCGATGATTGGATAGGAGTGAAGATGACTCTAACCACACCCGGGTGTGGAATGAGCGGCGTGATCTCGCAACAGGTCCGGAACCGCCTCCTGAAGCTGCCTGGCATCAAAGATGCTGACGTTCGGATCGTCTGGGAACCCGCATGGTCTCCCGCACGAATGTCCGAAGACGCGAAAAAGAAGCTGGGGTTTACCGCCTAATCCCCCTCAGTGAGGCGTCCTCTTCGCGTGTAAGGGGACGGCCGTTCTTTCTGTTCCCTC